>NZ_CP082945.1:3057500-3386250 GCF_019933235.1 Streptomyces angustmyceticus | reverse complement strand
CGGCGTCCCGGCCGGCGCCGATCCGGCCCTCGGCCAGGCCGCCGGCCCGGACGTCGTGGCCCAGGGCGACCGGCACCCCGCCGAGCCGCTCGGACAGCAGCGCCCGCATCGGTACGTCCCGCCAGCCGAGGTTCGCGGCGTAGACGGCGGTGCCGGTGTCCTCGTCGACGATCCCGGGGACCGCGACGCCGGCCGCCGCGGCGGGGGCGCCGTAGCGTGCCGCGCCGAGGTCGCGCAGCTCGGCGGCGAAGCCGAGGACGGCCTCGACCACCGCGTCGGGGCCCCGCTCGCGGCCGGTGGGGCGGCGTGCCTCGTGCAGCAGGACGGGCGGACCGGCGGACGCCTCGCCGGAAGGCGCCGTGTCCACCCCTACGAGGGCGGCTTTCATTCCGGTGCCGCCCACATCGAGCGCGATGACGTGTCTCACGGGAACAGTTTCGCGCGATCCGCCCAGAAAGGTCTAGTCCACTCACCGGTGGGATCGCGCGGAGAACGACCCGGCCCGCGCGCGGGACGCGGCCCGCGGCCCGGTACTTCCGCGAACCGGGGGGTGGTGTAGACCTTGTAAAGGGCGCGGGGGACACTTCGGTACGGGACACGGGGGAAACCCGCTGTTCACGCCGTTGGAGGGGGACCCCTGAGACGGCAGGGTCCACGACCCGGCAAGCACGGATTTCAGGAAAAGGGCGGTAACAGCGGTGCAGCGGCGGTACTTGAGCCTGGCGGCGGCAATCGCCACCACCATGACGCTGACGCTTACCGGCTGCGGCAGCGGCACCGGTAGCGGCGACGACGTCACTCTCAAACTGGTCGCGGCGGACTACGGCGACAGCAAGTCCAACGGCTCCCAGCACTACTGGGACGAACTCGCCGGCGCCTTCGAGAAGAAGCACCCCGGCATCAAGGTCGACGTCGACGTCTACAGCTGGACGGACGTCGACAAGAAGGTCGAGGACATGGTCAAGGACGGCCACGCCCCCGACCTCGCCCAGATCGGCGCCTACGCCGACTACGCCGCCAAGGGCCAGCTCTACAGCGCCGACCAGCTGCTCTCCATCCCCGTCCAGGCCGACTTCACCCCCTCCCTCGCGGAGGCCGGCGAGTACAAGCGCGTCCAGTACGGCATGCCCTTCGGCGCCAGCACCCGGCGGCTCTTCTACAACAAGAAGCTCTTCGCCCAGGCCGGCATCGCCTCCCCGCCGCAGGACTGGGACGACATCGCCCACGACGCGGAGCTGCTGAAGGCGCACGGCGTCTCGATGCCGTTCGCGCTGCCGCTGGGCCCGGAGGAGACCCAGGCCGAGACGCTGCAGTGGATGCTCAGCGGTGGCGGCGGCTACACCGACAGCATCGGCAAGTACACGATCGACTCGCCGGAGAACGTCAAGACCTTCACCTGGCTCCAGAAGAACCTCGTCGCCAAGGGCCTGACCGGCACCGACCCGGCCAAGCTGAACCGGGCGGCGGCCTTCCAGGGCTTCGCCGACGGCAAGGTCGGCATGCTCAACGGCCACCCCACCCTGATGAAGCAGGCCGGGGCCAAGGGCATCGACTACGGCAGCGTCGAGCTGCCCGGCACCAACGGCAAGGCCAAGAACACCATGGGCGTCGCCGACTGGATGATGGCCTTCAAGCAGGGCGGCCACCGCGCCCAGGTCGGCAAGTTCCTCGACTTCGTCTACAGCGACAAGAACGTCGAGAAGTTCTCCGCCGAGTACGGCCTGCTGCCGGTCACCACCTCCGCCTCCGAGGCGATGCAGGCCGACGACACCTACGCCAAGCTGCACGGCTTCCTCAAGCAGCTCCCCAACGCCGAGTTCTACCCGGCGAACAAGACCTCCTGGCCGCTCATCTCCAAGACCGTCAAGGCCAAGATGGGCGCCGCGGTCGACCCCAGGGGCAACCCCGCCGGGGTGCTCACCGACATCCAGAACACGGCGGACGCGGCGGACAACACCGGCGAATGACGGAGGCGGCGCGGGCACCCGGACCGGCGGCCGGCCCCGCTCCGGCGGTGGCCGGCCGGGCCCTGTCCGACCGTGCGCTTATCGTGGAAGCGTGATGAGCAGCGGTACGGAGGGCACGGGCGGCCCGGCAGGTCCGGGCGGCGGCCCCGGCACCGGCGAGAGCCCCGCGGGTCCGGGCGTCGGCAGCGGTACGGACGAGAGCCCCGCCGGCCTGTCCGCCCGCGACGAGGCGGTGCTCGCCGTCGAACGCCGCTCCTGGCCGGGCCCCGGCCCCAAGGAACGTGCCGTCCGCGAGCAACTGGGCATCTCCCCGACCCGCTACTACCAGCTCCTCAACGCCCTCCTGGACGACCCCCGCGCCCTCGCCCACGACCCGGTCACCATCAACCGCCTGCGCCGCGTCCGCGACGCCCGCCGCGGCCGCCGGTGAGATGCGCGGCGGCGGAGCGCGAAGCCCGTCCCGCCCTGTCCGGCTGACGCGTGCGCCCGCCGGGCCCCCGCCGACGTGTGCGCCCGCCGCGCCCCGATGCCCCGGCGGACCGCCCGCCGACGATAGCCGGGAGCTACCCCCGGTGCCCGCCCCGCCCCGGTAGGGTCGGCGCCATGGGCAGCCCCCCGAACGCCGCGCCGCACTCCCAGCCGACTCCCGGCCCCCTGCCGACACCGCGTACCCCCGCCGGCCGCGACGGCCTCGCCGCGCTGCTGGCCCACCCCGAACGCACCGTCGTCGCCCTCGACTTCGACGGCACCCTCGCCGACATCGTCCCCGACCCGGAGAAGGCCCGCGCCCATCAGGGCGCCGTCGCCGCCCTCGGCCGCCTGGTGCCGCGGCTGCGCGCCGCCGCGGTGATCACGGGCCGCCCGGCCACCGTCGCGGTCCGCCTCGGCGGCTTCGCCGACGTACCGGGCCTGGACCACCTCACCGTCCTCGGCCACTACGGCGCCGAGCGCTGGGAGGCCGCCACCGGCACCGTCCACGCACCCGCCCCGCACCCCGGCGTCGCCGCCATACAGGCCGAACTCCCCGGCGTCCTGGACGCGTCCGGCGTCTGGCACGGCACCTGGGTCGAGACCGCCGTCGAGCGCAAGGGCGGCCGCGCCATCGCCGTCCACACCCGCCGCGCCACCGACCCCCAGGGCGCCTTCGACCAGCTGCGCGGCCCGCTCACGGCGCTCGCCGAACGCCACGGCCTGATCGTCGAACCGGGCCGCCTCGTCCTGGAACTCCGCCCGCCCGGCATGGACAAGGGCGTCGCCCTGGCCGACTGGATCCGCGAGACCGGCGCCACCACCGTCCTCTACGCCGGTGACGACCTGGGCGACCTGGCCGCCTTCGCCGCCGTCGAGAAGCTCCGCTCCGACGGCCTCCACGGCGTCCTGGTGTGCAGCGGCAGCAACGAGGTCACCGAACTCGCCGACCGCGCCGACCTGGTGGTCGACGGCCCCACCGGAGTCGTCGGCCTGCTCGCCGCCCTGGCCGATCACCTGGGGGAGGGCCGGGAGGTCTAGAACCCGACGACAGGGGCCGGGCCCGCCGCGACTCGCCGGCCGCCGTCAAGGAGTCCTCAGGACGTGGCTCGCTTGGGGGTGGTCTCCCTCAGAGCCTGCAACTGGTCCAGGAACCACTGCGCCGGCGGCAGCGCCGTGGCGGCGGCGGCCAGCCGGGCCGTGCGTTCGCGGCGCTCCCCGGCCTCCATCGACAGCGCCGCGTCCAGCGCCCGCGCGGTGCCGACGATGTCGTACGGATTGACCGTCAGGGCGGCGTCGCCCAGCTCCTCGTGGGCGCCGGCCTCCCGGGAGAGCACCAGCGCACAGCCCTGCTCGGAGATCACCGGGATCTCCTTCGCGACGAGGTTCATGCCGTCCCTGATCGGGTTGACCAGCGCCACGTCGGCCAGCCGGTACGCGGCCAGCGAGCGCGCGAAGTCGTCCTTCACATGCAGGACGACCGGCTGCCAACGGTCCGTGCCGTACTCGGCGTTGATCTCCTCGGCCAGCCGGCCGACCTCCGCCGTGTACTCCCGGTAGACCGCCAGGTCCTGGCGCGAGGGATAGGCGAAGGCGAGATGGACCACCCGCTCGCGCCACTCCGGCCGGTCCGCCAGCAGCTCCCGGTAGGCGAGCAGCCCCCGCACGATGTTCTTCGACAGCTCGGTCCGGTCCACCCGGACGACGGTCCGGCGCGGCGTCCCGTCGGGGGCCGTGCCGATCTGCTCCCGCAGCGCGGCCAGGCGTTCGTCGACGTCCGGCCGCCCCGACCGCTCCCGCAGGAACCCGGCGTCCGCCCCGAGCCCGTGCACACCGATCACGGTGTCGCCGATGCCGCCGACCGCCTCCGCGCAGCAGGCGCGGAACGCGTCCGCCCAGCGGTGGGTGAGGAACCCCAGCCGGTCGGCGCCCAGCATGCCGCGCAGCAGTTGCCCGGCGATGTCGTCCGGCAGTATCCGGAAGTACTCCGGCGGCGCCCACGGCGTGTGCGAGAAATGGGCGATCCGCACGTCCGGCCGCAGCTCCCGCAGCACCCCCGGGACCAGGGACAGGTGGTAGTCCTGCACCAGCACCGCCGCGCCCTCGGCCGCCTCGTCGGCGAGCGCCCGGGCGAAGGCGCGGTTGTAGGACTCGTACGCCGCCCACCGGTCCCGGAACTCCGCGTCGAAGGCCGGCTCCAGCGGGGTCTGGTAGAGCATGTGGTGGACGAACCACAGCACGGAGTTCGCGATGCCGTTGTAGGCCGCGGCCTGCACCTCGGCCGGAATGTCCAGCATCCGGACGCGCTGTCCACCGGTGTCGGCCGGATCCAGCGCACCACCCGTCCGCCGTACGGCCTCCCGGTCGCCCTCCCCGAGCGCGGCACACACCCACACCGCGTCAGCATCGGGCCCGATGGCCGACAGCCCGGACACCAGCCCGCCCCCGCCCCGCTTGGCGGTGAGCGTGCCGTCCTCCGCCAGGCCGTACGAGACCGGCCCGCGATTGGACGCCACAAGAACCTCGGCCCCCACAGGGGCCGCACTGCGCTCGGACACCATGTCGCGACACTAACCCGCCACAGATCCGCGCAAACGTACGGAAGCGGCCAAGGGGCCTGGGCGGGGGCGCGCCTCTCAGCCGTCGCCCGTCCGGAACGCGGCGTGGTGCCACGAGAGTTCATCCTCCGCGGGTTCCGGATGCCCACAGCCGAGACGGTCGCCCCTGCTGCGCGAGATGCGCAGCGTGTCGCCGAGCGCCCCCGTCAAGCAACCGGCCAGAAAGCGCACTTCGGGCGGGGTGGCCCCGTCCTCGCGGAGGAGAGCGCGGGCGTGCCCCAGCAGGATCTCGGCGGAGGCGAGCTGGGCGCGCTCGACGGCGTCCGCTTGCCGGGTGACCGGGCCGTCCCCTCGGAGAGCAGGTAGCAGGGCTTCCCCTCCGGACTCGACCAGGGAAGCAGGCGTGGACGCGCAGGAGGCGTCATGTCGACTTCAGTTCTCTAGAGATGTTGAGCCTCTTGGGATGGGTGGTGATGCCGTGGCACTCGAACAGATCTCTAGGATGTCTAGAGATCGCCAGGAGGGATGCGTCGCCATGGCCGCACAGGAGAACTCGTCGCCCAAGTACCGGCGGATCGCCGATGCTCTGAAGCGGGCGATCGCAGAGGGGGAGTTCCGGCCCGGCGACCGGCTGCCCGGGGAGAACGAGCTGATGGACCGGCACGGCGTCGCGCGGATGACGGCGCGACAGGCACTCGGCGTGCTCACCTCGGAGGGGCTGGCCGAGGCCCGCAAGGGTGCCGGGGTCTTCGTGCGGGCGTTCCGGCCGATCCGGCGCCGTGGGGTCCCGCGCCTGGCCCGCGAGCAATGGGGCGAGGGGAGGTCGGTCTGGTCGGCCGATGTCCCGGGCCGTGACCTCGTGGTGGACGAGGTCACGGTCGACGAGGAACCGGCGACCGAGAGCGTCGCCGAGCAGCTCGGCCTGGCGCCCGGGGACCCGGTGATCGTGCGGCGGCGCCGGTTCGTGCTCGACGGCAAGCCGGTGTTGCTGTCCGTCTCCTTCCTCCCCGCTGTCCTTGTCGCGGGATCGGCGATCGTGCAGCCGGACACCGGGCCGGGCGGCGTCTACGCCCGGCTCGCCGAGCTGGGCGCGGGGCCCGCCCGCTTCCGGGAGGAGGTGCGGTCGCGCATGCCGGCGCCGGAAGAGGCCCGCCGTCTGCACCTTCCGGCGGGTACGCCCGTCGTCCTCATCAGCCGGACGGCCAGTGCCGCCGACGGGCGCACGGTCGAGGTCAACGAGATGATCCTCGACTCGTCCGCCTACGTGCTGGAGTACGACTTCGACGCCTGACCCTCACGCCGCCCGGCGTGCCGTGTACTCCGGGATGTCGGTCATCGGGGGGCGTTCCTCGGTGTCGACGTCCGTCGTCCGGGGGACGAAGGTCTGGTCGACGCGGTCGAACTGGGTGAGGCGGGGGCGGACCAGGTGGCCGCGGGCCAGGCGGAGTTGGGCGGTGCGGTAGATGGCGGCGGCCATCCGGCCGAGGGCCTGGCCGTCCTGGTGGCGGTGTTTGCGGACGCCGACGTCGACCTGGGCGAGGGCGTCGAGGCCGACGGTGTGCAGGGCGTCGACGAGCAGGCCGAGCTCGACGCCGTAGCCGACCGGGAACGGCAGGCGCTCCAGGAGGGAGCGGCGGGCCGCGTACTCGCCGCCGAGGGGCTGGACGAAGCCGGCCAGCTGCGGCCAGTGGAGGTTGAGGAGCGGGCGGGCGACCAGCTCGGTGACCCGGCCGCCCTGGCCGGCGCCGGCGTCCTGGGCGCCGGTCTCCAGCGGGCGGTCGTACATCGCCTTCACGAACTGGACGTCCGGCTCCGTCAGCAGCGGGCCGATGATCCCGGAGACGAAGGAGGCGGAGAACTCGCGCAGGTCGGCGTCGATGAAGCAGATGAGGTCGCCGGTGGTGGCCAGCAGGGAGCGCCACAGCACCTCGCCCTTGCCGGGGAGGGCGGGCAGCCGCGGCAGGACGCTGTCGCGGTGGACGACCCGGGCTCCGGCCGCCGCGGCGACCTCGGCGGTGCGGTCGGTGGAGCCGGAGTCCAGCACCACCAGCTCGTCGACGAGCGGGACCGGGCCGGTCATCAGCTCGGCGCGGATCACCGCCACGATCGCCCCGACGGTGGCCTCCTCGTCGAGCGCCGGCAGGACGACGCTGACCGTGCGGCCCGTCTGGCGCTTCGCCTCCAGCAGCTGTTCCAGCGGGCGGTCCGCGGCGGACCAGGAGCGGCTGCGCAGCCAGCCCTCCACCTCTTCCAGCACGTCTACGACTCCTCGGTCGCCGCCGGTGGGCGGCCTCTGTGATCCATCTCGCGGTTCGGACGACTATCTCAACCGTCAGTGCCTTCGGTTACAGTCTTGAACAACGCGGATGACCGTCGCATGTCGGGGTCCGCGCCACAAACGCCTGGGTTTCGGCCCAGCGCCATACCGCTCATCCAGAGGGGCAGAGGGATACGGCCCGTTGAAGCCCCGGCAACCCTCCAGCCGGTCTTGCCGCACGGACGATGATCGTCCCCGCGCGCGAGGCTCCCGGCTAGGGAAGGTGCCAAATCCGTCTCGTGGCGAGATTCGCCGCGAGGAAGATGAGGAGAAAGGGCCTCGCCTCCATGGCTGTGCAAGTCACCGAAAACACCCCCACCGTCGCTCTGGGCCCCGCTGTCGCCCTGTCCTGCCGCGAGTGCGGGCAGCGCAACCCGCTCGGCCCGATCTTCGCGTGCCAGGACTGTTTCGGGCCGCTCGAAGTCGCGTACGACCTGCCGAGCGGCGACCCCGAGAGCCTGCGGAAGCAGATCGAGGCCGGTCCGGACAACATCTGGCGCTACGCCCCGCTGCTGCCCGTCCCCGCCGACGTGGCCGACAAGCCCAACCTGAACCCCGGCTTCACCAAGCTGGTCAAGGCCGACCGGCTCGCCGCCGAGCTGGGCGTCACCGGCGGTCTGTACGTCAAGGACGACTCCGGCAACCCGACGCACTCCTTCAAGGACCGCGTCGTGGCGATCGCCGTCGAGGCCGCCCGCGCCTTCGGCTTCACCACGCTGTCCTGCTCCTCGACCGGCAACCTCGCCGGCGCGGTCGGCGCCGCGGCGCGCCGGGCCGGCTTCAAGTCCTGCGTGTTCATCCCGCACGACCTGGAGGCCGGCAAGGTCGTCATGGCCGCGGTCTACGGCGGTGACCTGGTCGGCATCGAAGGCAACTACGACGACGTCAACCGCTTCTGCTCGGAGCTCATCGGCGACCCGCTGGGCGAGGGCTGGGGCTTCGTCAACGTCAATCTGCGCCCCTACTACGGCGAGGGTTCCAAGACGCTCGCCTACGAGATCTGCGAGCAGCTGGGCTGGCGGCTCCCGGACCAGATCGTCATCCCGATCGCGTCCGGCTCGCAGCTCACCAAGATCGACAAGGGGCTCAAGGAGCTGATCGCCCTCGGCCTGGTCGAGGACAAGCCGTACAAGATCTTCGGCGCCCAGGCGGAGGGCTGCTCGCCGGTGTCCGCGGCCTTCAAGGCCGGGCACGACGTGGTCCGGCCGCAGAAGCCGAAGACCATCGCCAAGTCGCTGGCGATCGGCAACCCGGCCGACGGCCCCTACGTGCTCGACATCGCCCGGCGCACCGGCGGCGCGGTCGAGGACGTCGACGACGAGCAGGTCGTGGACGCGATCAAGCTGCTGGCCAGGACGGAGGGCATCTTCGCGGAGACCGCGGGCGGCGTGACCGTCGGTGTGACCAAGAAGTTGATCGAGGAGGGTCTGCTCGACCCGTCCCTGACCACCGTCGTCCTCAACACCGGTGACGGCCTCAAGACGCTGGACGCGGTCGCCCCGACCTCCGGGCCCACGGCCACGATCCGTCCGGACCTGGACGCGTTCCGCGCGGCCGGCCTGGCCGGCTGAGGCCGCCGGTCCCGTCCGCGCACGGGGCCGCGCCACCGCCCCCGCACTCGTACTCCGCACCACCGGAAGGCATCACCATGAGCGTCAAGGTCCGCATCCCCACCATCCTCCGTACGTACACCGGCGGTCAGGCCGAGGTCGCCGCCGAGGGCGCGACCCTCTCCGAGGTGATCGCCGACCTGGAGCAGAACCACCAGGGCATCGCGGCCCGTGTGCTGGACGACGCCGGCAAGCTGCGCCGCTTCGTGAACGTGTACGTCAACGACGACGATGTGCGCTTCGAGCAGGGCCTGGAGACGCCGACCCCCGACGGCGCGGGCGTCTCCATCATTCCGGCGGTGGCCGGCGGGTGCTGATTTGCGCCAACTCTTCTCCTGCTTGACCGGAATTGCCCCGTCCGCCAGAAAGCGGACGGGGCAATTCCATGTTGTTAAAGGGGATACCATTGAGGTGATACCCCGGCGCTATCGCGCATGCGTGTGCCGAACGCATATGAGAACGGGGTCAGTTGTGCCCAAAGTGTGCGCAGCATTTGTCGCTTAAGTGCGCTATGCCCGGCCCGGCTTGCCCGGGAGAACCGGGATTTCACCTGATATTGCCGATTCCCCGGCCCCAGAATTCTCGTCCGATTGACCTGTTGCGCTGGGCATCTGTGCAGATACATTCAGCGGCGGTCGACGCGTTCCGGCGCACACCCCACGGGCCTTTCGCGGGGTGAGGTCTGACCCGGGTCCGCGGAGTGCGGTCCTGCGCAAGGGCCAGTAATAGGGGAGTTAGGCATGGCTCAGGGCACCGTCAAGTGGTTCAACGCGGAGAAGGGGTACGGCTTCATCGCGGTCGACGGTGGTGCGGATGTTTTCGTCCACTACAGCGCGATCCAGATGGACGGCTACCGCACCCTTGAGGAGGGTCAGCGGGTCGAGTTCGAGATCTCGCAGGGCCAGAAGGGGCCGCAGGCGGACATGGTCCGGGTGGCCGGCTGAGGCGCCGACCGACTGCTGCGTCGTGAAGGCCCGCACCCCGCGAGGGGTGCGGGCCTTCTGCTGTCCGCCGGCGGTCGCGGGCGCCCGTCCCGGGGTGCCCGCTCGCACCCGCCGGACGGCCGCCGCCGGGAGACGCATCCATGAAGCCGCCTTGCACTCGCGGGGTGCGAGTGCTAATCATTGCGTTAGCACTCTCCCAGTGAGAGTGACAATGAAGGACCGGGTCGGTGAGGCCCGTAGGCCGGGTGGGGCAAGGAACCGCCGCGGGTCTGCAGGTCGTCCGTCGCGGGCGCCAGCGCGGTCCGGAGCAATCCACCCCAGTCCGGGAGGACCACTTCACATGGCCAAGATCATCGCGTTCGACGAGGAGGCACGGCGCGGTCTCGAGCGCGGGATGAACCAGCTCGCCGACGCCGTCAAGGTCACCCTCGGCCCCAAGGGCCGCAACGTCGTCCTCGAGAAGAAGTGGGGCGCCCCCACGATCACCAACGA
This sequence comes from Streptomyces angustmyceticus, assembly GCF_019933235.1. Lineage (NCBI taxonomy): Bacteria > Bacillati > Actinomycetota > Actinomycetes > Kitasatosporales > Streptomycetaceae > Streptomyces > Streptomyces angustmyceticus. Next base: position 3,375,894 of record NZ_CP082945.1, on the reverse strand, counting down.
TGGTGTGTCCATCGCCAAGGAGATCGAGCTCGAGGACCCGTACGAGAAGATCGGCGCCGAGCTGGTCAAGGAGGTCGCGAAGAAGACGGACGACGTCGCCGGTGACGGCACGACGACCGCGACCGTCCTGGCCCAGGCTCTGGTCCGCGAGGGCCTGCGCAACGTCGCCGCCGGCGCCAACCCGATGGCCCTCAAGCGCGGCATCGAGCGCGCCGTCGAGGCCGTCTCCGCCGCCCTGCTGGAGCAGGCCAAGGACGTGGAGACCAAGGAGCAGATCGCTTCGACCGCCTCCATCTCCGCCGCCGACACCCAGATCGGCGAGCTGATCGCCGAGGCCATGGACAAGGTCGGCAAGGAAGGCGTCATCACCGTCGAGGAGTCCCAGACCTTCGGTCTGGAGCTGGAGCTCACCGAGGGTATGCGCTTCGACAAGGGCTACATCTCGGCGTACTTCGCGACCGACATGGAGCGCATGGAAGCCGCGCTCGACGACCCGTACATCCTGATCGTCAACTCCAAGATCAGCAGCGTGAAGGACCTGCTGCCGCTCCTGGAGAAGGTCATGCAGTCCGGCAAGCCGCTGCTGATCATCGCCGAGGACGTCGAGGGCGAGGCCCTGTCGACCCTGGTCGTCAACAAGATCCGTGGCACCTTCAAGTCCGTCGCCGTCAAGGCCCCGGGCTTCGGTGACCGCCGCAAGGCCATGCTCGGCGACATCGCCATCCTCACCGGTGGCACGGTCATCTCCGAGGAGGTCGGCCTCAAGCTGGAGAACGCCGGTCTGGAGCTCCTCGGCCGCGCCCGCAAGGTCGTCATCACCAAGGACGAGACCACCATCGTCGACGGTGCCGGTGACAGCGAGCAGGTCCAGGGCCGCGTCAACCAGATCCGCGCCGAGATCGAGAACAGCGACTCGGACTACGACCGCGAGAAGCTCCAGGAGCGTCTGGCGAAGCTGGCCGGCGGCGTGGCCGTCATCAAGGCCGGTGCCGCCACCGAGGTCGAGCTCAAGGAGCGCAAGCACCGCATCGAGGACGCCGTTCGCAACGCGAAGGCGGCCGTCGAGGAGGGCATCGTCGCCGGCGGTGGCGTGGCCCTGCTGCAGGCTTCCTCGGTCTTCGAGAAGCTGGAGCTCGACGGTGACGAGGCCACCGGCGCCAACGCCGTGAAGCTCGCCCTGGAGGCCCCGCTCAAGCAGATCTCCGTCAACGGCGGCCTTGAGGGCGGCGTTGTCGTGGAGAAGGTGCGCAACCTGCCCGTGGGTCACGGCCTCAACGCCGCGACCGGCGACTACGTCGACATGATCGCCGAAGGCATCATCGACCCGGCCAAGGTCACGCGCTCCGCGCTGCAGAACGCCGCCTCCATCGCGGCGCTCTTCCTCACCACCGAGGCCGTCATCGCCGACAAGCCGGAGAAGGCCGCTGCCGCGGGCGCTCCGGGCGGCATGCCGGGCGGTGACATGGACTTCTGATCCCCCGCGGATCAGACGCTGGTCCTCCCGGACCGCACGTCCAGACGTACGTCGGGGCGGCACCTCCTTCACGGGGGTGCCGCCCCGGCGGCGTTTTCGGGGGTCTCTATCGACGGCGGACGATGAGGCAGCCCGCGAGGCTCAGGGCCCCCGCCACGGACAGCGCTGCCGCGCCGCAGAGGGTGGCCGGTGCGGGCGGGGCGTCGCGGTCGAGGGTGCTTTCGAAGACGACCTGGGTCAGGACATTGCCGTGCGGCCCGGAGCCGTGCAGCGCGGGCAGCGGCGGGAACGGGGGCGGCGTCTCGCCCCACAGGATCAGTGCCACCCCGCCGGCGGCCAGTACGAGAACCGCGAGGGCCACGATCAGCCTGGCGCGCCAGGGGCGCCGTAATCGGATCAGCATGGCGCCGACCCTACCGACCGCCACTGACAGCCGCGCCCCGGTGCGGCGGGATCACGGTCGGCCGGTGGCGGGCTTGCCGCCGCTGGATGCCGGTGGCCGTGCGACCGCGCGCAGACCCTCCACACGGGCGCGGACCTGTGCGGCCGTCGCCTCCCCCGCGCGACGCCGCCGGTCGTCCGGTGGAGCCTCGCCCCGGCACGGGCCGCAGATGCCCCCGGGGAGCGCGGCGGGCCGCCCCGGGGTACGGCAGACGGTGCACTCCATGATCCTCAGGGGCCCGGAAGACGGCTCACGGGCCCGGCCCGGCTCAGCGGTCTCGGGCGGCATTTTGGCGAGCAGCCGGGAGCGGGCGAGCCGGCCCGGGTGGTGGATGTGCGGCGGCAGCCCGGGGGTCAGGGCGGACAGGGGCTGGTCGCGGGTCGCGCCGCGCGCCAGCCATTCCTCCGCGAACGCTTCGAGGGACGCGCAGTCGTCGGCGGACAGCGTCATACGGGGTTCGGCACGGCCGAGAGCGGCGAGGGCGGCGTAGCCGGGGGATCGCGGTCGGCGGGCGCGGTCGTGGGTGCGGTCGTGGGTGTGTGGGCCCTCCGGGCGCGGTGGACCGGCGGTGGGAGGTGGGGCGGAGGCGGATGGCGGGTGCGGGACGGAGGCGGGTGGCCGGTGCGGGGCGGCACCGTCCTCGTCGGTCGACGGAACGTTCCCGGCGCATAAGGCCATCCACCAGGCGTCGTCCCGTGGCGTGCGCGAGAAGTACGTACGCGTCACCCAGAGCGGACTGCCGCCGTCACTCGTGTGTGTCTCGGTGACCCGCCGCAGATGACCGGCCTCCGAGAGACGGCGGAGCGCGGTCCGCAGGGCGCACTGCCCGTAGTCCGGCAACACCTTGGCCAGCGTCTTCACGGAGATGTCGGCACCCTCGGGCAGCCGGTCGAGGTAGGCGGCGATGGACGCCTCACGACGGGGGAGGTGCGCGAAGTCGCCGGGCCGGGAGGGGCGTTGTGCGGGCGCTGCGCGCTTGCCGTAGCCGGGGCGGGCGGAGGGGTGGTCGCGGTGGGGGCGTGCGGACGCGCACGGGGCAGCGTTAGAGTCTTCGGAAGCCACGAGATCGCCTTTTCGATCTTGATGGTCAGACCCCGGTCGGTGTTGGTAGCACCTGCCGGGGTTGTTTGTTGCTGGGCACGCTAGACCGGGGCGACGTGATGTCGCAAGCCGGTCACGGAATGTCATCCGCGCTGGTGCGTGCGGGAGTTGGCGGCTCGGGGGAGGGTGGGTGGGTTACTTCCGTCCACCCGTTCCTTGGAAAGAGGGCTCGGGGTCCGCGGCTTGAGCCCCGGGCCCCGAGCGGGCGTCGCGCGCCCTAGAGGGAGCTGGACTTGATGCCCTCGATGAACGCTTCCCACGCCGGTGCCCGGAACGCGAGCGCCGGACCGTCCGGGTCCTTGGAGTCACGGACGGGCACGATGCCGGGGTGGTCGTCGGAGACCTCCAGGCAGTCGCCGCCTTCGCCGCCGCTGTGGGTGGACTTGCGCCAGGTGGCGACCTCTAGGCAGTTGCCACCTTCGCCGCCGCTGTAGCTGGACTTGTGCCAGGTGGCGATTTCGAGGCAGTTGCCACCGTCGCCGCCGCTGTAGCTGGACTTGTGCCAGGTGGCGGTGCTCAGGTCGTACTCAGGGCTGATCTTCATGCGCGTAATCCTCCGCCACTGATTCGATCAGGGCCAGGGAATCTTGGGGTGACAGTGCGCTGGCCCCTACCAAATCGTAGGCCAGTGCGTGGCGGGCGACGATCGCCGGACCGTCCTCAAGCAACCCCATTTCTGGACCTTCGATGTACGCGAGCGAAGGAGCGTCGGTGAACGCCATCAACTTGAGCGCGCTGATCATGGCCGCATGGCCCCCTGCGCTGAACGGCAACACCTGCACGATGACCCGATGCTTCCGGATCAACTCCGCCATGTGCCACAACGCCTCCGCCATCACCACCGGGCCGCCGGTCTTGCGGCGCAACACGGCCTCGTCCAGCACCACCCACAACAACGGGGTTGTTGGATGGTCGAGAAGGTGCGCGCGTTCGAGTCGTGCCGTGACCGTCTCCTCGATCACGTCTTCCGGCGCCGTCGGCTGGTAGGCGCGGCAAACCGCCCCACGCGTACGCCTTCGTCTGCAACAGCCCCGGAATCAGTTGCGGCGCGTACTCCTTGATGGTGGTGGCGATGGCTTCCGCCTCCGCCGCCTCCGCGAAGTGATCCGGGTATTTGGACTTCGTCGCGGCCTCGCAGTTACGGGTGAAGTAGCCGTCCGTCCCGAGGATCTCGTCGATCTTCACGGCGTACTCCATCTGCATCCGCCGCGTTCCCGCCTCCAGCTGGCCGATGAACGACCCGCTGACGAAGAGGGGGCTGCCGAGTTCTTCCTGGGTGAGGCCCGCCTCGTCGCGCTTGTGGCGTAACTCCGCGCCGAGCATGGCGCGGGGTGACGAGGACGGGTCGAGGGGTTTGGGTCCGGGTATCGCAGCAACTCCCTGTTACACACGATCGGTTGTTGGGTCTGCGCCTCTATGCAGGCTAGACCCGTAGTGGCCACGCTGTGTGCGCAATGGCAACACTCAGTGTGGAAGGTGATGGGGCGAATGCTGACGGCGCGTGAGCGGGTGCGGCAGGCGGAGGGCGTCATGGCGGAACTTCGGACCGCACTCCGGGCGGTGGGGATCACCCTGCCCTCCCTCGGTGTCGACCCGGTGTCCTGCGCGAGCGCCCATATGGCGCCGCTGGTCGAGCTGGGGCGCTGCAATCTGGACACGGCGCGGCGGCTCGCCGGCGTACTGGCGGACTACGCCCGGGTCGCGGTGCCGGGACACGGCGAGGAGGGGCCACGGCCGTGATGCCGACGCCCGGAAGCTTTGCGGTGGACGGGCGGGACGGCCGCGTCGGGCTGGTCGTCGGCGTGGCCGTCGGAAGCGTCGTCGGCAACGAGGGGGCGTTGGTGCGGCTCCGGCCTCCCGGGGGTGGGATGCCGTGGGACTGCCCGGCACACGCGCTGTGCGCCGCCCCGCCGTCCGCCGTATTGGCGGCCCGCGTCAGGGAGCTGAACTGGCAGAGCCGGATGCCGTGAGGGGTGGGCCGCCACCCGTGCGGATGTACGGCTGACGGCAGTACGGTCGGCTGCCGGTGTGGGGGCGTGCGGGCATGCCGGGACTCGGGCCGCTGGTTGAGTGCGGGCGGGGGCGTGGGCGGCGTGCGAGGGGTGCCGGGTTGCGTAAGTGCTGAACACGGGTGGGAACGGGGTGGACGGCTCGGGGGAGCGGCGTGGGTCGCCGGCCACGGGTGGCTGTGCGCCGGTGCGATAGCCCGGCCCCGAGCATGGCGCGGGGTGACGAGGGCGGGGGTGAGAAGCCGGGGCGTGGGTGTTTTGGCAACTCCCTGTTACACACGATCGGTTGTTGGATATGCGTCTCTCTGCAGGCTGAGCCGGTAACAGCCACGCTGTGTGCACGACGGGGGCACCCAGCGTGGAAGGTGTTGAGGAGAAATGTTGACGGCGCGTGATCGGGTACGGCAGGCCGAGGGCGTCATGGCGGAACTGCACGCCGCGCTCCAGGAAGTCGGGATCACCCTGCCCTCCCTCTGCGTCGACCCGGTGTCCTGCGCGAGCAGCGTAATGGCGCCCCTGGTCGAGCTGGGGCGCTGCAATCTGGACACCGCGCAGCGGCTGACCGACGTCCTGGTGGACTACGCCAAGACCGCCGCCCCCGGGCACGGCCCGAAGGAGGGCCGGCCGTGATGCCGTCACCGGGCAGCTATGCGGTGGACGGGCGGGACGGGCGCGTCGGCCGGGTCGTGGCCCATCAGGGGCCGTTGGTGCGGCTCAGGGAACCCGGCGGCGGCCCGGTGTGGGCCTGCCCGCCGTACTTACTGCGTGCCGCCCCGCCGTCCGCCGTACTGGTGGCCCGCCTCAGGGAACGGAACTGGGAGAGCCGGATTCCCTGAGGGGCTGTCACCCGGGGTTCCTGCCTGGACGAACCTGGTGCCGGGTGGCGGGTGACGGCTACTGGGTGTCGGGTGTCGGGTGTTCAGCTTGTTCCGAGGCCGGCTGGTGCGCCAGGGGCGGCGGCCGGTGTGCCGGGGGCGGTCCGTGCGTGGTGGGGAGCGGCGGTGTCGGGGGCGGGGGGTGCGTCGGGCTGTGCGCGGCCGGGGGCGGTGGCGTCCGGGTCGGCGTTCAGTTCCGTCAGCAGTTGGGCGCCGAAGCCGAAGAAGTAGGTGGCGAGGAAGCCGGTGAGGTAGCCGACGGCCAGGCCCAGGGCGTAGACGACGAGGGTGGTGGCGATGTCCTGGTTGCCCTTGACCAGGGGGAACAGGGCCCAGCCCGAGGGGCCGATGGCGGTGGAGCCGACGGCGTCGCCGAGTTGGTTGAAGAAGCCGACGAAGCCGCCGCCGAAGGCTCCGCCGATGCAGGCGGTGATGAAGGGGCGGCCCAGCGGGAGTGAGACGCCGTAGATCAGGGGTTCGCCGACGCCCAGGAAGCCCGCCGGGAGGGCCGACTTGATGGTCCTACGGATCGAGCGGTTGCGGGGCAGCCGCAGGTAGACGGCGAGGGCGGCGCCGACCTGGCCCGCTCCCGCCATGGCGAGGATCGGGAGCAGGACGGTGTAGCCCTGCTGCTCGATGAGGGTGGTGTGGATCGGGATCAGGGCCTGATGGAGGCCCAGCATCACGAGGGGGAGGAAGAGGCCGCCCAGGACGAGGCCGGCGAGGGCTCCGCCGTGGGCCAGCAGCCAGGTGGCGGAGGTGCCGATGGCGGTGGCGACCTCGCCCGCGACGAACATCAGGCCGAAGAGTGTGACCAGGCCCGTGACCAGGACGGTCAGGGTCGGGGTGACGAGGACGTCGAGCGCCTCGGGGACCCTGACCCGGGCTCGCTTTCCGCCCCGGCCGGGGAAGACTCCGTGGCGGCACCACTTCTCCACCCGGACCGCGAGCAGGGCCGCGGCCAGTGCGCCGAGGACGCCGCCCTGGCCCGGCGCGAGCTTCTGGCCGAAGGCGGTGACGTGGGTGACGCCGGGGAACACGATGACCGCGGCGACCGCGCCGCCCAGGATCGGTGTGCCGCCGAATTCCTTGGCGGTGTGGTAGCCGACGAAGACGGCGATCAGGGACATGAAGCCGGAGGCGAGGGCCGCCAGTGCCGGGACGACGGAGGGCAGCCAGCCGAGGTTGGCCAGCAGGCCGTTGATGCCGGCGATGATGCCGCAGCCGATCAGGGCCGGGATCAGCGGGACGAAGATCTGGGCGATCCGGCGGAGGAACTGCTTCACCGGGGTGGCGTTCCTGGCCTTCTGCCGGGCCTTGAGGGCGGCACCTTGAGCGGCCAGTTCCTCGGCGGTGGAGGGGGAAGCCGGGGCGGGTGCCGGGGTGGGTGCGGGCGCGGGGGTGGCGGTCTCCGGTGGGGCGTCCTGAGCCGGAGCGGTGGTGGGGGCCGGGGCCTGGGGGCCGCCGGCGGTCGGGGCGGGGGACCGCGGGTCCGGGGCGAGGGGCTGGGGTTCCGGGGTGCGGGGCTGCTCGACCAGGCGCTCGAACTCGGGGGTGACCCGGGCGACCGTCCCCGGGCCCAGCACGATCTGGTACGTGTCGTCCTCGACCACGCCCAGGACGGCCGGGAGGGCCTTGAGGGCCTCGTCCTGGACCAGGGAGCGGTCCCGGACGCCGAGCCGGAGCCGGGTCATGCAGTGGGCGATGGAGGTGACGTTCTCGGCGCCGCCGAGGAGGGGGAGGATCGCGGCGGCGGTGGCGCGGTTCTTGTCATCGGACATATGCGGTGCCTTGCTGTGGGGACGAACCAGGAGCAGGGGACTTTCAGCGGGTCTCGGCGGGTCTCGGCGAATCTCGGTGGGGCTCAGCGGGTCTCGGAGGGTCTCAGCCGGACATGGCGGCCTGGAGGGCCTCGCGCAGATGGCCGTCGGCGGCCTCCAGGAGGCGGGCGGCGGTGGGGCCGTCCACGTCGCCGAGGAGGGTGAGGATGGCGTTCTTCACCTCGCCGTCCGTGCGGCGCAGCGCCGTCTCGATCTCCGGGTCGCCGGCGCCGGTGGCGAGCGCGACGATACGGCGCGAACGGGCCCGCAGCTTCTCGTTGGAGGCGCGGACGTCGACCATCAGATTCCCGTAGGTCTTGCCCAGGCGGATCATGGTGAGGGTCGAGAGCATGTTGAGCACCAGCTTCTGGGCGGTGCCCGCCTTGAGCCGGGTGGAGCCGGTCAGCAGCTCCGGGCCGACCACGATCTCGATGCCGTGCTCGGCGGCCGCGGCCAGTGCCGAATCGGCGTTGCAGGACAGGCCGATGGTCAGGGCGCCCAGGCCCCGGGCGTACTCGACGGCCCCGATCGCGTACGGCGTGCGGCCGGAGGCGGAGATGCCGACGACCGTGTCGGCTTCGGTCAGGCCGATCCCGGTCAGGTCCTCGACGGCGAGCTTCGCGCTGTCCTCGGCGCCCTCGACGGCGGAGACCATCGCGGCGGGGCCTCCCGCGATCAGCCCGACGACCTCGGACGGGTCGGTGTTGAAGGTCGGCGGGCATTCGCTGGCGTCCAGCACCCCGAGGCGGCCGGCGGTTCCGGCGCCGGCGTAGACCAGCCGGCCGCCGCGGGCCATGCGCGCGGCGGTGGCGTCGATGGCGGCGGCGATCTCGGGGAGCCGGCGGGCGACGGCGGCGGGGACGGTGGCGTCCTCGTCGTTCATCGTGCGGGCGATGTCCAGGGTGGAGCGGCGGTCGATGTCCGCGAGCTCGGGCCGGAACGCCTCGGTGGTGAGGGTGTCCAACTGGGCGCGCAGACGGGCGTGGTCGGCGGGGGAGGTCATGGCGATGACGGCTCTTTCCGGGTCGGGCTCGTGTGTGGGGGACGGGGTTCCTGGGCTGCCTCGTTGAGTGGTGCGGTGTCGCCGGGCTGTGAGTGGTGAGGGGTGCCGCCGTGTCGGGGGCGCGGTGCCGTCGTCGCGGGACGGACGGACGGCCGCGCCGTTGGGCGGCGTGCGGTCAGCGCTGGTTGGTGCGGGGCGAGTGGCGGTGGGCGAGGGCCTCGTAGGACGCGGAGAGCGCGGGGGCCGCGGTCTCGTACGTACGCTGTGCGACCCCTATGAACAGGCAGTCCACGACCAGCAGCTGGCTCGTCCTGGACGACATCGCGGCCGGGCGCAGTTCGCTCTCGCGGGCGGTGGACGTGGTCAGGATGTGGTCGGCGTACGCGGCGATCTCGCCGTCCGGGCGGCCGGTGATGGCGATGGTCGTCGCGCCGTGGTCGAAGGCCACCCGCAGTGGCTCTATGACGTCGGTGGTCCGCCCGGAGTGCGTGATCGCGAGGGCGACGTCGCCGGTCCGCATCTGCACCGCGTTCGTCACGGCCAGGTGCGGGTCCGCGTGGGCATGCGCGATCAGGCCGATGCGCAGCAGCTTCTGGGCGAGGTCCTGGCCCACGAGGTTGGAGGCCCCGATGCCGTACACATCGATGCGGCGGGCACCGGCGAGCGCGGCGACGGCGGCTTCGAGCTGTGTGACGTCCAGTGCCGCGGCGGTGTCGGCCAGGCACTGCTGCTCCTCCTGCGCGAGCTTCGCGACGACGTCGACGAGGGAGTCGTCGACCGCTATGTCGGCGGTCACCGCGGGCGCGCCTCCCGCCGCCTGCTGCGCGGCGAGCGCGGCGAGGGCGAGCCGCAGGTCGCGGTAGCCCGGGTAGCCGAGCAGCCGGGACGTCCGCACGACGGTGGCTTCGCTGGTGCCCGTCCGCTCGGCGAGGCCGGTGACGGTGAGGGCGGCGCAGCCGGCCGGGTCGCCCGCGACGGTTTCGGCGACCCGCTGCATGGAGCGGGTCATCGTCGGGCCGAGGGTGCGGACCTTGGCGGCCAGCGCGGCGGGGGCGGGTGGGGCCGGGGCCGGCCGGGTCTCGGCGGGCGCGTCCCCTGCGTCCTTGAAAGTTTCCTTCACGCTACTGCTCACGCTTGAAAAGTAATTTCATCGACGCGCGGCGTCAATCCCCTCGATGAGTGCTGTGGACAAGGCGCACGATCGGCGCCGGGGCTGTGGACAACTCCGTTCGCCGGCGGGTGGTCGGGGACAATGGGGAACATGGAGCTGGAACAGGCATTGCACGCCGCGCGGGCGCTGGTGCTCGCCGACCTGATGGCGGACAAGGTGGCCGACGCCGACATCGTCTCCCTTGTCGAGGACGCGGTGGTCCACCGCCGGTGGTGGGTGGAGCAATGGCCTGAAGGCGCGGCATTCGTCGCGGGACTGATAGCGCAGGACGTCCAGGACGCCCTGCTGGACCGGTACGGCCGCTGGCCGCTGTGCCCCGTGTGCACGGAGACGGGCGATCCCCATGCGCTCGACGTCGAACCGGAGTTGGGGCCCGACCCGCACTGGGTCTGCCCCAAGACGGCGGTGGCGGTGGCGCGGGTCGGGCGGCTCGGCGCCCCCATGGAGGGGTGAGGCGGTCGATGGTGCGGCGGGCTGATGCGGCGACGGCGCTCCGGCGGGCGGGCTGACGTGGCGGTCTACATCGATCCGCCCACCTGGCCCGGGCACGGCCGGATGTGGTCGCACCTGGTCAGCGATCACTCCTTCGACGAACTGCACGCCTTCGCGGCGGGAATCGGCGCGCCCCGGCGGGCGTTCGAGCGCGACCACTACGACCTGCCGGCCGAGCGGTACGGCGACGCGGTGCGGGCCGGGGCCGTGGAGGTCGGCAGCAAGGAACTGTTGCGCCGCCTGACGGCCGCGGGGCTACGGCGCCCCAAGAACCGGCCGGCGCCGGAGGGCTGAGGCGACTGACCGGCGTCGACGGTGAGAAGCACCTGGTGGCACCGAGGGCGTGAGGCGGCCGGCTGGCGCCGACGGTGTCAGGTGACCGGCCTGCGCCGACGGCGTGAGGTGGGGGAGGGGTGGGGCGGGAGGGGGAGCGGGGGAGAGGCGGGACAGTGTGGCGCCGCCGTCGCGTCCCGTACGGCCCGCCGCGGCGCGTCGTAGCGGGGGCTCGACGGCGGGCCCGCGCACGATGGGCCTGACCGCGCGCCGTATCGGAAGGGGACAGCCATGTCAGCCAGCGAACCGGAGCGGGAGCCGGCCACCGATCTCGACCCCGACTACAGCAGCGAGGACGCCACGGCGACCGGATGGCGCGCGGCCGTCGGCGGGATGACCGAGGCGGAGATCTTCTGGCTCACCACCGTCCGCCCCGACGGTCGCCCGCATGTCACTCCGCTGCTCGCCGTCTGGTCGGACGGCGCCCTCCACTTCTGCACCGGCCCCGGCGAACGCAAGGCGAGGAACCTCGCCGCCAACGCGCACTGCGTGCTGACGACCTCGACCGCCGGCGGCAACGATCTGCACGCGGGGCTCGATGTGGTCGTCGAGGGCGAGGCGGTGCAGGTCGGCGACGAGGAGACACTGCGCCGCCTGGCCGAGCTGTACGTCGACAAGTACGGCGGCGACTGGCACTTCGACGTCCGCGACGGTGCGTTCTACGGGGGACAGGGCAACCGGGCCGTGGTCTTCCGTGTCGAGCCGGTCACGGCCTTCGGGTTCGGCCGGGGAGAGACCTACAGCCAGACCCGGTGGAGGTTCGACGGCGGGGTGTGAGGGAGAGCGGGGTGTGAGGGGGAGAGCGGAGGGGCCCGGCGGGGCGCACAGTGCCTGCGCCCCGCCGGGCCCCTCGCGTCTGCCGGCCTTCCGGCCTCTACGGGCCACCGGCCTTCCGGCCTCTACCGGCCTTGCGGTTTCGGTCGGTTCCCCTGTCGCTACCGGCTCTCGGGCCCCTGCGCTCCCAGGGCTGCCGCTCCGGCCGCTCCTGCCGCCTCGGCGGCTCCGGCGGCTGCCGTCTTCGTCGTCACCGTGGTCCGGTGTGCCGACGGTGCGGACGCCGCGGCGGCCGACGAGGCGATCAGGCGGGAGCTGCTGGTCGCGCGGTGCAGCCGGAAGGCGACGGCGGTGGTGACGACGGCCCCGGCGGCCAGCGCGGCGCCGGTCCACGCCACGGATGGGTAGCCCCAGCCCGCGCCGATGGCCAGGCCGCCGAGCCAGGGGCCGAGGGTGTTGCCGATGTTGAAGGCGGCGGTGGTGGTGGCGCCGGCCAGCGTCGGCGCGGCGTTCGCCACGTTGAACATCCGGGCGTTGAGCGCCGGGGCCGTGGTGAACGCGGTCACCCCGAGCAGCAGCGACAGCGCGATGGCAGCGACCGCGCTGTGTGCGGTCAGCGCCAGGACGGCCAGCACCACCGTCGACGCGATGATGCCGCCGAAGAGCGTCCCGAAGAGGTGCGCGTCGGCGATCCGGCCGCCGATGAACGTACCGATCAGCGCGCCGACGCCGAACAGCGCCAGCACCGTCGGCACCCAGCTCTCGGCGAGGCCGGCGGTGTCGGTCAGCAGCGGCGAGAGGTACGAGAAGAGCGCGAAGACCGCGGCGCCGTTCAGGGCCGTGGCGGTCAGCGCCAGCCAGACCTGCTTGTCCTTGTAGATGGTCAGCTCACGGCGGAGCTGCGGGCGGTCGTCGCCGGTGGGCACGGCCGTCCGCGGCACCAGTGCGACCACGCCGAGCAGGCCGATCGCGGCCAGGCCGGCCACGGCCCAGAAGGCGGCGCGCCAGCCGGCGTGCTGGCCGAGCAGGGCGCCGGCCGGAACGCCGGCGATATTGGCGATGCTCAGGCCGCCGACCATCACCGCCATCGCGCGGGCCCGTGCGGTCACCGGCACCAGCGAGACGGCCACGGCCGCACCCACCGCCCAGAACCCGGCGCAGGCCAGCGCGCTCACGACGCGGGAGGCGAACAGCACGCCGTAGGAGGGGGCCAGCGCGCCCGCCACCTGGCCCAGGCCGAAGACGGCGAGCAGGGCGATCAGGGTCGTCCGGCGCGGGAGCCGGAGCGTCGCGGCGGCGAGCACCGGCGCGCCGACCACCATGCCGATCGCGAAGGCGGAGACCAGGAGCCCGGCCTGCGGAATCGAGACCCGGAGATCGCGGGCGAGCGGCTGGAGGATGCCGGAGAGCATGAACTCGGACGTGCCGAGAGCGAAGACGGACAGGCCGAGGACGTAGACGGCGACGGGCAGGCGGGTGCGGTCGGGCGGAGCTGGCATATCAGCTACTAACAGCGATAGGACGGCGCACATTCCCGGAGCGGGCGGTTCCCGCGGGGTTTCGCGGGTGATGGGTGGGCGCTGCGGGGCGGGTGTGCCGCGGTGTCGTGGTGCCGCGATACCGCGGTGCTGCGTGGTGCCGTAGCGCCGCCGGAAGCGGACGGTCGCCGGGGGCGTGAGCCCCGCCCCTACGCGCCCAGCAGCAGGTCCAGCTCCGTCGTGAGGTTGCGGCGGGCGAGGTGTTCCCAGCGGTCGTAGCCGCGGGGGGTCCGGAACAGGCGGGGGAGGGCGAGGAGTTGGGAGAGCACGGCGGAGCGGCCGGCGAGGAAGTCGGGGTCGGGGACGAAGGCGTACTCGGCGCGGACCGCGGCGGCGTAGGCCGCGTACTCGTCGGGGGAGCCGGCGAGCACGGCGAGGTCGGCGTCGCACAGCACCTCGCCGTCCGGGTCGTCGGGCGCCGGGTCGTGGGTGACGGTGAGCCGCACCAGGCGGGCGACCTCGGCGGTGCGGGCCGGGCCGACGCCCAGCTCGGGCAGCGCGCGTTCGGCGAGGGCCGCGCTGCGCTCCTCGTTCTCGGAGCGGTCCGGACGGTAGACGGCGTCGTGGAACCAGGCCGCCAACTGGACGGTGGGCAAGTCGTCGGCGTGCTGCGCCAGTTCGTCGATGCGGTAGAGGACCGCGGTCAGGTGGTCGACGGTGTGGTAGCGGCGCTGCGGTTCCCGCCAACGGGACAGGAGGTTGTCCGCGTACGGGGCGGGGTCGGGGGCCGAGGGGTTCTTGGTGCCGCGGGCCTTGGCGACGGTCACGGCCCATCGCTGCCGCAGCTCCTGCGCCGGGTCGGTGGTGTCTGCCGTACGGGACACGGAGGTCATGCCCGCCATTGTGCCTCGGGATCCGCACGGAAAGCGGGGCGGACGGCGATGTCCGTTCCGCCGGGGGCGCGGTCGTGGCGGGAGGGGGCGGTGGGCCGCGCCACCCGGGTCGGCGGTGCGCGAGGCCCGCACCGCGAGGCCGGGGGGCACGCCGGGGCGGAGGCAGGCCATCCGGGTAGGCGTACGGCCACCACTGCGGCGTACGGGCGGATTCCGGCCGCGCCGGTGCCGAGGTGGGCCCCGGGGCGCGCGGTGGCCCGTAGTCTGGGATATTGGACTAGACCTGTTGTGGTGGTGGTACGGCTCCGCACGTCGCCCGTCACCGCACGTCGTCCGTCTCGTCACGTCGTCATCGAAGGATTGGGTCATATGAGCAAGCGCGCGCTCCTGGAGGTGATCGCGCTCGGCCCGCGGGACGCGGTCGCCGCCCGGGCCGGCGGGGCCGACCGCCTGGAGCTGGTCACGGACATGGCGGCCGACGGGCTCACCCCGCCCCGGGAGGTCTTCGCGGCGACCCGGGCGGCGGTCGGTCTTCCGCTGCGGGTGATGCTGCGGGCCGCCGACGGCTTCGCGGCCGGTGACGTGACGGCGCTGTGCGAGGAGGCGGCGGCGCTGCGGGCGGAGGGCGCCGACGAGTTCGTCCTGGGCTTTCTGACGCCGGACGGGCGGCCGGACCTCGAAGCGGTGGCGGCGCTGGCCGGGGCGATCGAAGGCTGCCGGTGGACCTTCCACCGGGCCATCGACCGGGCCGCCGACCGGGACGCGCTGCGCAAGGAGCTGTCGGGCGCGGCCGGCACCGCGGGGCTCGACACCTACCTGACGGCCGGGGCGGCGCAGGGCGTGGCCGCGGGCGTGCCGACGCTGCTGGCCGAGCAGGCGCGCACGGCCGCGGACGAGCCCGGGTACGGCCCGCGGATCCTGGTCGGCGGCGGCCTCGCGCTCGGCCATCTGCCGGCGCTGCGCGCGGCCGGTCTCGACGCGTTCCACATCGGGGGCGCCGCCCGGCCCGCAGGATGGTCGGCGCCGGTGGACGCGGCGGCCGTACGGACCTGGCGGGAGGCGCTGGACCAGCCCGTCGCCCAGCCGGTCTGAACCGCCGGCCGGCGCCCCGGGGCCGAGCCACCGGCCGGTACCCCGTCCTCAGGGGCCGGCCAGGGCCTCCGGCAGGGCCGCCGCATGCACCACCGTCAGGCCGGACACCGGCCGGGTCAGGCAGACGTAGAGGCGGCGCAGGCCGGTGCGTTCGTCCGGTTCGCCGTCGACGATCGCGGCCGGCTCGTCCAGGACGACGTAGTCGTACTCCAGACCCTTGGCGAGCGTGGCGGGCACCAGCGTCAGCCGGGCCTCGGCCGAGGTCTCCTCGCCGGGCGCCAGGCACGTCACGCCCGTCGCCGCCAGCGCCGCGCGCAGCTCCGGAATCCGGGCCTCCGCGGCGATCAGGCCGATCGAGCCCTCCTTCGCCAGCGCGTCGTCGCAGGCGGCGAGGGTGGCGGCGGTCAGATCCTCGGGTGCGACCGCGCGGATCGCGAAGTCGCCCGCCGACTCACGGATGGACGTGGCCTCCGTCAGGTCGGGGGCGATGGCGGGCAGCAGCCGGGACGCGTAGGCGATCACCTCGCGCGGCACCCGGAAGCCCTGGGTGAGCTCCTCGACGACCGAGCCGGGCTTGCCCAGGTGGGTCAGTGCCTCCTCCCAGGTGCCGGTCGCCCAGGGGGTGGTCCCCTGGGCGATGTCGCCCAGGACGGTCGCGGAGCCGGTCGTGCAGCGGCGGCCGACCGCGCGGTACTGCATGGGGGAGAGGTCCTGCGCCTCGTCGAGGACCACATGGCCCAGGGAGTGGGTGCGGGCGACCAGGTCCATCGCCTCGTCGATCAACACCGCGTCGGCGGCGGACCACTTGGCGCTCTTCACGCCGCGGGCCGGCCTGGCCCACACGATCGTTTTCTGCTCCTCGGGCGTCAGGATCCCCTCGGCCTGCTCGGCCAGGAACTCCGCGTCGCCCAGCAGCCGCAGCACCAGCTTGGCCGGGTCGACGGGCGGCCACACCGCCTTGACCGTGGCCTTCACGGCGGCGTTGCGGGCCACCGCGTCCTGCACCCGGTCGTCCGGGGCCTCGCCCGCCTGCTCCATCCGGACCAGGACGGCGTGCGCGATCCGCTGCGGCAGCGCCTCGCGGGCCGCGCCGTAGCGGATGTCCCGGTCCCTCAACTCCCGGACGATCTCTTCGAGTTCATAGGCCGGTACGCGCCAGCGGCGGGAGCCGCGGACCACCACGCAGGGCTCCTGCGGCATCGTGACGTGCGAGCGGACCGCCCGCCGCAGCACCTGCGCCATGCGCGCGTCGCCCTTGACCGTCGCGGCGGCCGCCTCGTCCGTGCCGCGCACCTCCACATGGCCGACCAGGTCGTCGACCGTGGCCTGCTTGACCTCCAGCTCGCCGAGGGCCGGCAGCACCTGCTCGATGTAGTGCAGGAACGAGCGGTTCGGGCCGATCACGAGAGTGCCGGCGCGGGCCAGCCGCTCGCGGTGCGCGTAGAGCAGGTACGCGACACGGTGCAGGCCGACCGCCGTCTTGCCGGTGCCGGGCGCCCCCTGGACGCAGACCGAGCCGCCGATGCCGGCCCGCACGATCTCGTCCTGCTCCGGCTGGATGGTGGCGACGATGTCCCGCATCGGGCCGACGCGCGGGCGCTCGATCTCGGACTGGAGGAGCCGGCTGGTCCGTTCCGCCTCGGCGGGGTCGGTGAGGTGCTCGTCCTCGTAAGCGGTCAACTCCCCGGCCGTGTAACCGAAGCGGCGGCGCAGCCGGAGGTCCATCGGGTCCTTCTTGGAGGCCCGGTAGAACGGCTGGGAGACGGGCGCGCGCCAGTCGATGACCATGGGGTCGCCGTCGGCGTCGTGGACGTGCCGCCGCCCGATGTAGAAGTTCTCGCCCGGGGCACCCTCGGCGAGGTCGAGCCCCGGGGAGTGGAGGTAGTCGAGGCGGCCGAAGAAGAGCGGGGTGTGGGCGAGGTCGGCGAGCGACTTGATCCGGGCGTCGATCTCGCCCTGCAGGACCTCGGCGTTGACCCAGTTCGCGGTGACATCGGCGATGTTCAGCGCCTCGGCGTCCTCGCGCATGGCGCGCAGCGCGGACCGGGAGGCGGCCAGGTGGGCCTTTTCGCGCTGGAGGGGGTCGGGGTCCTGCGGGTGGGCGTCGGGGTGTGATCCGGGGTCGGTCAGGGGGTGGCCGGGCGACGGCGAGGGGCTCTCGGCGCGTGGCGTCGTCGGTGCGGGGTGGGGGGCGTGCGAGGGCACGGCGTTGCCTCCGGTGGCGGGTACTTCGGCGGGCGCGCCGGGGCGAGCGGGCGCGGCGGGCCGGTGTCGGTGCGCGGCGCGGGTCAGCGGCGTGAAGCGAAGGACCGTCCGGTTTCCGACCGGCCGGCGGCACTCCTCGGCGGGAGGCAGGCAGACGCGCGATTGTAGTCAGCGGCCCGGAGGGGCGCCAACGGATTTCCGGCGGGGTTGCGGCGGTCGTTCCGGTGCGGACGAACCCCGAGAGCGCCGTAGCCCTCCCGTAGGGGGCGGAGTGGGTCTGGAGACTGACGCCGGGGCCCAAGGATGGACCTATGGACCGATGTGCTGCAATCGCGTGAATTTCATCATGGAGACATGAGCAGCGCAGCGATTCCCCCAGGTTCCGCACATCCCGTCTCCCTTCACCCGGTCAAGGGCGCCACGGCCCTCGGCACGGACCCCGCGCGCGACGCGGCGCCCGTCCACGAGCACCGCTACGTCCTCGGCAACGCCCTCCGCGCGATCAAGGTCTTCGCCACGGCCGCCTTCAGCGTCGCCGTCATGGGCGAGTACGCGGACGACTCCACCGACGACTCCCCGGACGACAGAGGCGGCGGATCTCCGGGCGGCAGGGGCAGTGCAGGCCGACGGCGGGCGGCCGGGGCGACGGACGCCTGATCCGGCGGGCGTCTGATCCGGCCGGCGTCCTCGACGAAGCACCTCCGCGCCGACGCCGGGATGACCGGAAACCGTTACGGCCCGTCGGCCGCGATCCATTAGCGTCGCCGCCAGAGGACCACGCAGGGCGACGGGGAGGGGACAAGGGGTGTCTGCCGCCGAAGGGACGCGGACCGGGAGACGGAGCTGGGGGCAGGGCATCACCCGCCCCCGGGGGTTGGTGATCGCGGCGGCGCTGCTCGTGGCGTCGCTGGCCGGGCTGTGGCTGCTCTACCAGGTCATGCCGATGCCGATGTCCGACATAGCGGTCTACCGCGCCGAGGGGCAGGCGGCCAGGGACGGCGGTGATCTCTACGGTTTCACGGTCACCAAGTGGGCCCTTCCGGCCACCTATCCGCCCTTCGCGGCCGTGCTCTTCATACCGACCACCTGGCTCTCCCTCGGCCACCTCATCGTCGTCGGCGCGCTGGTCAACGCGGCCCTGCTCGCCCTGCTCATCCACCTCTCCTGCAAGGCCGCCGGGCTGCGCGGGGCCGCCGGCTCGGCGCCCGCCGTCCTCGTCTGCACCGCGCTCGGCCTCTGGCTGGAGCCGGTCTTCCAGACCCTCGTCTTCGGGCAGGTCAACCTCGCGCTGACCTGCCTGGTCCTGTGGGACCTCTCCCGCCCGGACGGCGCCCGCCTCAAGGGGTTCGCCACGGGCATCGCGGCGGGCATCAAGCTCACGCCCGCGCTCTTCGGCCTCTACCTCCTGGTCACCGGCCGGGTGAAGGCGGCGTTCACCGTCCTCGGCGGGTTCCTGGCCTCGGCGCTGCTGGGCTGGCTGGTGCTGCCCGACGCCAGCGTCGAGTTCTGGACGCGGCGGATGTTCGAGACCGGCCGGGTCGGCACGGCCTGGATCGTCGACAACCAGTCGCTCCAGGGCCTGATCAGCCGGGTGCTGCACGACCCCGAGCCCGGCCTCCTGTGGGCGGTGCCCGCGCTGCTGACCGCGGCGGCCGGGCTCTGCGCGGCCCGCCGGGTGTACCTGCGGCGCGGCCTGGACGGCTGGGGCGTGCTGTGCACGGCCGTCACGGCGCTGCTGGTCTCGCCGATCAGCTGGTCCCACCACTGGGTCTGGTGCGTGCCGCTGCTGGCCGCGCTCGCCGCCCGCACCCGGCGCCGGCCGTGGTGCCGGGCGCTGCTGGCGGCCGTCACCCTCGCCTTCGCCGCCCGCACGATGTGGATCATCCCGCACACCGGCGACCTCGACCTGCGCTTCGCGTGGTGGCAGCAGCCGTTCGCGGCGCCGTATCCGGTGCTCGGCCTCGCCCTGCTGGCCGCCGTCGTCTGGTGGACGCGCCGGCCCGCCGCCGCGCCCGGCGCCCCCGTCGCGGCAGGCGTCCCGGGCGGCCGGCTACCGGCACAGCGCGCCGGGGAGGAACTGCCCAGCGGCTCCCGCGCCCGCTGAGCGCCGGGAGTCGGGAGCCGGCGGGAGCCGCAAACCGAGGAGCCGCAAACCGAGGAGCCGCAAGCCGGGGAGCCGCAAACCGAGGAGCCGCAAGCCGGGGAGCCGCAAACCGGGGAGCCGCAAACCGGGCCGGCTCCCGGCCGCCGGGCGCAGGCGCAGACGTCCTCAACGCCCCGCCGCGCCCGCCGCGCCGCCCCCTCAGACGTCCTCGTCCGCCGCCAGCAGTTCGTCCGCGTCCACGATGCGGTAGGCGTAGCCCTGCTCGGCCAGGAAGCGCTGGCGGTGGGCGGCGAAGTCCTGGTCGATGGTGTCGCGGGCGACGACCGAGTAGAAGCGCGCCTCGTGCCCGTCCGCCTTGGGGCGCAGCACCCGGCCCAGCCGCTGGGCCTCCTCCTGGCGCGAGCCGAAGGTGCCGGACACCTGGATCGCGACGGTGGCCTCGGGGAGGTCGATGGAGAAGTTGGCGACCTTGGAGACGACCAGCACCGAGAGCTCGCCCTGCCGGAAGGCGTCGAAGAGCTTCTCGCGCTGCGCGTTGGTGGTCTCGCCCTTGATCACCGGGGCGTCCAGATGCTCGCCCAGCTCGTCCAGCTGGTCGATGTACTGCCCGATGACCAGCGTCTGCTGGCCCTGGTGGCGGCGGACCAGCGCCTCGGTCACGTTCTGCTTGCTGGCGGTGGTCGCGCAGAAGCGGTACTTCTCGTCGGTCTCGGCCGTCGCGTACGCCAGCCGCTCCGTGTCGGTGAGGTTGACCCGGACCTCGACACAGTCCGCGGGGGCGATGTACCCCTGCGCCTCGATCTCCTTCCAGGGCGCGTCGAAGCGCTTGGGCCCGATGAGGGAGAACACGTCCGATTCCCGGCCGTCCTCGCGCACCAGCGTCGCGGTCAGGCCCAGCCGGCGCCGCGCCTGGAGGTCGGCGGTGAACTTGAAGACCGGCGCGGGCAGCAGGTGCACCTCGTCGTAGACGATCAGGCCCCAGTCCCGGGAGTCGAACAGCTCCAGGTGCGGGTAGACGCCCTTCCGCTTGGTCGTCAGCACCTGGTACGTGGCGATGGTGACCGGCCGGATCTCCTTCTTCGTCCCGCTGTACTCGCCGATCTCCTCCTCGGTGAGCGAGGTCCGCTTGACCAGCTCGTGCTTCCACTGCCGGGCCGAGACGGTGTTCGTCACCAGGATCAGCGTGGTGGCCTTGGCCTGCGCCATCGCGCCCGCCCCGACCAGCGTCTTGCCGGCGCCGCAGGGCAGCACGACCACGCCCGAGCCGCCGTGCCAGAAGCCCTCGACGGCCTGCTGCTGGTAGGGCCGCAGCGCCCAGCCGTTCTCGTCCAGCTCGATCGGGTGCGCCTCGCCGTCGACGTAGCCGGCCAGGTCCTCGGCCGGCCAGCCCAGCTTGAGCAGCGTCTGCTTGATCTGGCCGCGCTCCGACGGGTGCACCACGACGGAGTCCGGGTCCAGCCGGGCCCCGACCAGCGGCTGCACCTTCTTCGAGCGCAGGATCTCCTCCAGCACCGGGCGGTCGGTGGTGGTGAGCACCAGGCCGTGCGCGGGGTGCTTGACCAGGGTGAGGCGCCCGTAGCGGGACATGGTCTCGGCGATGTCGACGAGCAGCGCGTGCGGCACGGGGTACCGCGAGAACTGCACCAGCGCGTCGACGACCTGCTCGGCGTCGTGCCCGGCGGCCCGCGCGTTCCACAGCCCGAGCGGCGTCACCCGGTAGGTGTGGATGTGCTCCGGCGCCCGCTCCAGCTCGGCGAAGGGCGCGATGGCCCGCCGGCAGGCGTCCGCCTGGTCGTGGTCCACCTCCAGCAGCAGCGTCTTGTCGCTCTGGACGATGAGGGGTCCGTTCACACGCCTCGCCTTTCGCTTCCCGGCTGTCGGCCGCCGGCACCGGCCGCGGGGCCGGGCCGTCGATCACCGGCCCACGGCCTCGGCCGCACATACGGCCAAACGTCCAGTGTGCCGCATCGCCGCGGCGATCGGCAGTGACGGCCGCCGGGGCCCGGTCCGAGCGGCGCGCGCCCGCCGCTCAGACCGAGTCGTCCGCCAGCTCCGCCACCCCCGTGATCCGGTGCAGGGGGTAGGTGCGGACCTCGTCGGAGGTGTGGTCGTAGGCCGTCACGAAGCCGCCCTCGACGCGGACCGGCGCGATGACCCGCTGGCTGGCGGCGCCGTCGGCGTTGACGTAGCCGATCCACAGGGCGGAGTGGGTCAGGACCGCGGCCTGCATGGTGGCGAGGGTCTCGGCGGAGGTGGTGCGGGGGAGGGCGCCGGGGGCCGGGGCGGGGGTGTGGACGGGCTTGCGTTCGGCGGTGGCCGCGAGGTCGCCGGCGCGGATGGCGCGCACCGCCGCGGTGAGGAGCGTGGGGTCGGGGGACGGCGGGCCGTCGGGCACCGGGACGGGGGCGGTGCGCGGCGGGGTGCGGTGGGTGTCGGCGCGGGCGATCAGCACGTCACCGGCGGCGGACTCGGCGGCCGGGGCGTACCCCATCGCCCGCAGGCCGTCGAGGAGTTGGTCGGGGGAGGTCTGGGCGGCGAGCACGGTCGGGGCGAGCCGGCGCAGCCGGAGGGCGGCGGCGCGGCGGTCGGCGAGGATCTCGGAGAGCAGCGCGTCGTCGTCGCAGCGGACGTACGCGGCGGCCGCGCCGATCCGCAGCCGGCCGTGCTTACGGGCCACATCGTCGACGAGGTAGGCGAGCGGCTGGGGGACCGGGGTGCGGGAGTGCGCGGCGAGGAACTCCTGCAGCTCGGCGGCGGAGCGGCCGGCGTCCAGGGCGCGGCGCACGGAGGCGGGCGTGAAGCGGTAGACCGTCGCGCCGCCCTTGGACTCGATGTCGGCGAGCACGCCGAGCGCCTCGGCGAGCGGGCGCTCCAGCGGCCCGGGGGCCACCGCCGTCAGGTCCGCCTGGAGGAGAACGTGGTCGACGGGCTCGGGCAGGAGCGGGGCGAGGAGGGCGGCGGCGCGGTGCGCCGTGGCGCCGGTGTCCGAGGGGGAGGGGGCCGCGTCGGTGCCGGTGTCGAGCAGGGCGCGGCCGTGGGCGGCGAGCGCGCCGCGGCCGGTCACGCCCAGCAACTCGGCCTCGGCCAGGGTTCCCTGGGCCAGGCGCGAGCGCAGGTCGTCGGCGGGCGCGGGGGCGGCGGGGACGGGCGGGGTGGCGGAGCCGCCCGCGGCCGGGGTCCGGCCGGCGGCCGGTGCCGGGATCTGTCCCGCGGCCGCGTCGCCGCGCAGCGGACGCTCCCACCGCAGCCGCGCCAGGACCGCCGTCGCCGGTACGGAGGCGCCGGGCGGCAGGGAGGCGAGGAGGGCGAGGGCGCGGCGGCGGACCTCGGGGGCGGGGGAGCGGTCGAGGTGCGGGCCGAGGGCGGCCAGGGCGCGGCCCTTGGCGTCGGCGGTGCCGACGACGCCCGGCGTGCGGGTCGCGGCGAGCCAGCCGCCGATGAGCACGGCCCAGCGCTCGTGGTCGGGCAGCTGCAGCCACTCCTCGGCGGCCGGGGTGGCCCCGAACCGCTCGTCGGCCTCGCCGTCGGAGGCGATCAGCCCCGCCCCGTAGGCGAGTTCGAGCCAGAAGGCGGCGAGCTGCTCGGTGGTGTCCAGGGCGGCGGCGGTCCGCTTGAGGTCGCGGACGCTCATCCCGCCGGCGCGCAGCACGGCCGGCCCGCCCAGGTCCCACTCCTTGAGCAGCTCCTCGACGGTCGCCAGCGCGGTGAACGCCTGGCTCGCGGCCGCGTTGTCCACAAGCTGTGGATCGCGTTCGGTGACGGGCGCGAGGGCGGGCGGGACCGGCTCGGGGGTGTGATGGGCGCGCCCGGCACGCAGATGGAGCGCCGCCTCCCGCGGCAGCACCACGTTGCGGGCGCCCGCCGGGATCAGCAGGCCCCGGTCCAGCAGCCACCGCAGATGCGGCGCCGGGCGGTCGGTGACCCCGCCGTACGGCGGGCCCCACAGCAACCTGTCGAGGACGGCGACGGACTCGGCGGGCGCGGTGTCCAGCAGCGCCGCCATCCGTACGCGGTCGGTGAAGAGCCCGGTGAGCGCGGCGACCGCGGTGACCGGGTCGTGGGTGGCGGGCAGCCCGGCCGCGGCGAGGATCTCCTGCAGCCGCCCCGGCGACATGCCGGCCGCGGCCTCGGCGACGGTCGGGCCCAGGCCGGTCGGTGACGGGTGCGCGGCGCTCGGGCCGAGCAGCTCGCGAGCCGTCCGCACCAGCCGCAGCCGGTCGTCAGGCCCCCACACCAGCGCCTGCGCACGCAGCTCCGCCACCGCGCGGGGCAGCTCGGCGGCGACCTCCGGGTCCCCGGCGTCCCCGGCCATCAGCGCGGCCAGCGTGTCGTACGGGCACGGGTCGGGCGCCACCGCCAGCGCCTCCGCGGTCTGCAGCACGAACCGGTCGAGCCGCTCCACCGCGCGGAGAACCGACGCCCGCGTCCCGGCCCGGGTGGCGAGCTGGGTGACGTCGCCCGGCACCGGATTGAGCAGGTCGGGACGTGCCCGCAGCAGCCCGGCGAGCCCGCGGTCGGTGCGGGTCCTGAGCTCCTCGGCGAGGGTGCGGGGTGTACCGGTCATTCGTCCTACGTTAGCGGGACGGGGCAGGACGGGGGAGCGAGCGCGGGCACGGCCCGGGCGGAGCGCCGCAACGCCACGCCCGCGCCACCCCGCCGCGCCCCGGCACGCCACCCCCGCTCCGGCCCCGCGGCCTCCGGCCCGCCGGCCGGCCGAGGCGGTACCGTCGGGGCAGCAACCAGCGGACGCCGCAGGGGATTTCGTGGGGATCGAGAGCGATCAGCTCGTCTATGACTATCTGAGCCGGGTCGGCGACCTGGCCCAGCAGCGCGGACTGCCCGCCGCCACCCGGATGCGGCTGGTCACCGGGCTCCGGGCGGAGATAGACGGACAGCAGGCCGATTCGGTGTCCGGGGTGAAGCGGGTCCTGGCACGGCTGGGGACGCCGGAGGCGGTGGTCGCGGCCGCGGGCAGCGCGGACGACCGGATGCCGGGCGCGTCCTGGGGCGGCCCGGCGCGACGGCCGGAGACCGGGAGCACGCCGGGCGCCGGGCCCTCGGTACCGCTCGGCCCGGCCCCCGCGCAGCCGCCGGAGCCGCTACGCCCGTGGACGTCCGCCGCGCGCGACAAGCTCACCGGGCTGGCCCGGCGCGGCATGGCGTCCGCGCAGGGCAAGGACGCCCCGCCCGGCAAGGACTCCCGGGGCGCGGTGCCCGCCCCGCGCGGCGGCGGGCCGGAGTCCGCGCCGTCCGTCGGGCTGCCGCCGCACCTGGCCGGCGCGGACGAGCTGGGCGACGGCGACGCGCCCGACTGGTGGCGGGTCGAGCCGGCGCCGTTCGGGCCGGGCGAGACCGTGCCGGGGTTCGTCGGCGGAATCGAGATCCCGGAGATGTGGGACCGGCCGGAGAACGACCCGCTCTCGCTGAAGAAGGACGGCGCCGAGGCGGACGGGGCGCAGGACGCCGGCGAGGACGGCGCGGCCCCCGCCGGGCGCCGGCTGCCGCGGCTGGTCCGCCGGGTGCTCGGGCGGCGGCGCGGGGCCGCGGCCGGTGCGGCGCCCGCGGCCGACGCCGGGGAGACCGTGGTGGTGCCCGCGCGGGCGCCGCTCAGCCCGGTGCTGACGCTGGCCGTCCTGCTGCTGGTGGCCGGTGCGGCGCTGGGGTCGTGGCTCGCGCTGGCGGGCGGCTGGGGCCTCGCCTACGTCTCCCGGCGGCTGACCCGGACCGAGGCCAAGATCGCGGCGCTCGGGGTGCCGGGCACCGTCGTCGGCGGTCTGGTGGTGTGGCTGTGGGGCCGCTTCGACGGGCGCTGGGGCGAGCCGATCGCGCAGGGGCGCCTGGGGCAGGAGATGCTCGACGGGCTGCCGGGGGTGGTGCGGGTGGCGGCCATCGCCTCGGCGCTGTTCCTGGTGTGGCGGATGCGGCGGGTGCCGCGGTGAGGAGGCCGGGCCAGGGGCCTCCTGCCGCCGGCGGGGCCGCCGCGGGCACAATGGCGGGCATGGCTGCGCACCCCCTCACGGTCGGCTTCGACCTCGACATGACCCTGATCGACTCCCGTCCGGGCATCAAGGCCGCGTACCAGGAGCTGTCGGCCAGGACCGGCACCTTCGTCGACGCCGACCTCGCGGTGAGCCGGCTGGGGCCCCCGCTGGAGGAGGAGGTCCGCCGCTGGTTCCCCGAGGAGCGGGTGGCGGAGATCGCCGAGCTCTACCGCGCCCTCTACCCGGAGTACGCGATCGCCGCGTCGCCCGCCCTGCCCGGCGCCCGCGAGGCCCTGGACGCGGTGCACGCGGCGGGCGGCCGGGCCGTCGTGGTGACGGCGAAGTACCAGCCCAGCGCCGAACTGCACCTGGCGCACCTCGGCCTCGACGCGGACGCCCTCGTCGGCTCGCTGTGGGCCGAGGCCAAGGCCGAGGCGCTGCGCGAACACCGGGCGGGGGTCTACGTCGGCGATCACACCGGCGACGTCGCGGGGGCGCGCGCCGCCGGCGCGCTGTCCGTCGCGGTCGCCACCGGCCCGTGCGACGCCGCGCAGCTGCGCGAGGCCGGCGCCGATGTGGTGCTCGCCGGCCTGGCGGAGTTCCCGGCCTGGCTGGCGCGCTATGTGGCGGAGGGCGCCGACGGGGGCGACGACGCCGCTGCCTGACGGCGCCCGGCGCGGGCGGAACGGATCACTCCGGTCGCCGCGACGAGAAAGCCGAGGCCCATCAGCATGCACAGCCAGTAGAAGACGGACGGCAGCGGCTCGGTCCCGAGGAACAGCGGCGCCACCGTGGCGAGAGTGGCCGCTGCGCCAACTAGGAACATGATCGCGCCGATTCGGACCAGCAGATCCCCGGCCTGGGGCGTTTCGTCAGACACCTGACCAGGGTAAGTCGGGGCCAGAAGCACCGAGGATCCACCCGGCGGCGTCTTGTCACCGGCCGGGGGACCATTAGCCTTGGTGACGGCGGGTCCTGCGGCCCGCTGCACTGCTGTCCAGCCCCTCTCCCGCTCCCGTTCTCCACGGGCGGGGGACGCTCACCCCGCAGTATCCGCAGGAGACCCGGCCCCAGATTTCAACGTTTCTTTCCAACGAGTACGAGGACGAGGACAGACGTGCCTACCGGCAAGGTCAAGTGGTTCAACAGTGAGAAGGGCTTCGGCTTTCTCTCCCGCGATGACGGCGGTGACGTCTTCGTGCACTCGTCGGTGCTGCCCGACGGCGTGGCCGCACTCAAGCCTGGCCAGCGCGTCGAATTCGGCGTCGTCGCGGGCCAGCGCGGCGATCAGGCGCTGACCGTGACGCTCCTCGACCCCGCACCCTCGGTGGCCGCGGCGCAGCGCCGCAAGCCCGATGAACTCGCCTCCATCGTCCAGGACCTGACCACCCTCCTGGAGAACGTCACCCAGCAACTGGAGCGCGGCCGCTACCCCGACAAGGTGCACGGCGCGAAGATCGCCGGCATGCTGCGCGCCGTCGCCGACCAACTGGACGTCTGAGCAGCCCGGCGGGCCGGCGGCGCCGCCGCGCCGTCAGCCGCCGCGTCTCTCACACGAAGCGCAGCGCATCACGGCCGAGGGGCGGAACGAGCCCCTCGGCCGCGGCGCGGGTGAGCAGCCCGCGCACCGCGGCATAGCCGTCCTCGCCGAGGTCGGCGGTGAACTCGTTGACGTACAGCCCGATGTGCTGGTCGGCGACCTTCGGGTCCATCTCCTGGGCGTGCTCCAGGACGTACGGCCGGGACGCCTCCGGGTCGTCCCAGGCCATCAGCACCGAGCTGCGGATCGCCGCCGCCAGCTCGCGCAGCGCCGGCTCGCCCAGCGACCGCTTGGCGATGATCGCGCCGAGCGGGATCGGCAGGCCGGTGGTCAGCTCCCAGTGCTCGCCCATGTCGGCCAGGCAGAACAGCCCGTAGTCCTGGTAGGTGAAGCGCGCCTCGTGGATGACCAGGCCCGCGTCGACCTTGCCGTCGCGCACGGCCGGCATGATCTCGTGGAACGGCAGCACCACGATCTCCCCGACCCCGCCCGGCACCTCGGCCGCCGCCCACAGCCGGAACAGCAGATACGCGGTGGACCGCTCGCTGGGCACCGCGACCGTCCGGCCCGCCAGATCCGCCGCCGCGCCCTCCTCCCGGGTCAGCACCAGCGGCCCGCAGCCCCGCCCCAGCGCCCCGCCGCAGGGCAGCAGCGCGTAGTCGTCGAGCACCCACGGCAGCACCGCGTACGACACCTTCAGCACATCGAACTCACCGCGTTCGGCCATGCCGTTGGTGACGTCGATGTCGGCGAAGGTGACCGCCAGCTCCGGCGCGTCCGGGACGCGGCCGTGCGCCAGCGCGTCGAAGACGAAGGTGTCGTTCGGGCACGGCGAGTACGCGATGTCCAGCGGCCGGGTCACGGGGTCCTCCTCAGGAGCGGTGAAGATCCGGAGCCGGTCCGGTGGCGGCCGTCAGGGCTCCGGGAAGCGTACGGAAGGCGCCGGTCAGGGCGGTGAGCGCGGCACCGATGCGCCAGGCGCCGCGGTCGCGGGGGCCGACGGCGTTGGAGACCGTACGGACCTCCAGCACCGGCACCCCGTGTGCGGCGGCCGCCTCGGCGACCCCGAAGCCCTCCATCGCCTCGGCCAGCACCCCCGGGTGACGCTCCGCCAGCTCGGCGGCGCGGGCCGCGCTGCCGGTGACCGTGGAGACCGTCACGACGGTGCCGGCCGCCGCACCGGCCGCCGCGGCGACGGCCTCGACCAGCGCGGGGTCGGGGCGGTGCGCCACCGTCCCGAAGCCGAGGTCGGTGACCGGGGCGAAGCCGTCGGGGGTCTCGGCGCCCAGATCGGCCGCGACGATCGCGTCCGCGACCACCACGGAGCCCAGCGGGGCGCCGGGCGGCGAGCCCTCGGGCCCGGGGACGAAGCCGCCGCCGATCCCGGCCGAGACGACCAGGCCGTACGGCGCTCCGGCGAGCGCGGCGGCGGTCAGCGCGGTGGCCGCGCCGGCGGCCGCGGCGGCCGGGCCGACACCGGCGGCCAGGACATCGCACGCCACCGGTCCGCCCGCCGCGCGCAGCAGCGCGTACCCGCCGGGCAGCGCCACCTCGTCGCAGGGGCCCGCCGCGGCTGCCACCGCGTCGCGCTCGGCGGTCACCGCCGTGACGACCAGAACCCGCATCGAACGGCCCGCCGTCCCGGTCCTCAGTCCTTCTGCTTCAGCGTGAAGTGCCACATGGTCTTGGGACCGCCGCCCCCGCCCAGCTCCGCGACCTGGAGGGTGACGTCCTTGGAGTAGGAGGTCTGGCCGGTCTGCGGGTTCTGCTGCATGAACAGGGTGTCCGCGTCGAAGCTGCGGTACGTCTGCTTGCTGGGCTCGCGCATCACGGGGCCGGCGCCGATGACGATCCAGCCGGACTTGGCGACCGACGGGTCGACGCCGACGCGGACCTGCTCACCGGGGTGGACGGTGATCGTCTTGCCGCCCTTCTTGGTGATGCAGGCGGTGACGGCCTTCTTGGACAGGGCCTTGCCGTCGCCGTCGCAGCCGGGGGTGGCCTCGGCCTGCACCGTCGTCGAACCGACGGTCACGGTCGCGAGCGACGTCGGCTTCTCGCAGGCGGAGAGGGTGAGGAGGCCCAGGGAGACGGCACCGATGGCGGCAGCGGCACGGCGGCCCTTGCCCCAGGAGATCAACGCAGCGGTCATACGGGCAGGCTATCGGGCGCTCCGGCTCGCGCCACGCCCGGGTACGGCGTGCCGCGCCGCCCGTCGGCCCTCAGGCCACCCGGGGGGCCGCCGTACCGCCCCGCCGGGCCGCGCTCAGCAGTCCCCGCACGGCCAGCACCACGCCCAGGGCCACCAGCGCCGCGGCCACCGCCATGCCCACCGTGCCGATCAGCGGCAGCGAGATCCCGATCGCGCCGCCCACCACCCACGACATCTGCAGCGCCGTCTCGGACCGGGCGAACGCGGACGTGCGCACCTCCTCCGGCACATCGCGCTGGATCATCGCGTCCAGCGACAGCTTCGCCAGCGCCTGGCACAGCCCCGCGGTGGCCGCCGCCGCGGGTACCACGACCACCGCCAGTACCGGGTAGAAGACCGCCGCGAGCACCGTCGCGCACAGCGCCAGCCCCAGCACCGCCGCGATGATCGGCTCGGGACCGCGGGCCTTCAGCCAGGCACCGACCGCCGTGCCCAGCGCGTTGCCGGTACCGGCCGCCACCACCACCAGTCCCAGCGAGGCCGCCG
Source organism: Streptomyces angustmyceticus (assembly GCF_019933235.1). NCBI lineage: Bacteria > Bacillati > Actinomycetota > Actinomycetes > Kitasatosporales > Streptomycetaceae > Streptomyces > Streptomyces angustmyceticus. Next base: position 3,346,409 of record NZ_CP082945.1, on the reverse strand, counting down.
CGCCCAGCCCGCCCAGCGGATGCTCGCGCAGCATGAACGCGAGGAAGAACGTCAGGAACCCGGAGAGCGCCCGCAGCGCGGCGTTGGCCTGCAGGCCGTGCAGCACCGACGGGCCGACCGTCCGCAGCCCCGGCTTCCGCTTCCCGCCCGCCGACCGCCCCGACGCCGCCCGGGACGTCAGCCGGGCCCGGGTCTCGCCCTTCGCCGAGTCGACCTTGTGCGGCAGCGAGAACGACAGGAACGTCCCGGCGGCGAACACCGCACACGCCCCGTACAGCGGCCAGCCCGGCCCCAGCAGTTGCAGCCCGGCCCCCATCGGCGCCGCCGCACCGGTCGCCAGCAGCCCCGCGAGCGTCACCCGCGAATTGGCCTTGACCAGCGAGATCCGCGGCGGCAGCAGCCGCGGCACCACCGCGCTGCGGACCACGCCGTACGCCTTCGACGCCACCAGCACCCCCAGCGCCGCCGGATACAGCGGCAGCCCCCCGGTCGCCACCGCGCCCGACATCGTCAGCGCCAGCAGCGCCCGCGCCAGCATCGAGCCCGCCATCGCCGCCCGGCGGCCGTGCGGCACCCGGTCCAGCAGCGGCCCCACCACCGGCGCGAGCAGGGCGAACGGCGCCATCGTCACCGCCAGATACAGCGCCACCCGGCCCCGCGCCTGATCCGTCGGCACCGCGAAGAACACCGTCGAGGCCAGCGCGACCGTGATCATCACGTCGCCCGCGGAGTTCACCGCGTGCAGTTCGATCAGCTTGCCCAGGCCCGACTCGCCCGCGCCGTGCGCATGCGTGGCGCGCCGCAGCCCCCGCGCCGCGCCGGTGAACGGTCTGCGCAGCGCGCGACCGACAGCCCGGCCCGCCCGGCGGGCCCGGTTGTCCCCATACCCGCCGCGCGCCGTGGCGCGCGGCACCCGTGACGACGCCCCCGGGGTCCGGGACACCTTCGACACCTTCGACGCCCTTGCGGCAGCCACCTGGTCATAGTGCCCCAACTCGCCCAGCAGAGGGCACTTTCTCGACGCTGCCGCGCGAGGCGCACCGGCCCGCGGTCGCCGCCGCTGACATTTGCCCTCCCACCGAGGGGTCGTACACCGTTGAAGGGGTAGCGTGTGTAGCGCGCCACCGGCGGTCGTTCTTGGCCGCGTGCCTCCGCGCGATCCCGCAGAATGGGACGTAAGAGGTGCGCTCGACCGGAACGACCGGGCGCGGACGTCGACGCGGTCCCCTGGTCCGCTCCGCCCGCCCCGGTACCGCCGGTCGTCCGGACAGGACAAGGACAGCTCCGGCTGGCGCACTCGTGAGACGGCGTAGAAGAGAGAATCGATTCTTGTGAGTGCTGCGATGCGAAGCCGTACCCCTGACCGCCTGTGCGCCGCGGCGGTCGACCTGGCCAGGGAGGCGGCCGAGGAGGCCGCACTGCCCGGCACGGTCGGCGAGCACATCGACGCCGTCGCCGACGGAGACCGCGTCGTCACCCACCTCTTCGCCTGCAACGAACCCGGCTACCGGGGCTGGCGCTGGGCCGTGACCGTCGCCAGGGCCTCCCGCGCCAAGGTCGTCACCCTCGACGAGACCGTCCTGCTGCCCGGCCCCGACGCGCTGCTCGCACCGGAGTGGGTGCCCTGGAGCGAGCGGCTGCGCCCCGGCGACATGGGCCCCGGCGACCTGCTGCCCACCGAGGCCGACGACCTGCGCCTGGAGCCCGGCTTCACCGGCGACGACGCCCCGCCGCCGAACTCCCCCGTCGCCGAGGGCATGGCCGCCGAGGTGGCCGACTCCGAGGAAGCGGACGTCGTCCCCGGCTCGCCCGCGATCCAGCCCGCCCCGCGGCGCGGCAGCATCGCGGCCGTCGCCGAGGAACTGGGCATGCGCCGCGCCCGGGTGCTCTCCCGCTACGGCCTGCACTCCGCCGCCGACCGCTGGGAAGAAGCCTTCGGCGCCAAGACCCCCATGGCCCAGGCGGCCCCCGCCACCTGCGTCTCCTGCGGCTTCCTCACCCCGCTCCCCGGCTCCCTGGGCCAGGCCTTCGGCGTCTGCGCCAACGAGTTCGCCCCGGCGGACGGGCGGGTCGTCTCCCTCTCGTACGGGTGCGGGGCGCACTCCGAGGCCGCCGTCATGCCGAAGCCGCCCCGGCCGGCGGAGCCGGTCGTCGACGAGACGGTGGTGGAGCCGTTGTCGTTGCGGCCCGAGCGGGACGGGGGCTCGGTCGAGGAGACCGGGCCGGCCGAGGAGCTCGGCCACAGCTAGGCGCGCCGGCGCGCTGGGCCTTCGCCCCACGTTGTTTTCTGCGGCGCCGTTTCGCCTCCGGCGGGGGTGGGGTTGTTTGGGCGGGGGCCGCTTCTGCTGCGTGGTGGGTGCCGGTGGTGGGCCTCCGGGGGTGGGTGTTCGGACGTAAAGCGAAGCAGTCCGCACACCCACCCCGGAGGCCCCGAACCCGGCACCCACCGCTCAGCCGGGACCCCACCCCCCAGACCCACCCCGCCGAAGGCGGGACACCCACCCCGCCGAAGGCGGGAACAGACACGGCGGGGCACTCGCAATCGTGGGGAGATACCGTCGGCCCACCGACACACGCTTGAGGGAGACGGACAGTGATCGCTACGTCGTGGGTGCGAGGCGCCGCCGGAGACCCGTTCGGGACGGCCCGGCTGCGGCGTGGCGTGCTGGATGCCTGGGCCGCGTCGCCGGCGCGGTTCCGGGAGGACGCCAACGCCGAGGAGGACCTGGCGCTCGGCGGCTACCGCGACCGGCTCGCCGTGGAGCTGGCGCAGAACGCGGCCGACGCGGCGGCCCGCGCCGGCGTGCCGGGCCGGCTGCGGCTGACGCTGCACGCGGCCGACGGCGACGCCCCCGCCGTGCTCGTCGCGTCCAACACGGGCGCCCCGCTGGACGCCACCGGCGTCGAGTCGCTGTCGACGCTGCGCGCCTCCGCGAAGCGGGAGGCCAGCGTGTCGGCCGGCGCGGTCGGCCGGTTCGGCGTGGGCTTCGCCGCGGTGCTGTCGGTGAGCGACGAGCCGGCGCTGGTGGGCCGTACCGGCGGGGTGCGCTGGTCGCTGGCCGAGGCGCGGGCGATGGCGGAGGAGGTCGCGGCGCACAGCCCGGGTCTGGGCGGGGAGTTGCGCCGGCGCGACGGCCACGTACCGCTGCTGCGGCTGCCGCTGCCCGCGGAGGGCCGGGCCCCCGAGGGGTACGACACCGCCGTCGTGCTGCCGCTGCGGGACGTCGCGGCGCAGGATCTCGCCGAGCGGCTGCTGGACGCGGTCGACGCGGCGCTGCTGCTGACCCTGCCGGGGCTGGCCGAGGTCGTGATCGAGACCCCGGAGCACGTACGGGAGTTGCGGCGGAGCCAGGACGGCCCCTACGTCCTGATCGAGGACAGCGAGCGCGGCGCCGCCCGGTGGCGGGTGGCGGGCGACGGCGGTCCGCTGGACCCGGCGCTGCTGGCGGACCGGCCCGTCGAGGAGCGGCTGCGGCCGGCCTGGTCGGTGACCTGGGCGGTGCCGGTGGACGACGAGGGCGCACCGGCGCGGCCGGGCACCGCGGCGGTGGTGCACGCGCCGACGCCGACGGACGAGCCGCTGGGGCTGCCCGCGCTGCTGATCGCCTCGTTCCCGCTGGAGCCGACCCGGCGGCATGTCGCGCCGGGCCCGCTGACGGACTTCCTGGTGGCCCGCGCGGCCGCGGTCTACACGACGCTGCTGGGCGACTGGCAGCCGGTGTCGGTCGGCACCCTCGACCTGGTGCCGGGGCCGCTGGGCAAGGGCGGCCTGGATGGTGAGCTGCGCCGGCAGGTGCTGGAGCTGCTGCCGCGGGTGCGGTTCCTGCCGAGCGCGGGCGCGCCCGGCGGCCGGCCCGCCGAGCCGGAGGTGCCGGCGGCCGGTGAGTGGGACGAGGGCGACGCCGGTGTGGACCGCTTCGTGCTGCGCCCGGTGGACGCCGAGTTGGTGGAGGGCGCGGGCGCGGCGACGGTCGGGGTGCTGGCCGAACTCTTCCCGAGCCTGCTGCCGGCCGGTCTCGAACGCCGCCAGGAGCTGCGGGCGCTGGGCGTGGCCCGGGTGGGGCTGGGGGAGATGGTCGACCGGCTGGCGGGCGTCGAGCGCACGCCAGGCTGGTGGTGGCGGCTCTATGACGCGCTGGCGGGCACCGACCCGGACCGGCTGAGCGGCCTGCCGGTGCCGCTGGCGGGCACGGCGGGCCAGGGGCCCGGCGGCAGCGGCGTACGGACCACGATCGGGCCGCGCCAGGTGCTGCTGCCGCTGCCCGGGTCCGACGAGGACGCGGCGGCCCGGCACCGTACGCTCGCCCGGCTGGGTCTGAAGGTCGCCCACCCCGACGCGGTGCACCCGCTGCTGGAGAAGCTGGGCGCCACCCCGGCCCAGCCCCGTGCCGTCCTGACCACGCCGCAGGTGCGCGCGGCCGTCGCGAACTCGCTCGACGCGGACGAGGACGCCTACGACGTCTTCGCCGACGAGACCGAGGGCGGCGCGGGCGCCCCGCTCGGCACCGAGGAGCTGGCCGAGGCGGTCCTCGGGCTGGTCAGGGACGCCGGCCTCGCGCCGGGCGACGAGCCGTGGCTCGGGGCGCTGGCCCTGCCCGACGAGGACGGCGAGCCGGTGCCCGCCGGCGAGCTGGTGTACCCGGGCAGCGCCTTCGAGCGGGTCATCCGGGAGGGTGAAATCCCCTCCTGCGACGCCGAGTTGGCCGAACGCTGGGGCGAGCAGCCGCTGACGGCCGTGGGCGTGCTGGCCGACTTCGCCCTCGTCCGGGCCACCGACGTCGTCCTCGACCCGGACGAAATGGAGCCGCGCGACGGGGACTTCGCCGAGCCGGACGACGTCGGGCTGCTGGACGCGGTCGACGTCTGGTGCGAGGACATCCTCGACGCCCTGCCGGAGACCCCCGTACCGCCGGTGGTCACCGAACTCGTGGCGGTGCGCGACCTCGACCTGGTCGACGACGACGCCTGGCCCGAGGTGCTGGCCATGCTCTCCCGTCCGCCGCTGCGCGACGCGCTGACCGCGCCGGTCCGCGTCCTGCTCCCCGACGGCACCACCGAGTCCGTCCGCCCGTACACCGCCTGGTGGCTGCGCGGGCACCCGGTGCTCGACGGCCGCCGGCCCGCCGGCCTGCGCTCGGCGGGCGGCGATCCGCTGCTGGCCGGGCTGTACGAGTCCGCGGACGCGGGCGAGGTCGACGCGCAGGTGCTGCGCGCGCTCGGCGTCCGCACGTCCGTCGCCGCGCTCCTGGACGAGCCGGGCGGCGCCGCGGAGCTGCTGTCCCGGCTCGCCGACCCCGGACTGCCGGTGGGGGCCGCACAACTCCACGCGGTCTACGGCCTGCTGGCCGACCTCGACCCCGACCAGGTGACGCTGCCCGACGAACTGCGGGTCGTGCGCGACGAGGAGGTCCGGGTGGTGGACGCGGCCGACGCGGTGGTCGCCGACGCCCCGGACCTGGTGCCGCTGGCGTCCGGCCGCGCGCTGCTGCCGGTGCGCCCGGCCCGCGCCGCCGAACTGGCGGAGCTGCTGCAGGTCCCGCGCCTGAGCGAGGAGATCGGCGCCGAGGTCCGCTCCGAGGGCGTACGCCACGAGGTGCCCGAGGCCGTCCGCGTCCTGCTCGGCGCCGCCACCCCCGAGGCGTACGTCGAGCACGAGGAACTCCTCGTCGACGGCCCCGGCGGCCCCGCCGAACTGGACTGGCGCCGGACCCCGGACGGCACCGTGCACGCCGCGACCCTGGAGGGCGTGGCCGCGGGCCTCGCCTGGTCCGCCCGCCAGTGGCCCCGCCGCTTCGAACTCGCCGCCCTCCTGGAGGACCCGGAACGGGGGGACGAGCTGGCGCGGGCGCGCTGGTTCGACTGACGGCGGGCGGCAAGGGCGCTGCCCAGGGGCACCGGGGGTTCCGTTCCGGTGCGTTTCGTGCCCCTCGGGCGCCTCGTATATGACGTACCGGCACGCCTCGCTGCGAGGCGTGCCGCCCCTCCTGTGCCGGGGGGCGGCCTGACGACGTCAAGGAACCTGTGATGAGCCTGCCCGCAATCGCCACCACGGACGTTCTGATCGCCGGAGCCGGGCCCACCGGCCTCGTGCTCGCCTGCGACCTCGCCCGGCGCGGGATCGCCTGCCGCGTCGTGGAGAGGGAGAGCCGCGGCTTTCCCGGCTCACGCGGCTCCGGCCTCCAGCCGCGCAGCCTGGAGGTCTTCGACGACCTGGGCGTCATCGACGCGATACGCGCGGCAGGCGGCCCCGTCCAGCGCCTCCAGAGCTGGGACGGCACCACCCGTGTCGCCGAGTGGGACACGGTCGAGCCCTCCGAGCCCTCGCCCCACGTCCCGTACGGCGAGATGTGGATGCTCCCGCAGTGGCGCACCGTCGAGATCCTCCGGGCGCGCCTCGAAGAGCTGGGCGGCAGCGTCGAGTTCGGCTGCGAGCTGACCGGCTTCGCGCAGGACGCGGACGGGGTGACGGCGCGGCTGCGCGGGCCGGACGGCACCGGGTCGGCCGTACGGGCCGGCTATCTGGTCGCGGCCGACGGCGGACGCAGCACGGTCCGCAAGGCCCTCGGGGTGGGCTTCCCCGTCACCGATATCGTCACCGACCCGACGCTGATCGCGGACGTTCGCGTGGACGGATTCGACCGCGCGCACTGGCACGTGTGGCCCACCGCGCCGGGCGGGCGCGTCGCGCTCCGCCCGCTCGAAGGGGCGGACCTCTTCCAGCTGCTCGCCCACTTCGGCGGCGCGGGCCCGGACTTCACGCCCGACGCCACGCCCGAGGCCGTCCGGCAGCTGCTCGTGGAGCGCACCGGCCACGAGGACGTGCGGGTGCACGAGGTGCGGTGGTCCTCGGTGCTGCGCATCAAGGCCGGGGCCGCCGACCGTTTCCGCGTCGGCCGCGTCCTGCTCGCGGGCGATGCCGCGCACATCCACTCCCCTACGGGCGGCCAGGGCCTCAACACCAGCATCCAGGACGCGTACAACCTCGGCTGGAAGCTCGGCGCCGCGCTGCGCGGTGCCCCCGACGCGCTCCTCGACACCTACGAGGCCGAGCGGCGGCCGGTCGCGCGGCAGGTGCTGGCCCTCACCACCCAGGTCTTCGAGCGGGACCGGGTGGACACCGACCGCGGCTTCTCCCGACGCGGCGCCGAGACCCTCCAACTGGGCCTCGGCTACCGCGCGAGCCCTCTGACCCGCGAGTGCCGCGAGGGCCTGGCCGACGACGCACTGCGCGCCGGAGACCGCGCCCCCGACGCCCCCTGCGGGCCCGTCCGTCTCTTCGACCTCTTCCGCGGCCCGCACGCCACGCTCCTCGCCTTCGGCGGGACCGGCGCCCCGGCCTCCGAGCGCTACCGGCTGGTCCGGGTCGGCCGCCCCGGCGAGCAGGCCGACGTCATCGACGTGGACGGGCACGCACACAAGGCGTACGGGGACCGGGGACTCTTTCTCGTACGGCCCGACGGATATCTGGCGCTCGCGACCCAGGACCCGGCGGACCTGGCGTCGTACGAGGCCCGCACGACGCGGACGGCGGTGGTCAGTTCGAGCGGAACCTCTTGACCAGGCTCCAGATGACGACGATCGCGGAGAGCGCGAGGAGCGGCCACACCCACCAGTCGAGGGTGCCGTCGCCGGTGCTGCCGTAGTGGTTGCCGGTGTAGTGGTGGTAGTGGCGGTGCGAGCTCGCCAGCACCTGGTGGGCCAGGTCCCCGTGGAATGTCATGGGGCCGGAGCGTAGTACGGGGGCAGCGTCCGGGGTATCGGCCGGGCAGGTTCTCTTCGTGTCACCGCGCCGCCCGGCAGGCTCACCCGGCCCGCAGTCGCTTGACGAAGAACCAGCCGACGCCGAGGACGACGCCGAGCGGGATCATCCACCAGGAGCCGAGGGAGACGCCGGAGGAGTGCGAGCCGTAATGGCCGTAGTGGCTCGTGTAGTGGCTGGTGTGGTGGTGGGAGCGCGCCAGGATCTCGACGGCGCGGGAGGCCGGGGGGAAGGTCATGGGCACGGACTCTAGGGGAGTCGGGGCGGTGCCCTCGGCCGGGGGTCAGGCCGGGAAGCGCCGGGACACCAGGCGCCAGGTGAGTTCCAGGAGCACGGCCGCCACGACCGCGATGGCGACGGCCGTCCACGGCATGGTCGTCCCGACCAGGCGCAGGTCGAAGAACGTCTGCAGCCAAGGGGTGGCGAGGACGGCGACGAAGGCCACGCCCATGGCCAGGACCAGGGCGATCCGCCACCAGGTGTAGGGGCGGGCGATGATCGCCAGGACCCACATGGCGGTGAGGAACAGCGTCAGGGTGGCCGCGCTGGTCTCGGCGGGCAGGGCGCCGGGGCCGCTGTAGTAGCCGCGGGCGAGCAGGTAGGTGGTGAAGGCGGCCAGGCCCGTGATCAGGCCGGAGGGCACCGCGTAGCGCATCACCCGGCGGACGAAGTGCGGCCGGGCGCGCTCCCTGTTGGGGGCCAGGGCGAGGAAGAACGCGGGGATGCCGATGGTCAGGGTGGACAGCAGGGTCAGGTGCCGCGGCAGGTACGGGTAGGGGATCTGGCAGCAGGCCACCAGGATCGCCAGCAGCACGGAGTAGACGGTCTTGGTGAGGAAGAGGGTGGCGACGCGGGTGATGTTGCCGATGACCCGGCGGCCCTCGGCGACCACCGACGGCAGCGCCGCGAAGCTGTTGTCGAGCAGGACGATCTGGGCGACGGCGCGGGTCGCCTCGGAACCGGCGCCCATCGCGACGCCGATGTCGGCGTCCTTGAGGGCGAGGACGTCGTTGACGCCGTCGCCGGTCATCGCGACGGTGTGACCGCGCGACTGCAGGGCCGCGACCATCTCGCGCTTCTGCCGCGGGGTGACCCGGCCGAAGACCGCGGCCCGTTCGACCACGCCCGCGCCCGCGTCCCGCTCGCCGGGCAGGTCGCGCGCGTCCACCGGGGCGTCGGCGCCGGGCAGTCCCAGCTTGCCGGCCACCGCGCCCACCGACACCGCGTTGTCGCCGGAGATCACCTTGGCCCGGACGCCCTGCTCCGCGAAGTAGCGCAGGGTGTCGGGGGCGTCCGGGCGCAGCCGCTGCTCCAGGACGACCAGGGCCGCGGGCCGTACGCCGCGGGCGACCTCGGGGTCGTCCAGCTCCCGTGCGGCGCGGGCCAGCAGCAGGACGCGCAGGCCCTGGGCGTTGAGGCCGTCGGTCTCCGCGAGGCGGGGGTCGCCGGGCGGCAGCAGCACGTCCGGGGCGCCGAGCAGCCAGGTGCTGCGCGCACCGTCCGGGCCGTCGAGGGCGGCGCCGCTGTATTTACGGGCGGAGGAGAACGGCAGGGACCGGGCGCAGCGCCAGCCGCCGTCCGCCGGATACGCCTCGATGATCGCCCGGAGAGAGGCGTTGGGCCGCGGGTCGCTCGCCCCGAGCGCGCCCAGCACCTGCGCGATCCGGGCCTGGTCGCCGTCGAGGGACCGCAGGGCGTTGACGTCCATCCCGCCCTCGGTGAGCGTGCCGGTCTTGTCCAGGCACACCACATCGACCCGGGCCAGCCCCTCGATCGCGGGCAGCTCCTGGACCAGGCACTTCTTGCGGCCGAGCCGGACGACGCCGATCGCGAAGGCGACGGAGGTCAGCAGCACCAGGCCCTCGGGGATCATCGGCACGATGCCGGCGACCATCCGGCGGATGGCCTCGTCGCCCGGCAGGCCGAGGGTGAGCAGATGGCTCAGGACGAGACCGATCGCGGTCGGGATCATCATCCAGGTCACGTACTTGAGGATCCGGCTGATGCCGCTGCGCAGCTCGGAGTGGACCAGGGTGAAGCGGCTGGCCTCCTCGGCGAGCTGGGCCGCGTACGCCTGCCGGCCGACCTTGGTGGCGGTGAAGGCGCCGCCGCCCGCGACGACGAAGCTGCCGGACATCGCCACGTCGCCGGGCTTCTTGAGGACCGGGTCGGCCTCGCCGGTCAGCAGCGACTCGTCGACCTCCAGGCCGGCGCTCTCCAGCACCTCGCCGTCGACGATGACCTTGTCGCCGGGCCCGAGCTCGATGACGTCGTCGAGGACCACGGCGGAGGTGGGGATCTCGGCGGCGGCCCCGTCGCGCCGGACGGTCGGCCGGGCCTCGCCGATGACCGCCAGGCTGTCCAGGGTCCGCTTGGCGCGCAGCTCCTGGACGATGCCGATGCCGGTGTTGGCGACGATGACGAAGCCGAACAGGCCGTCCTGGATCGGGCCGACGATCAGGATGATCACGAAGAGCACGCCGATGATCGCGTTGAAGCGGGTGAAGACGTTGGCGCGGACGATCTCGGCGGCCGAGCGGGAGGACCGTACGGGGACGTCGTTGACCTCGCCCCGGGCGACCCGCTCCGCGACCTCGGCGGCGGTCAGTCCGGGGCCGGCCGGCTCCCGGGCGGCCCGTGGGGCCGGCTCGCGGCCCGGCCCGGCGTGCCCGGTCCCGGCCCTCGCCCGCTCCGTCATGCCCTCGACGTTACGGGCGGACGGCGCACTTCACTCGCTGGACGGCCGGCGGGCGGGGAGGCGGGGTCTCAGGCGTGGTCGGCGGGCCGCTCGGACGCGGCCGCGTCGCGCTTGATCGCGGCGTCCCGCGCCCGTACGTACCAGATGCCCACCAGCCCGAGGCCGCCGCCGGCCAGGCAGGTCCACACCCACCAGGCGTGGCCGCGGTCGGCGAACCAGCCGTAGAAGGGGAGCTGGCCGAGGAAGAGCACGAACCAGATGATGGTGCCGCCGGTGACCGTGCCGACGACGGGACCTTCGAGAGGCGCCGGGGCCTCGCGCAGTTCGGACTTCTTCCACATGGTGGCCAGCTTACGGGGAGGGGGCGCGGGGGCCGCGGGTGGCCAGGGCCCGGGCGGGGGTGGCCGGGGGACGCGGCGGGGCGCCGCGAGGTGGACCGACCGGCCGTACGCCCCTTGTGTCTACGCGCGGAGATAGCGATCAGTGCTTTGTTTATTCATACTGAACCTTTCTGGAGACGGCTGGATTGGATCGTCTGTTCCTCCAACCTGATCCAGATGTTCCGCTTCTGTTTGTGTTCCGGGCCTCCGGCCCCCCACGCCTGTTCAGGCCCGTCCGACTGAGGTCCCCGCATGCCCCCCTCGGCCACCACGCCGGTCGACACCCTGGAGAACCCGGGGCCGAAGCCTCCCAAGAACGGCCTCGACCGTTTCTTCAAGATCTCCGAGCGGGGGTCGACCGTCGGCCGCGAGCTCCGCGGCGGTCTGGCGACGTTCTTCGCGATGGCCTACATCATCGTGCTGAACCCGATCATTCTCGGCGCCGGAGTGGACAAGTTCGGCCACCACCTCGACAACGCCCAGCTGGTCACCGCCACCGCGCTGATGGCCGGCCTGAGCACGGTGCTGATGGGCGTCGTCGGCAACGTCCCGATCGCCGTCGCCGCGGGCCTGGGCATCAACGCCGTGGTGTCCCTGCAGCTCGCGCCCAAGATGAGCTGGCCGGACGCGATGGGCATGGTCGTGCTCGCCGGTCTGGTCCTGATGGTCCTGGTCGCCTCGGGCCTGCGGCAGCGGGTGATGGACGCGATCCCCAACGGGCTGCGGCGGGCCATCGCCATCGGCATCGGCCTGTTCATCTCGCTGATCGGCCTGGTCGACGCCGGCTTCGTGACGCGCAACCCGGACGCCGCGCACACCACCGTGCCGATGAGCCTGGGCCAGGGCGGGCAGCTCAAGGGCTGGCCGGTGCTGGTCTTCGTCATCGGCCTGGCGCTGATGTTCGTGCTGATCGTGCGGAAGGTCAGGGGCGCGATCCTGATCGGGATGGTCTCGATGGCCGTCGTCGCGATCGTCATCAACGCCCTCGTCGAGATCCCGGACGCGGCCTGGGGCCTGGCGGTCCCGAACGTCCCGCACAAGATCGTCGACACCCCGGACTTCGGTCTGATCGGGCAGATCAGCCTCTTCGGCGGCTTCAAGGAAGTCGGCGTGCTGACCGGCTGCCTGTTCGTCTTCACCGTGCTGCTCTCCGGCTTCTTCGACGCGATGGGCACCATCATCGGCGTCGGCGAGGAGGCCGGGCTGCTGGACAACGAGACCGGCCAGCTGCCGAACATGGGCCGGATCCTCATGGTCGACGGCATCGCGGTCGCGGGCGGCGGCTTCGGCTCCGCCTCCGCCAACACCTGCTTCGTGGAGTCCACGGCCGGTGTCGGCGAGGGCGCCCGCACCGGGCTCGCGAACCTGATGACCGGCGGCCTCTTCCTGCTCGCGCTGGTCTTCACGCCGCTGGCGACCGTCGTCCCGTCGCAGGCCGCGACGCCCGCGCTGCTGGTCGTCGGCTTCCTGATCATGGCCTCGAACGTGCGGGACATCGACTGGGGCGACTTCACCATCGGCATCCCGGCGTTCTTGACGATGGTCTCGATGCCGTTCACCTACAGCATCACCAACGGCATCGGCATCGGCGTCCTGGCCTTCATCCTGCTGCGCGCGGCGACCGGCCGGATCAAGGAGGTCCCCTGGCTGCTGAGCGCGGTCGGCTTCTGCTTCCTGGTCTACTTCCTGCTGGACCCGATCGAGCAGGCGCTGGGGGTCAAGTAGCTGGCCAGCGGATCCCCAGCTTCTCCGTCTCGTCGACGGAGGACTGGAACCGCTCGTCGAAGTCCTCGCGGATGAGCGTCCGGACCACATAGTCCTGGACGCTCATTCCGCGTTTTGCGGCGTGCTGCCGGATGCGCTCCAGCAACTCCCCGTCCACGCGCAGGCTGAGCACTCGCGATCCCATGCGGACACGGTCGCGTCCGTACACGGTCAGGCGCGTCACTTTCCGCCGCGTCCTCACTCATATGGGTGATACCCGACGGGCGGCACCCCTTGGCTTTCCTTAGAAAGGGTAATGAGTTATGCTAAAGACCATGCCGGAACTGTCCCGCCCCCTGCCCGAAGGCGGGGAGGCGCCCCCAGACGACGCGGCCGCGGTGAACGCTCTGCGGTCCGCCGTGATGCGCCTGTCGCGCCGACTCAAGCACCAGCGGGTCGACGAATCGCTGAGCCCCACCGAGATGTCGGTGCTCGGCACCCTGTTCCGCTGCGGCAGTGCCACCCCCGGCGAGCTGGCCCGCAAGGAGCACGTGCAGCCGCCGTCGATGACCCGCATCGTGGCCATGCTGGAGGCCAAGGGTCTGGTCCGGCTCGAACCGCACCCCGACGACCGCCGTCAGAAGGTCGTCACGCAGACCGAACAGGCCGAGGCGATGCTCGAGGAGAGCCGCCGCAAGCGCAACGCCTGGCTCGCCGAGCTGGCCTCCGGGCTGGACGAGGACGAGTGGGCGAAGGTGCGGGCCGCCGCGCCCGTGCTGGAGAAGCTCGCACAGTTGTAGAACCCGAGGCCGAGGAGGCGAACCCACTTTGAGTACGGGATCCGGAGCACACTCCGCCCCCGCACCGAACTCCCACGACGACACGGTCACCGACGACGCGACCGCGACCGCCCCGGGCACCGCCCCGGCGCTCGCCGCAGGCCCCGCCGCCACACCGCGCAAGGGCACGTTCAGCTCGCTCCGTATACGCAACTACCGCCTCTTCGCCACCGGCCAGATGGTGTCCAACACGGGCACCTGGATGCAGCGCATCGCCCAGGACTGGCTGGTGCTGAGCCTCACCGGCTCGTCCGCCGCGGTCGGCATCACCACCGCGCTGCAGTTCCTGCCGATGCTGCTCTTCGGGCTCTACGGCGGCGTCATCGCCGACCGCTTCGCCAAGCGCAAGCTGCTCCTGTTCACCCAGTCCGCCATGGGCCTGACCGGCCTCGCCCTCGCCGTGCTCACACTCAGCGGCCAGGTGCAGGTCTGGCACGTCTACCTGGTCGCCTTCGTCCTCGGCCTGGTCACCGTCCTCGACAACCCCTCCCGGCAGGCGTTCGTCTCCGAGATGGTCGGCCAGGACGAGCTGCGCAACGCCGTCAGCCTCAACTCCGCCAACTTCCAGTCCGCGCGGCTGATCGGGCCCGCCGTCGCCGGTGTCCTGATCACGGCCTTCGGCAGCGGCTGGGCCTTCCTGCTCAACGGCCTCTCCTTCATCGCCCCCGTCGCCGGCCTGCTGATGATGCGGACCGCGGAACTCCACCCGGTCGACCGGGTCCCGCGCAGCAAGGGCCAGCTGCGGGAGGGCCTGCGGTACGTGTCGGGACGCCCCGACCTGATCTGGCCGATCGTCCTGGTCGGGTTCATCGGGACCTTCGGCTTCAACTTCCCGATCTGGCTGACCGCGTTCGTCTACCACGTCTACCACCAGGGCGCCGGCACATACTCCCTGTTCAACGGGCTGATGGCGGCCGGTTCGCTGATCGGCGCGCTGCTCGCGGCCCGCCGGGCCGGCTCCCGGCTGCGGCTGCTGGTCGGCGCGGCGGTCGTCTTCGGCGCGCTGGAGATCACGGCCGCGCTCGCCCCGTCGTTCTGGGTCTTCGCGGCGCTCCTCGCCCCGATCGGCATGGTCGGCCTGACGATCAACGTCACCGCCAATTCGAGCATCCAGATGGCCACCGACCCGCTGATGCGCGGGCGGGTGATGAGCCTGTTCATGATGGTCTTCGTGGGCGGCACCCCGCTGGGCGCCCCGGTGGTCGGCTGGGTCACCGACGCCTTCGGCCCCCGGATCGGCTTCCTGACGGGCGGCCTGGTCTCCATGGTGGCCGCGGTCGTCATCGGCCTCATCCTCGCCCGGGTGGGCGGCCTGCGCCTCCGGATCGACCTGCGCCGCGGCCGCCGGCTGGTCGCCTTCGTGCCCCGGACGCCCGGCACGGCTTCGTCCGCGGAGAAGGACCTGGCCCCGGCGGCGTGACGGGGCGGGGCCCTGGCCCCTGGGACGCGCTCCGGCCCGGCCCGGCCCGGTTTCTCACCCCTCCGGGCCGGGCCGGCGCGCTTCCGGGCACGGTCCGCCGTACGGCGCGGTCCGCCCTACGATGCGGGCCCTGCGCCACACTGACCGCATGAGACTCTTCGCCGCCGTCCTGCCCCCGGCCCCCGCGATCGAGGAACTGGCCGCCGAGGTCGCGCGGTTGAAGCAGCTCCCGGCCGCCGGGCGGCTGCGCTGGACCGGCCCGGAGAGCTGGCACTTCACCCTCGCCTTCTACGGCGAGGTGCCCGAGGAGACCGTCCCCGGCCTGCGCGAGCGGCTGGGCCGCGCGGCCGGCCGCCGTGACCCCTACGAGCTGCGGATCGCCGGCGGCGGCCGCTTCTCGGACCGGGTGGTGTGGGCCGGGGCCGAGGGCGACCGGGCCGCCATGCGCACCCTCGCGGGCGCGGCGGGGGCGGCGGCGCGCCGGGCCGGCGTGGCCATGGACGAGGAGCACCGCCCGTACACCCCCCACCTCACCCTCGCCCGCAACCGCGTCCCCGGCCTGGACCTGCGCCCGTACGCGGCCGCCCTCAAGGACTTCGCCGGCGCCCCCTGGACGGTCGGCTCCCTCGCCCTGGTGTGCAGCCATCCGCCCGTCCCCGGGACGGCGGGCGCGCAGCCCCGCTACGAGACGGTGGGGTCCTGGCCCCTGGGGCGCTGACCGGCCGGGCCGGGCGGCCGCCCGGGGCACGGGCCGCTGAAACGCGCGGAGCCGCCCCGGTTACGCTCAAGGGGTGGACCCCAAAACCCGTAACCGGATCATGTCCGGCCTGCTCGCCGTCCTGCTCATCGTCGTGGTCGTGGCGTCGGCGCTGCACTGAGTGATGCCGTGGCCGCCGCCGAGCGCCCGGCGGCCGGTCCGACCGGCCGCCGGGCGCTCGCGCCGTTCACCAGGCGAAGGACTCCGGGCTCGGGCCGGGGCCGGGGAAGATCTCGTCGAGCGAGGCGAGGAGCTCGTCCGGGAGGGTCAGCTCGACGGCGCGCAGCGCGGAGGCGAGCTGGTCCGTCGTGCGGGGGCCGACGATCGGGCCGGTGACGCCGGGCCGGGTCAGCAGCCAGGCCAGCGCGACCTCGCCGGGCTCCAGGCCGTGCTTGCCGACCAGATCCTCGTAGGACTCGATCCGGGCCCGGATCGCGGAGTTGGCGAGGGCGTCGGCCGAGCGTCCGACGCCGGAGCGGCCCGCGCCGCCCTCGCGCTCCTTGCGCAGCGCCCCGCCCAGCAGCCCGCCGTGCAGCGGGGACCAGGGGATGACGCCCAGGCCGTAGCCCTGGGCGGCCGGGATGACCTCCATCTCGGCGCGCCGCTCGGCGAGGTTGTAGAGGCACTGCTCGCTGACCAGGCCCAGTGAACCGCGGCGGGCGGCCGCCTCGTTGGCGCGGGCGATGTGCCAGCCGGCGTGGTTGGACGACCCGGCGTAGAGGATCTTGCCCTGCTGGACGAGGACGTCGATGGCCTGCCAGATCTCGTCCCAGGGCGTGTCCCGGTCGACGTGGTGGAACTGGTAGATGTCGATGTGGTCGGTGCCCAGCCGCTTGAGGCTGGCGTCCACCGAGCGCCTGATGTTGAGCGCGGAGAGCTTGTCGTGGTTGGGCCAGACCCGCTCGCCCTCCACCCCCATGTTGGCGTACACCTTGGTGCCCAGCACGGTCTTGTCCCGCCGGCCGCCGCCCTTGGCGAACCAGCTGCCGACGATCTCCTCGGTACGGCCCTTGTCGGCCCCGAAACCGTAGACATTGGCGGTGTCGAAGAAGTTGACGCCCGCGCCCTGCGCCGCGTCCATGATGGTGTGGCTGTCGGCCTCGTCGGTCTGGGGCCCGAAGTTCATCGTCCCGAGGACGAGTCGGCTGACCTTGAGTCCGGTGCGTCCGAGCTGCGTGTACTTCATGGTGGTCCAGCCAACGCCTTGGAGGGCGCTCGAAGCAAGGACCCGTGGCGGGTGGCGGACGCCGGCGTCGGTTCCCTCATCAGGGTGGGCGGTTGTCCCCGCCCGAGGTCCGAGGGCCCGGGGGCCGTACGCCGCCCAGAGTTCCCGCACCGTCAGGAGTCCGCCCGATGGCCAGGCCCTGTGACCCCCGCCGCCGTACCGAGATCCTCGACGCGGTCATCGCGCACCTGGCCGAGACGGGGATCGCGCACCTCTCGCTGCGTCCGCCGGCCCGGGCGCTCGGGCACAGCACCCGGGTGCTCACCCATCACTTCGCGGACAAGGACGCCCTGATCACGGCCGTGCTGGCGGCGGCCGGGCGGCTCGGCGGGCGGGTCCCCGAGTTCCTCGCGGACCGGGCCGACTTCGTGGCCGGCGCCCTCCGGGCCCGCGGTCTCGCCCCCGACGCGGCGCGGGTGCACGCCACGTTCCTCAACAGCGCCTACGCGGGCCTGCAGGCCGACGTGCTGGTCACCGGAGACCGTGCGCGTACGGAGGCGGCGCCGGCGGAGCTGTGTGCGCTCGCGGACTCGTGGACCCGCGCCTGACGCCGTCCCGGTGCGGCCCGGCGGCCCCGTACGGGCCCCCGACGCCCCATGCCTGATGCATCGCGTCGGCGAACGCCCCGGCGAGCAGTCGCTCGCCCCGCTCCGACGGATGCGTCCCGTCGTAGGTGGCACGGTCGGTCTCCCAGCCGTCCGGCTCGGAGGCCAGCAGCAGCGGTGAGCCGGGGGTGGAGAGGTCGGCGACGGCCTTGGCCAGCAGTTCGTTGAAGCGGGCGCACTCCGCGCCGAACGCGGGGTCCGCCGCCGCCCGCACATTGGGTATCACCGGCATCAGCACCGCCCGGATGTGCGGCGCCGCCTCCCGGGCCCGCGCCATGAACTCCCGTACGTTCTCCGCGGTCTGCTCGGCGTTGGTGTAGAAGCCGAGGTCGATCAGCCCGAGCGAGACCAGCAGGGTGTCGGCGTCGTACCGGCGCACCGTGTCGCCGATCAGCGGCGCCATGTGCAGCCAGCCCTCGCCCCAGCCGGCGAGGTGGCACCGGGCCTCCTCGGGGAAGCGGGGGTCGGCGTAGGCGGTGGAGGAGGGGGCGCCGGTGGCGGGTTCGTGGAGCGTGTGGCGCGGCCCGACGATGCGGAACGGGCCGTCGGACGTCGCGTCCAGGTGCTGCCACATCCGGTAGCGCCAGGTGAAATCGCCGGTGCTCCCAATGGTCATCGAGTCACCGACGAACATGATCCTCATCCGGACATGATGGCCGAGAATCCTTACCGGCCGGTACGTGACGCTGGCCACGCCCGCCCGCCGGCCACGGAGCGCCGCGCCACAGCGGCCGCGCGCCGCGGCCCGGGATGGCAGTCTGTGCCCATGCGTTCGCTTCTGTGCGCGGCCGGTGCCGCGGGAATCCTGTGGACGGCGGCCGTGGTCCCCGCCGCCGCCGACGAGCCCGACGGCTTCACCATCGGCGACTCCCGGATCACCGAGTCCAGCGGCCTGGCCGCCAGCCGTGCGCACCCCGGCGTCTACTGGACCCACAACGACAGCGACGACGGCCCCTACGTCTACGCCGTCGACGGCCGCTCCGGCCGGACGGTCGCCCGGATCACGCTGCGCGGCATCGGCACGCCCCGCGACGTCGAGGCGATCTCCCTCGGCCCGGACGGCAACCTCTACGTCGGCGACATCGGCGACAACCTCGGCGGCAGCTGGAACCACGTCTGGATCTACCGTTTCCCCGAGCCGAAGAAGCTGCGCGACGCGACGGTGACGGCCACCCAGTTCGACGTGAAGTACGCGGACGGGCCGCGCGACGCCGAGGCGCTGATGGTGCACCCCAGGACCGGCCGGGTCTACATCGCCAGCAAGAAGCAGGACGGCGGCGGCGCCCTCTACGCGGGCCCGCAGCGGCTCACCACCTCCGGCACCAACGTCTTCCGCAAGGTCGCGCCGGTCGACCTGTGGGTGACCGACGGGGCGTTCTCCCCCGACGGCAGCCGGCTGGTGCTGCGCAGCTACTTCGGCGCCCGGATCTACCGCTGGCAGGACGGCCGCCCCAAGGACCTCGGCAGCGTGGGCGTACCGGTCCAGCAACAGGGCGAGTCGGTCACCTTCACCCCCGACGGCCGCACCCTGATGTACGGCTCGGAGGGCGGCGACAGCGAGGTGAAGCCGGTCGGCCTGAGCGACGGCCAGCTGCCGGACTCGGCCAAGGACGACCCGGCGAACGGAGACGGCTCCAACGGCGGGGGGAAGGACGGGAGTTCGGGGTCGGACCTGGACCCCGGCTTCATCAAGGGCGCGATGGTCTTCGCCGTCGCCACGGCGCTGGTCGTCGGGCTGCGCAGGCTGGTGCGGCGGAGGTAGGCGGCGGTAGGCGGGGGGAGGTAGGCGGTACGCGGCGGGGGAGCGGCGGAAGCGGCGGCGCCGGATGCCGGGCCTCCGGATGCCGGGCCGGTCCCTCGATGCCGCGCCCCTGGGGCCCGTGCCCTCAGATCCCGAGGCCCGAGTCCTCCGCCGGCCGCTCCCCGCCCGCCCCGTCCCCGGTCAGCCGCAGCTCGTAATGGAGCGTCCGCTCCTTCCTCAGCCGGTGCAGCAGCGGGACGAACAGCCCGTGGATCAGGGGGTATTTCCGGGTCAGGGAACGCTCGGCCCTCCGGTACTCCCGGGTCTGCGGGTCCAGCAGCCGCACCCGGGCCGGGACGGTGGGCCCGGTGGGGCGGCCCCGCCAGGTGGAGGCGCAGATCTCCACCTCGGGGAAGTTCCGCATCCGTTTGGCCTTCCAGGCGCTGCCGTACGTCCGCAGGTAGGCGTGATCGCCGTCGACGGCGATGTTCATCGGCGTGCCGACACCGGTGCCGTCCCGCTTGTACGTGGTCAGCAGGATCGCCCCCTGCTGCTCGAAGGGGGCGAGGCCGGGGCTCGGGGGATTCGTCATGGCTCCCATACAGGCACATCCGGCACGTTTCGTCACCTCATGGTGCGTCCGTTCGGGCGGTGGGCCGAGTCGGGCCCCGCGACGCCGCAGGCCCCGGCGGTCGCCCGCCGGGGCCTGCGGTGGTGCGCGGTGGTGTCAGCCGGTCACAGCTTGCCGATCACATGGTCGATGCAGGCCGTCAGGGCCTCGACGTCCGCCGGGTCGATCGCCGGGAACATCGCGATCCGCAGCTGGTTGCGGCCGAGCTTGCGGTACGGCTCGGTGTCGACGATGCCGTTGGCGCGCAGGGCCTTGGCGACGGCCGCGGCGTCGATGTCGTCGTCGAAGTCGATCGTGCCGATGACCTGCGAGCGCTTGGCCGGGTCGGTGACGAACGGGGTGGCGTACTTGGCGTCCTCGGCCCAGCCGTAGAGGGTGCGCGAGGAGGTGGCGGTGCGGCGGACCGCCCAGTCCAGGCCGCCCTGGCCGTTGATCCACTCCAGCTGCTCGTTGAGCAGGAAGAGGGTGGACAGCGCGGGGGTGTTGTACGTCTGGTTCTTCAGGGAGTTGTCGATCGCCGTGGGCAGCGAGAAGAACTCCGGGATGTGACGGCCGGAGGCGTGGACGGCGCGGGCGCGCTCCAGGGCGGCGGGGGAGAAGGCCGCCAGCCACAGGCCGCCGTCGGAGGCGAACGACTTCTGCGGGGCGAAGTAGTAGACATCGGTCTCGGTGATGTCCACGGGCAGGCCGCCGGCGCCGGAGGTGGCGTCGACCAGCACCAGCGCGCCGTCGTCGGCGCCCGCGACCCGCTCGATGGGGGCGGCGACACCGGTCGAGGTCTCGTTGTGGGTGAAGCCGTAGACGTCCACGCCCGCCTCCGCGACCGGGTCCGGGTGGTCGCCCGGGTCGGCGGAGATGACGGTGGGTTCCTCCAGCCACGGCGCCAGCTTGGCGGCCTTGGCGAACTTCGAGGAGAACTCGCCGAAGCTGAGGTGCTGGGACTTGCGCTCGATCAGGCCGTGCGTCGCGATGTCCCAGAACGCGGTGGAGCCGCCGTTGCCGAGCACGACCTCGTAGCCCTCGGGGAGCTGGAAGAGGTCGCGTACGCCGTCGCGCACCTTGCCGACCAGGTTCTTGACCGGGGCCTGGCGGTGGGACGTGCCGAGAAGGGAGCTACCGGTGGCGGCGAGGGCGCCGAGCGCCTCCGTACGCACCTTGGAGGGGCCCGCGCCGAAGCGTCCGTCGGCGGGCTTGATGTCAGCGGGAATCTGGATATCAGCCACGGGGGAAGCCTAATCCGTCGCGCTGCGGGCTCCGGCGACACGTCCAGCGGATGAGATGCCGGCCGCCCATACGGTGGACGGGGCGGCGGTGACCCGGATACCGGCGCGTCAGCCCGGATGCGGTCGGTGGCGTACGGCCGGCTCGACCAGGCCGGCCTGGTAGGCGATGACCACGAGTTGCGCCCGGTCTCTGGCGCCGAGTTTTGTCATCGCGCGGTTGACGTGCGTTTTTGCGGTGAGTGGTGTGACGAAGAGCCGTTCGGCTATCTCGTCGTTGGACAGTCCGGCTGCGACGAGGGTGACCACTTCGTGCTCGCGTGGGGTGAGTGTGGCGAGTTCCGGGGGCGCCTGCGGGCGGGGCGCGGCGGTTTGGGCCAGGAAACGGGTTATCAGGGCTTTGGTGGCGGCCGGGGAGAGCAGAGAGTCGCCTTCCGCTATGACCCGGATCGCGTTGAGGAGTTCGTCGGGGTTGATGCCTTTGCCGAGGAAGCCGCTGGCGCCGGCGCGTAGGGCTTCGGCGACGTACTCGTCGTTCTCGAAGGTGGTCAGGATGAGGATCTTGACGCCTGCGAGGTCCTCGTCGTCGCCGATGAGCTTGGTCGCGGCGAGGCCGTCGAGGTCGGGCATGCGGATGTCCATCAAGATCAGGTCGACCTGTTGGCTGCGTGCGAGGTGGACGGCCTCGCGTCCTGTTGCGGCTTCGGCTACGACTTCCATGTCGGGGGCGGAGTCGATGAGCATGCGGAAGGTGCCGCGTAGGAGTGCCTGGTCGTCGGCGAGGAGGACTCGGATCGTCATGGGTCGAGGCCCTTTCGGTTGGCGCGCAGGGGCAGTGCGGTGTGGATGCGGAAGCCGCCGGTGGGGATGGGGCCGGCGGTGAGGGTGCCGCCCGCGGCATGGGCCCGCTCGCGCATCCCGATCATGCCGTGGCCCGTACCGGGGCCTGGACGGGGGCCGTCGTTGCCGCCGGCTCCTGATCCGGCGGGGCCGTCGTCTTCGACGGTGATCCGCAGGGCGTCGGCGCGGTGGTCCAGGTGGACCCGCGCCGATACCGCGCCGGCGTGCTTGCGGGTGTTGGTGAGTGCTTCCTGGATGATCCGGTAGGCGGTCAGGTCGGTGATCGGCGGCAGTTCGACCGGCTGGCCGGTCTGCTCGTGGGTGATGTTCAGGCCGGAGTGGCGGAAGGTGTTCAGGAGGTCGTCGAGGTCGGCGAGGCCGGGTGCGGGTTCGCGGGGCGTCTGCGGGTCCTCGCCATAGCGGAGCAGTCCGACCGTGGCGCGCAGTTCGTCCAGGGCGGTGCGGCTGGTGTCCCGGATGCGTTCGAGTGCCTGGTAGGCGTGGTCGAGGTCGGTGCGCATCAGATGGTGGGCGACGCCTGCCTGGGCGTTGACCAGGGTGATGTGGTGGGCGACGACGTCGTGCAACTCCCGGGCGATGCGCAGGCGTTCCTCGGTGACCCGGAGTCGGGCCTCCTCCTCTCGGGTGCGTTCGGCACGTTCAGCTCGTTCCATGGCGGCGGCGAGCAGTTGGTGGCGGCTGCGGACGGCGTCGCCGCTGGCCACCGCCAGGCCCATTCCGGCGACGAGGGCCAGGTGCTGCCAGAGGTTCTCCAGCCCCGGGTCGCTGATGAGCGACGCGGTGGTGAGTACCACGGTCGCGCACGCGCCGACGCGCCAAGCGGAACGCCGGCCGGTACGCACGGCCGCGGCGTAGACCGCGACCCCGGTGGGGATGGACGAGGCCCCGGGGAAGGAGAACACGATGATCTGGGCGATGTTGACGGCCAAGGTGGCTGCGACGACCGGGATCGGCCAGCGGCTGCGGGCGACCAGCGGCGCGCAGGCCAGCGCCAGAGCGCCGACGCACCAGGCGATCGGGCTCCCGCGGTGATAGGCGGCGCCCACGGCCACCGGGGCGGACAAGGCGAAGCAGCTCGCCGCGACTGCCAGGTCTGCCGTCCACGGCCAGGCCCGCAGCCACTGCTTGAGCCGCTCGATCATCTGCACCCCTCTTACTGTAGGTATCGCATTTCCAGCGCGGTGGTGCCGCTGAGCAGCCCGGTGCCGAGCCCACCGGCACCCACTCCGGCGACAGCGGTGAGGAGGGGCAGGGCGGCGGCCCACGGGGAGCGGAAGTCGTTGCAGTGGGTTCCGACCGCTGCGGTCCCCCCCGCCCGGCCCCAGGAGCGGGACCAGCCAGAGCACGGCACCAGCGCAGATACCGCCCCGTCCGATTCCCACGAGCCCCTTGAGCAGCCCAGCAGCCCCGCGACGCCACCGCGCCGCCTGGGGAACGGGCAGCGGCGGCGGCGCGTATGGCTGCCTACCAGGTCACGGGTAGCGAATGGACTCCGTAGACGAGCATGTCGTCGCGGAACGGCAGTTCCTCCACCGGCACCGCCAGCCGCAGCCGGGGGAAGCGGGAGAACAGGCTGACCAGCATGATCTCCAGCTCGGCGCGGGCGAGGTTCTGTCCCAGGCATGCGTGCGGGCCGTAGCCGAACGCGACGTGCTGCGCGGGGGTGCGGTCGAGGTCGAGCTCTTCGGCGTGCGGGCACAAGGCCGGGTCGATGTTCGCGGCAGCCAGATTCGGCGCGACCCAGTCCCCGGCGCGGATCAGCTGTCCGCCGATCTCCACGTCCTCCACTGCTCGGCGGGTGAGACCGCCGCCGCTTGAGTTCCCGGTGAGGCGGCGCATCAGTTCCTCGACAGCCTGGCCCGCCCTGTCGGGGCGAGCGGTGAACGTGGCGAGCTGGCCGGGGTGCTGGAGCAGCGTGATGATGGCCATCGCGGAGAAGTTCGCGGTCGTCTCGTGCCCGGCGATCAACAGCCCGGCGCACAGTGAGGTCAGCTCCGCGCGGCTGAGGTCGGGTTGTTCGTGCAGCAGGCGGCTGATCAGGTCGTCGCGGGGGTCGCTCAGCCGGGCGTCGAACACCGACTCAAGGATTGCCGCGAGCCGTGCGAAGGACTGCTGTACTTCGTCCGCTGTGGGGTTCAGCCCCAGCATTTTGCTCGCCGCGTCCTGGAATGCCTGCCGGTGCTCATACGGCACGCCGAGCAGTTCCGCGATCACCAGCGACGGCACGGGCAGAGTGAAGGTGTTCACCAGGTCCACCGGAGCGGGACGCGCCGCGACGGCGTCGAGGTGTTCGTCGACGATCTGCTGGATGCGCGGTCGCAGCGCGGCGATCCGTTTGACCATGAACTGGCCGGTCAGCTTGCGGCGGTAGTGCTGATGCTGTGCGCCGTCCGCGCGGTTGAACGCGGCGGGATTGTCCACCGGGGGCCTGGAGACCGCACGCATCTGCGGGTCCGTCTCGTCCTTGCGGCTGCTGAACCGTTGTGGATCGCCCATCACGGCGCGGAAGTACTCGTGGCCGGAGATCAACCAGGCGTCTATGCCGTTGGGGAAGCGGACCTTGCGTACCGGTTCCTCACGGAGCAGGCGGGTCGTCTCCCGCACGGGCTCCAGGGGGTGGTGACGTTCGCGGGGCAGCGGAACGGGTTCGTGGGCGGGGCAGGTCACGAAAACTCCTCAGGGAAGGGGGGTGGGGGTATTCCGGTGCCGGGCGGCACCGGCGTTCGGTGGGTCGGGGCGGTGCCTCTTGCCAGGGCCGGAGTCAGGCGCCGGGGTGCTGGGCAATGTGCCCGCGGTACCGCAGCAGGGCGCGTGGGCTGTTCCAGCCGAGCGCGCCGACGACCCGGCCGCCCGTGCGGTACAGCGCGACGAACGTGCGGGACCGCACGTCGCCGTCGACCACCTCGACATGCGCGTCCGGCGGGCACCAGCCATGGATTTGGATCTTGGTGTCGTACTGGTCGGTCCAGCCGAACGGCATCGGGGCGTAAGGCAACGCACCGTCGGGGTCGGAGAGGAGGTTCTTGGCGGCGGTGACGGCCTGCAAGGTGGCGTTGGTCCGCTGTTCCAGCCGGATCCGCCCACCGACCAGGGGATGCGGCCAGTTGGCGACATCCCCGGCCGCGTACACGCCTGGCGCCGCCTTGCAGGTGGGGTCGCACAGCACGCCGTCCCCCAGCGGGATCCCGGAGTCGGTCAGCCAGTCGGTGGCCGGTACCGAGCCGATGGCCACCACGACCACGTCGGCAGCGAGGCGGCTGCCGTCATCGAGCACCACCGCGGCGACCCGGCCGTTCTGCCCGGTCATGCCGGTGACATGGCGGCGCATGCGCACATCAACCCCGTGATCGCGATGCGTCCGCGCCACCAACTCGCCCACATCGGAACCGATTTGCCTGGCCAGCGGAGTGGTCTCGACGTCGACGAGGGTGACATCCAGGCCAAGGCCGCGTGCGGTGGCCGCGATCTCACTGCCGAGGAACCCCGCGCCGATCACCACCACGCGGGGCCCGCCCAGCAGTTCGGCGCGCAGCGTGAGGGTGTCGTCGAGGGTGCGCAGTACGTGCACCCCGGCCAGGTCGTGGCCGAACGGCAGATGCCGCGGCCTCAGACCGGTTGCGACGATCAACCCGTCGTAGCCGATCCGTTCCCTGCCGTCCAGGGTGATGGCGCGTGCCGCCGGGTCCACCTCGGTTGCCCGATGCCCCAACACCATTTGCAACCGCAGGCGTTGGACGTCGCTTTCCTGGCGCAAGGTGGCCTTGTGGGGTTCCCACTCGCCGGCCAGGACCTGTTTGGACAACGGTGGCCGGTCGTACGGGGGCCGCAGTTCGTCACCGACCATGGTGAGCGTGCCGGTGAAGCCCTCACGGCGCAGGGTGTCGGCCGCGGTCAGGCCCGCGGCCGAGGCGCCCACCACAACGATGTGGTCCATAGGGCTACTTCTCCACCTCGATGGCCAGCGCGGGGCAGCGCGCGGCAGCGTCCTCGACGTCGGCCAGGAGCTCTTGCGGCGGGGCGGAGTCGAGCAGGACGACGACGCCGTCCTCATCGCGCTGGTCGAAGACCTCAGCGGCGGCCAGCACACACTGGCCGGCACCCACGCACTTGTCCTCGTCAATGGTGATCTTCATGGGGACTTCCTCTCGTATGGTTCGACAGGTGACCGCGGTGGGGCGGCCTACCAGGTCACGGGCAGTTCGTGGACGCCGTCGGGGCACGTCACCTCCGCAACGGGATCGTTCTCCCGCAGCACGCGGTACTCCGGCGGCGGATCGAAGGGGCAGGTCCGCGCCGTCGGCTGCGTCCTGGCATCAGCGTGTGCCTCGGTCACCGTCACGCAGCCCTTTCCACACAAGGAGAGATCTCGGCGCTCGGGCGGTCATGGGCGGTACAGCGGTGTGTACCGACGGCGCGGCGGTAGATGCGCCACCCCCACAGCGCGGCCAGCGCAAGGGCGATCGGGCCAAGAACGTCGACCGAGCCAAGGGCGACGGTCCGACCGGAGAAGAACAGCGGGAGCTGGATCGCCAGCATCAGCAGGTGCCCGGCGAGGATCACCAGGTTCCCCTTGGTGAAGGCCCGACGGCGCACCTGGCAGCGCCGCCACCTGGTCCGCTCTCCCGTCACCGCGCCGACCAGCAGGCCCATCGGCGGCCATCCGAGAACCAGCAGGACCGGCGTCACCACACTCACCACGCAGTGCACGACCAAACTGGGCAAGAAGAAGTTGGCGGCCTGACCGGTGCGGGCGGCCAGCACACCCCCGACGCAGACCAGCCCCAGGGCGGCGAGCGGACGCCGGATCGGTTCCCCACGCACCAACCGGTGGACACACACGGCAGCCCCGGCCGCGATGGCCAGCGCCAGCGCCACGGCAAGCCGGTGCGTGACCGCAAAGCTCACGGTGAACCCGAAGACCGGCGCGACATCGATCACCGCGCGAAGCAGCCGACGACGGACAGCGGTTGCGGTGACGTCCTCGCGACGTGCTCCAGGATCCACGACTGCTCCAGACTCCTCGACAGGCGGCGCTTGTTGCGCCGCTCGGGCACCCTCCACGGTGCCGTCCGGACGCCACGCTGTCGTTGTCCATGCGCAGACACTTGACCTGCCACGAACGCAGTAAGAGGCGGGCAGCGCCTGCTATGAACGCAGACGTCGATCGCACGTCACCACGGCCCCACAGCGATGCCGTGGACAGCCGTCAACCCGCTCGGCGAAGCCCTTCCTCCGGACCATCAGGACGGGCGGTCCGCCACCGCCCCGGCGTAGAGAGTGGTGAGGGCGGCGGCGGCCTCCGCCATCACCCGGCGGGCCTCGGGTGGGGCGAGTACTTCCAGGGAGTCGCCGAACTGGAGCAGTTGGCGGACGGCGGGGAGGACGGGGAAGGCGAGGTCGAGGGTGGCCCACTCGCCGGCTCCGGTCCCGTCGCCGTCCTCCGTACGGGGCGGTCCGGTCAGCGCCCCGCCGAGGATCCGCACCGCCAGATCCAGTCGGTCACGGCGGATCCGTGCGGTCACCCGTACCTCCGCGGGCCGGTGCTCCACCCGGCGCCGCAGCAGCTGCCAGACCTCGGCCAGCTCCACGCCCGCGCGGCGCCGTACGGGGACCTCGGTGAGAGTCGCGGACGCCACCCGGTCGGCCCGGAAGAGCTGCGGCCGGCCGCGCCGGTCGGCGACGAGGTACCAGGTGCCGGCCTTGGCCACCAGCCCATACGGGTCGACCGTGTACCTCCGCAGCCGGGTCTCGCCGCTGTGGCGGTAGCCGATGCGCAGCCGGAGGTCGGTGAAGACGGCCGTGTGCAGGACATCGAGGTCGACCGTCGCGCGGCGGCCGGTGGGCCCGTCCTCCGTGATGGCGGCGGACGACGGGCGGGTCGTCCACTTGTCCGGGTCGACCAGGATGCGGCGGCCGGCCAGCTCCGCGGCCGGCCGGTGCGGGGCCGGCAGCGCCGCCATCACCTTCTGCAGCGCCGAGCGGAGCGCGTCGTCCAGGCCGAGCGCGGAGTGGGCGCCCTGTGCGGCCAGGATGAACAGGGCGCGCGCCTCGTCGGTGGTCATCCCCGTGACATCCGTACGGAAGCCGGGCAGCAGCGCGATCCCGCCGTGCCGCCCGCGTTCGGCGTAGACCGGCACCCCGGCCGCCGACAGTGCCTCGATATCGCGGTAGACGGTCCGGGTGGAGACCTCCAGCCGCTCGGCGAGCTCCGCGGCCGGCACCCGGCCGCGGGTCTGGAGCAGCAGCACGATCGAGAGCAGACGGGACGACTTCACAGCCGCTTTTATATATGACGGCGGATGTCAAGTTATCGCGGAAGAGTGCGGGGCATGGAGATCAACGCCCTCGCCCGGCCGTCCGCCGCCACCCTCGAACCCGCCGTCGTCGAATCCTGCGCCCCTGGACCCGCCGCCCTCGCCGCCCTCATGGCGCAGGTCCGGGGCCCCGTCCTCGTCCCCGGGGACGACGGCTACGACGCCGAGCGGTCCGGCTTCCAGCTGGCCCGCCCCCACCGCCCCGCCGTGATCGCCGGCGCGGAGTGCGCCGAGGACGTCGTCGCCGCGGTGCGCTTCGCCCGCTCCCAGGGGCTGCCGGTGGCGGTGCAGGCCACCGGGCACGGGCTGTCCGCGGCCACCGACGGCGGGTTGCTGATCAGTACGCGGCGGATGGCCGGGGTGCGGGTGGACGCGGCGGCGGGTACCGCGCGGGTCGGGGCGGGTGCCGTCTGGGGACAGGTCGTCGAGGCGGCGGCCCCGCACGGACTCGCCCCGCTCAACGGCTCCTCCCCGGGCGTCGGCGTCGTCTCGTACACCCTCGGGGGCGGCGTCGGGGTGCTGGCCAGGACGTACGGCTTCGCCGCCGACCGGGTGCGGTCCGTCGACCTGGTCACCGCCGACGCCCGGGAGCTGCGGGTCACCGCGGAGCGCGACCCTGAGCTGTTCCGGGCGCTGCTGGGCGGCGGCCACGGTCTGGGGGTGGTGACCGCGATGGAGTTCGGGCTGGTGCCGGTGGCCCGGCTGTACGGCGGGCAGCTGGTGTTCGGCGGCGAACAGACCGACGAGGCGCTGGCGGCGTATCTGCACTGGACCGGGACCGTCCCCGACGAGCTCACGTCATCCCTCGCCCTGATCGTCTACCCGGACCTCCCGCAGTTGCCCGCGGCGCTGCGCGGCCGCTACCTGGCGCAGATCCGGATCGCCTATACGGGGAGCGCCGAGGAGGGCGAGCGGCTGGTGGCGCCGCTGCGGGCGGTGGGGCCGCGGGTGAGCGACGACCTGCGCGAGATGCCGTACGCCGAGTCGCACACCATTCACCGTGACCCGAGTGATCCGCATGCCTACGACGGCGACAACGCGCTGCTCAGCGGCCTGGACGCGGCCGCGCTGCAGCGGGTGGCGGCGCTGACCGGCCCGGCCGCCCCGGTCATGTGCGTGGTCCAGCTCAATCATCTCGGCGGGGCGATGGCCACGGGGGATGGCACGGGGGGCGTCCTCGGCCGGCGCCCCGGCCGGCTCCGTCGGTCACCGGGACGCCCGGTATGCCCTGCGGGTGCTGTCGCCGCTCACGGGAGCCGTGGCGGGCGACGGGCCCGGCGGTGCGGAGGCGGCCGCCGCCCTGGCAGACGTCCGGGCGCTGCACGCCGAGGCGCTGGCGGCCGTCGCGCCCTGGCGGCTCGGCCGGAGCGTGAACTTCCTCCTCGGCGGGCACGGGGACCGTCCGGACGCCGACGAGGTGGCCCGCAGCGTGCGCGCCCCGGAGGAGCACCGGCAGCTGGCCGCCCTCAAGGCTCGGCACGATCCGGAGAACGTCTTCCGCTTCCACCCCGCCGCCGCGACGGACCGGGCTGCGTCCGCGGCAGCCCTCCCCGCCCCAGGACGGGGCAATTCGCCCGACATCCGCCCCGCCAGCCACCCATGAACCCGCCCCAGTGGGCAGGCTGGAGACATGGCTGATCGCACGGAGACGGAGAAGCGGAACCTGGCGGAGGAGTTGGCGGCCGCGGTACGGGGGGAGGTCTCGTTCGCCGCGGCCGACCGGGCCCTGATGACGATGGACGCGTCCAATTACCGGCGGGTGCCCAGAGCGGTGGTCGCGCCCCGGGACGCCGAGGACGTCGCGGCGGCGCTGCGGGTGTGCCGGGACCACGGGGTGCCGGTGGTACCGCGCGGCGCCGGGACCAGCATCGCCGGGCAGGCGACGGGCGTCGGCGTGGTGCTGGACTTCACCCGGCACATGCGGCGCATCGTGTCCCTGGACGCCGACGCCCGCACCGCCGTCGTCCAGCCCGGCGTGATCCTCGACGACCTGCGGGCGGCGGCCGGGGCGCACGGCCTGACGTTCGGCCCCGACCCCTCCACCCACAGCCGCTGCACCCTCGGCGGCATGATCGGCAACAACTCCTGCGGCTCGCACTCCGTGGCCTGGGGCACCACCGCCGACAGCGTCCGCGCACTGGAGCTGCTGACGTACGGCGGCGAGCAGGTGCGGGCCGGCCGCGGTACGGGCCCCACCGGCGCCCCGACCGGACTGCCCCCGCGGCTGCGGGACGGCGTCAAGGCCCTGGTCGACGGGGAGTTGGCGCTGCTGCGCACCGGCTACCCCGACCTCCCCCGCCGGATCTCCGGCTACGCCCTGGACGCGCTGCTGCCGGAGGCGGGCACCGACCTCGCCCGCGCCCTCACCGGCAGCGAGGGCACCCTCGGCGTGCTGACCGAGGCGACCGTACGGCTGGTGGAGACCCCGGCGGCGCGGGCCCTGGCCGTCCTCGGCTACCCCGACGAGAGCGCGGCGGCCGAGGCCGCGCACACCCTGCTCCCGCACCAGCCGATGACCGTCGAGGGGATGGCCGCCGACCTGGTGGGCAGCGCGGCCGGGCTGCCCAAGGGCGGCGCCTGGCTGTTCGTCGAGATGGGCGGGGCGAGCCCCGGCGAGGCGACGGCGCGGGCCGAGGCGCTCTGCCGGGCGGCGGCCGCGGACGGCGCCACCGACCACACCCTCGTCACCGACCCGGCCGGCCAGCGCGCCCTGTGGCGCCTCCGCGAGGACGCCTCCGGCACCGCGACCCGGATGCCGGACGGCTCCGAAGCCTGGCCCGGCTGGGAGGACTGCGCGGTCCCGCCCGCCCGGCTCGGCCCGTACCTGCGCGACTTCCGCGCCCTGCTCTCCCAGCACGGCCTGCGCGGCACGCCCTACGGCCACTTCGGCGACGGCTGCATCCACGTCCGTATCGACTTCGACCTGCTGACCGGCCCCGGCATCCGCCGCTTCCGGGAGTTCTCCTACGACCTGGGCGAGCTGGTGGTCGCCCACGGCGGCTCGCTCTCCGGCGAGCACGGCGACGGCCAGGCCCGCGCCGAACTGCTCCCGAAGATGTACGGTCCGGAACTCGTCGGCCTCTTCGAGCGGTTCAAGTCCCTGTGGGACCCGGCGGCCGGCCTCAACCCGGGCATGCTGGTCCGCCCCGCCCGGCTCGACGAGAACCTCCGCTTCGAGCTGCTGCCCAAGAGCCCGGTCCCGGTCGAGTTCGGCTATCCGCACGACGACGGCGACTTCTCCGCGGCCGTACGGCGCTGCGTCGGCGTCGCCAAGTGCCGCAACGCCACGACCGGTCCGGGCTCGGCGGACGTCATGTGCCCGTCCTTCCGCGCCACCGGCGAGGAGCGGCACTCCACCCGCGGCCGGGCCCGCCTGCTGCACGAGATGCTGGCCGGCGAGGTCATCACGGACGGCTGGCGGTCGCCCGAGGTGCACGACGCCCTCGACCTGTGCCTGTCCTGCAAGGGGTGCCGCAGCGACTGCCCCGTAGGGGTCGACATGGCCACCTACAAGGCGGAGTTCCTGCACCACCACTACGAGGGCCGGCGGCGCCCCGCCGCGCACTACTCGATGGGCCGCCTGCCCCAGTGGCTGCACGCCGCGGCCCCCGCCGCACCCGCCCTCAACGCCCTCGCCCGCACCCCGCTGGCCGCCGTCGGCAAACGCCTCGGCGGGATCGCGCCCGAGCGCCCGATCCCCCCGCTGGCCACCGAGACCTTCACCCGCTGGTGGTGGCGCCGCCGCAGGGCGTCGGCCGCACCGTCGCCGTCCGGCGGCCGCACGGTCGTCCTGTGGCCCGACACCTTCACCAACCACCTCTCCCCGGAGGTCGGCCGCTCCGCCGTACGCGTCCTGGAGGCCGCCGGACTGCGCCCCCTCCTGCCGCCGACCGCCCCGCTGCGCCAGCCGGGCGGCGCCCTCCCGCAGCCCAGCCTGCCCCGGCTGCACCGCCCGCCCCTGTGCTGCGGCCTCACCTATGTCTCCACCGGGCAGCTCGACCGGGCCCGCGCCGTCATGCGCCGCACGGTCGAGGTCCTCAGCCCCCTGCTCCGGGCCGGCCGCCCCCTCGTCGTCCTCGAACCGAGCTGCGCCGCCGCCCTGCGCACGGACCTCCCGGAACTGCTCGCGGACGACCCCCGAGCGGCCCGACTCGCCGGCTCCGTACGCACCTTCGCCCAGGCCCTGGAGGAACTCGCCCCCGACTGGCAGCCCCCGCGCCTCGACCGCCCCGTCGCCGGCCAGACCCACTGCCACCAGCACGCGGTCCTCGGCGACGCCGCCGAACAACGCCTGCGCGAGCGCGCGGGCCTCACCGGAAACCTGACCGGCGGCTGCTGCGGCCTCGCCGGCAACTTCGGCTTCGAACGCGGCCACTACGACGTGTCGGTCGCCTGTGCCGAGGACCAACTCCTTCCCGCCGTAAGGGAAGCCCCCGAAGGGACGGAGATCCTCGCGGACGGCTTCTCCTGTCGCACCCAGCTCGCCCAGCTCGGCGACCGACCGGGGCGGCATCTGGCGGAGGTACTGGCGGAGGCGTTGGGGGAGGGGGCCTTGGAGGAGGGGGCCTTGGAGGTGAGGGACGCGTGAGGTGAGGGTGAGGGTGAGCTGAGCGGATCTGCCGGCTGCTCGATGCCGGGGGACGGAGCGGAGCGGCTCTCCCCTGTTGAGCCGCTCCGACCGTCTCCTCCGGCGGGGCGGGCGGTTCGCCGTAACGTTGGCTCGCCCCAGCCGGGGGCCGGTTCCGTCACTTTCCGTCAACCTCCGTCAACGGAGCCGCGCCGGCAGCCGCTCCCCGTACCGCATGGGTCGCGCCCCGGCTCAGCGCCGCCGGTCCCCCGATTCCGCTCCCGCGGCCTCTCGATCCTGCGGCACCACGGCCTCCGGTGGAACCCTGATCCTGATGAGGGTTCACGGCTCATTGATAACGTCCTCGCATGACGGAGCACGGTCAGGGCGCGGACGGTCAGGGCGCGGACGGTCAGGGTGCGGACGACCGGGGTGCGGACCACCGAGGCGCGGACGCCCCAGGGGCAGGCGATCCGGATGCGTACTCCCCGAGGGCACCCGAGCGCGCCGACGCTCCGTGGACGGCCTCCCGGCCAGTCCCGAGTGTCCAGCAGCTGGAGTCCTTCCTGATCCTGGCGGAGGAGCTGCACTTCGGCCGGTCAGCGGCGCGGCTGTTCGTGACGCAGCCCGCCCTGAGCCGTCAACTGCGATCGCTCGAAGAGCGGTTGGACGTCGTACTGCTGCAGCGGTCCCGGCGTCATGTCGAGATCACCCCGGCGGGAGCGGCACTGTTGCCCAAGGCGCGCGCCGCGGTGGAGGCGATGGCCGAGCTCTGCCGGGCCGCCGGCTCCCACGCCCGGCAGATCGAGGGCCGGATGGTGATCGGTTCCATCGCCGCCGAGGCCGCGATGCCGTACACCCGGGCCGTCCTCGACGAGCTGCACGCCTGCCATCCGCGGCTGCGCACCAGCGTCCGCGGCCTCGATCTCGCAACCCACTTCGGCGCACTGGAGCGCGGCGAGGTCGATGTGCTGTTCCTGCGCCCGCCGGTGCCGCCCGGCATCGAAACGCTGACCCTGGCCACCGAACCCCGGGTGGCATGCCTGCCGGCCGACGACCCCCTGGCCGGCCGGGACGAGGTGACGCTGGCCGAGCTGTCCGGACGCCCCGTCGTGGACGTCCCGCCTCAATGCCCCCGCCTGTGGTGGCGCTTCTGGATGGCCGACCCGCGTCCGGACGGCTCTCCCGTGCGGTACGGGCCGGTCGCCCCCGACATGGAGGCGCTGCTGCTCGCCGTCTCCCAGGGCCAGGCCATGGCCTTCCTCCCCGCCGCCGCCCGCCACTTCTACCCCCGGCCCGGGCTCAGCTACGTCGCGGTACCGGACCTTCCCCCGGGCACCGCCGCCCTCGCCTGGATGGCCAGAAACCGCACCCTGCCCACGGTCGCCGCCATCCGCCGCGCCGCCGCCACGGTCCTACGGAACGCGCCGCCGTATCCGTGAGGCCCCTGCGCGTCCGGCCACGCGCGCGGATCGGCCGGTGCGGCCGCCTGCGGCGTCTCCACCGCCTCCTGTACCACCCCGCTGTACGGTGCGCCCAACTGCCGCGCCCCCTGCTCCGCCCGGGTCCGGCCCCAGCTCAGGTCCCGACCCGGGGAACACGCCGCCGCCACACGCAACCTCGGCGCAAGCTCTCCATCGCCTCCTTTTCTCCGAGCTGGTGGTACAGCACGGACTCTTCGACAAGCAGATCGAAACGGCGCTCTGGGGCATGGTTCCTTGTGTGGTCAGTAGGGGCGTCACGGGGAACAGAGCGCTCTTCGGGCTCTATTGATCACGTTCTGTGCCTCGGAGCCGTAGACGGCAGATTCCCGGAGCGTGTTCCACACGTTCAAGTACAGAGCGATGCTGGCTGTGTCCTCCAGCCGCAACTCTGCGTGCCAGTCCTCGGTGACAGCCAGCCGGTTGTCCAGTACGTAAAAGCCGTTGGCCGTTGGGATCTTGAGTGGTGCACTGAAGGGAACTATCCCCAGCTCTACAGTGTCCAGACCGATCACGCCTGTAAGGCGGTCAAGCTGGGAAGCGAGGGCTGAGGGAGGGCAAAGGCGAGCATGCAGAGCCGCCTCCCACATGATGATTCGGAACGTCCTTCCGGGCTGGTACAGCAGCTCTTGGCGCTGCAGCCTGGCCCGTACAGCTTCATCCGCGTCGCCCGGGGAGTTCTGCAGTTTCGCGTAGTGGGTGAAAATGTGGCGTGCGTACTCGGCCGTCTGAAGCATTCCTTCGACGATGGATTCTTGCCAGCTGTATATGACCTTGGTCCGTGCAATTTCGCTGTTCCAGTTTTCTTGCACTGGGCGATGTCCAGAGGAAAGCTGGCGTCGCCACGACCGGATCTGTGATTCGAATCCTTTCAAACGCCCATGCAGCTCTGCGAATGCCTGAGGCTGTTCAGTGGCGTCCACCCACGCTCGTAGGTCTTCCGGGCTGGCGGTCTGCTTCCCGTTCTCCAGCTTGTAGATCTTTGAATGTGCCCAGCCGAGACGTTGCGCTAACTGGGGCCCGGTGAGCCGGCCTCCGGGGTGCGAGATGCGGAGTTCGCGCAGGCGCACTCCGAGGGCGACTCGTGCTTGCTGGTAGTCCGTGCTCACCGGGTACGAGTCACTCCTTGTTCGCGGCTACCAGTGCCGCGAATTCTTCGTAGGGGACTGAGTGATGCAGCGCGGCATCGCGTGCCTGGGCGTACCGCATCACCTCCGCGGGATTCGTGATCGATTCGACGTGGAGGAGGGTGTCGGCCTCATCGAAGTGCAGCAGTGCAATGAACCGTGAGTCGAAGATCCAGAAATCTTCGGAGGGCAGCTGAAGTCGTTCGGCGTCGGCGCGCCACAGGTTACGCATGTCCTCTCCTGTGGTCGAATTACGCTTCGCGTTGTCGAGTAGGTACAGCTGGCCGGTAGTCGGAGGGTTGTCGACGATGCGTACCCGACCCACGCGCTTTCCCGCCGTCGTCTGTGCGCGCATGTTCCGGCACCAGGCGTCATCGTGATCCCATGTCACTTTGCCCGTCTCGATGAACTCGCGGTAGGTCTCTTCCTCGCGGTCGGAGGCATAGCCGCGCCGGGTCTCCAAACGCCATGCCGAGTGTTCGAATGTCTTGAAGAGTTGGGCGAACTCGCTCAGGTCAATGATCTCGGGCACGCGGGTGACCTCCTTGGGGCCGAAGTCGATGAGCAACTCCGCCGGCACGACTACTGCATTCTCGCCGTCATGGAAGTGCTTGAGCTGGCTGAGGTCTTCGGGGTGGGTGAGCGGTTTGCCTTGCACGATCCACTCGCCCGTGTCTAAGTCCTCGTGCAGGGCGGGGCAGCCGCCGTTGCCGCTGTTGGTGCCGTTGAAACGCAGTCGCCGTGCCATGGCT
Organism: Streptomyces angustmyceticus; assembly: GCF_019933235.1. Lineage (NCBI taxonomy): Bacteria > Bacillati > Actinomycetota > Actinomycetes > Kitasatosporales > Streptomycetaceae > Streptomyces > Streptomyces angustmyceticus. The sequence goes on along the minus strand of NZ_CP082945.1, from coordinate 3,310,328 downwards.
GTCTCCCTCGTGAGGGAGGTGCGTGAGCCTCCAGCCTCACAGCGCCCCGGAGTCCCGCACCACAGCTTGCACTCGGTCGTGTGAGACCAGGCGAGAACATTCGGCCATTCCCCGAGAACATCGGAGAACATTGCGTGGCGGCGTCTCCGTCTGCTTCCTAGCGTCCTGCTCATGACCGCACCCACACACCCAGAAGGCTCGGCGGACCCCGTGGAGGCGGCCCGAGCGAGCACCTCCACGAGCGCGTCCACGACGCGCGGCTGCCCCGAGTGTGACGACCTGGAACGCGGCCGCAGGCTAGCCGCCGCAGCGCGGGATCTCAGCAAGGTGACCGACTTCGACGTCCTCCTCGCGCGGCATCGCGCCCGGCACGGGGCGGATTCGTGAGCGGGAGCGGGCGGCCGTGAAAGCTCCCGCCCGGCCGTCATTCCCTCGCAGGACACGGCCGGAGCGGGTGGGCCCGTGAGGGGCCCTCGCACGTGCACGACGGCGCGCGGAGCGACCGCGCGGCGGCTTGGCACCTGAGGAGAGCACCATGCGATACCGCTTCGACCCGGTCAAGTACGGCGGCGACGAGGACGACGACGAAGGTGGCAACCCCAACGGCGGCTGCGGCGACGGGCAGGGCTGTGGCCGTCAGTAGGCCGTGAAGTGAAGTGGCGGCCCTCGTTCGGGTTTCTGGGCGGGGGCCGCCCGTTCGGACCAGCGCGGGTAACGCGCTCGCGCGAAGGAGTGAGATGGCCGGACCCCACCACCACGCCTACCTCTGGCTCGGCAGCGGCGATGTGCTCGTGAAGCCGGGGGACGCGCACCGGCGTCCGGACCATCCGGAGTTCCGTGCCGCGCAGGTCATGCCGCTGGAGTGCGCGGACTGGCTGCTGAAGCCGGCCGCCCGGATCGAGGCGACCTTCGAGGAGCCGAAGGAGGCGGCGGGCTGGTACGGCGCACAACTCGGGCGCTACGCCGGGCTTTTCGTGGGCACCTACGCGCCGGAGCCGTCGTACGAGGAGACCGTCCGGGCCTTGTCCGCAGGTGAGGACAGGGTCGGGGGGTGGTGGGTGAGCGGGGGACGGTTCCTCTCGTTGAACCTGATCGGCTGTGGCCCGCACCGGGTGCGGGCGGAGCGGGTGTGTCCGCTGCGTTAGCCCGTTCCGGCGGCTGTCCGGGCAGGGAGCTAGTCGGCCGGCGAGAACGCCTGGAGGGTGTCGTCGCCGGTGGTCCACCACACGCCCAGGCGTTGGCGGGTCAGGCGCCAGCCGGTGGGGTGGCGGGTGAACTCCCAGTCGTAGGGGCCGCCCATGGCGTAGGGGGAGGAGGCGGCCGCGGGGTCGGCGATGCCCACGAACCACATGTAGCCGACGCCGGTCGCCCGGTCGCCCCGGACCTCGAAGTCCATGTTGAGGATGTGGTGCTGCATGCCGGCGTACGGCGCCTCGGCCGCCTCGACCTTGGCCAGGATCGCCTCCCGGCCGTGGATCCGTTCCCACGGGCCGAACTCCAGGACCGCGTCCTCGGTCCAGCAGTCGATCCAGGTGCGCCAGTCCTTGCGGTCCAGCGCCCGCCAGCCGTGGATCAGCAGCGCGCGCAGGGACTCCTTGTCCTCCAGGCGCCGCAGGCGTCGTGCGAGGTCGTCGTTGTGGTTGCCGGGGGAGACGGACACGGTCGCTTGCTCCTCTGCGAGGGGGATCACGGGCCCCGGCGGCGGCTGCCGGTGACGGGGGCGCGGGAGCGTCCGCGCGCCGGCCCGGAGGCCGCCGGGTGCGGCAACTCTGTGCCGTCGGCGGCGGCGCAACCAGGGTGGGCCGTGGCCGGGTGCGCCACACCCAGGGACCGTGGCCGGGTGCCGCACACCCAGGGAGCGGGAGGGGCGGCTGTCGACGGTCACTGCCGTCGGCCATTGGCTACGGAGGAGGAGCAGGGTCGCGATAGCGGCGGTGCACAGTTCGGGGAGGTAGCGGTAGACGGCGGCGGGGCCCAGGCCGTCCATGGTCATGTCGGTGAGCATGAACGCCAGGTAGAGGGCGCCCAGGGCGATTAGCAGCAGCCGCGCCCAGTTGCGGCCCTGACGCATCCAGAAGGCGCACAGGAGCATGGCCGCGCCGAGCGCGACGTGGGCGCCGGCGGATACCGCGGCCTGCTGCACCGCTCCCGCCCAGCCCAACTGGCCGCGCAGTTCCTCGACAGGCGGCTCACCACCCGTCGTAGCCCCGCCAGACGTTGCTGAAGGCTTCCTCGTCGAGGGCTCGTCGCTGGCGTTCGAACTCCAGCTCCCGGACCGCGGTGTCGACGGCGGCGAGCACGGTGGCCACCGCGTCGTCGGAGACCTCCGGGGGGTCGGCGGGGCGCTCGTCGCCGATGCCCAGGGATGCCCCGAGCGCGGCGAGGACGGGCTCGCCCGCGGCCCAGCGGTCCGTCGCGGCGCGGTGGGCGGGGGAGTCGGCCGGCTTCAACTCACCGGCACGGAAGCGCTTCCAGCGCCCGCCGCCCTGCCGGGTGAGCTGCCCCTCCGCCTCCAGGGCGGCGAGGTAGGCGGCGGCCAGGCCGCGGCCCCTGCGCCACAGCCAGTCCTCGGCCGACTCGTACGGCGGCTGCTGGTCGAGGGAGGACGCGGCCTCGTCCATGAGGCGGTCGGCCACGGCGGGCCGGAAGCCCGGGACGAGGCGGTCGCCGTCCAGGCCGACGGCGCCCGCCTCGCGGAGGTCGACCAGCTCGGCCCCCGCGAGCGCGAGCGACAGCGCGCCCTGCGCGGGGGCGCGGTCGGGCGGCGCGTCCAGGGCGACGAACAACAGGTCCCGCGGTGTGGTCATGAAGGACTCCACGTCAGGGCATCAGGAGCGATGCGGCGCTGAGCACCTGGCCCGGCATCCGGCGGGACGCCGAGGGGCACCGGGCGGGCCGCTGCGCCCGCCGGTGAGTGCTCTCTGTTACGAGCTTATGGAGCGGGGACGGCGCCTGCATCCCACATCGCCGGCGTCACCGCACCGCCTGCATCCCGCACCGGCCCGGCCCGCCCGGGGAACCGCCGCCTCAGCCACCGTCCGGCGCCGCCCCGCCCACCGACCTGCCTGCCGTCCCGCCCGCCGATCCGCTTGCCGTCCCGCTCGCCGCCCCGCCCGCCGTCCTCCCGATGACCTCGTGGGCCAGCCTGATCAGGTCGGGGACCCGCGGATGGCCGGGGCCGTCGCGCCGGGCGATGACGACCGGGACCGGGGGCGCGTCGGAGAGCGGGACGTACGCCATGGACGGGTGCGGATGCATCTCGGCGGTGGCGGAGGTGGTCACGCCCACCGCGCGGCCGCCGGTTATGGCGGCCAGCCAGTCGTCGGTGTTGCCGATGGTGATCGTCGAGGCGGGGCGGGCCGCGGCCGGCCACAGGTCGAGGGTGGTGGTGCCGGAGACGGTGTTGAGGGCGATGGTGCGGTCGGCCAGCTCGACGAGGGAGAGCGTGGCGCGGTGGGCCAGCGGATCGTCGGCGGGCAGGCCCGCGACCCGGGGCTCGGTGGTGAGCTGCTCGGTGATCAGGCCCGGGGCGCGGACCTCGCCGCGCAGCAGGGCGGCGTCCACGTCGCCGCGGGCCAGGCCGGCCGTGCGGTCGTCGATGCGGAGAAGTTCGAGCGGGGTCCGCGGGTGCTCCTCGTGCCAGCGGCGCAGCAGGGCGGTGGTGTCCGTACCGGCGGCCGACCAGGCGTGGCCCAGGCGCAGTGGCCAGGCGGTGTGGTGGGCGGCGCCGAGCGCCCGGTCGAAGGCGGTCACCGCGACGGCGGCCCGGTCGCGGAAGGCGAGGCCGTCGGGGGTGAGCGCGAGGTGGTGGGTGGAGCGGTCGACGAGGCGCAGGCCCAGCTCCTGTTCCAGTTGGCGCAGGGTGCGGGAGACGGCCGGCTGGGTGAGGTGCAGGCGCTCGGCGGCGCGGGTGATGCTGAGGGTGTCGGCGATGGCGAGAAAGCAGCGGAAATGACGCAGCTCGATGCTCATGCGCGGGGAGCATAACAACAAGGGAAAACGCATTTCACGGACCGGAAGAACCCCCCGTAGCGTGGTGGCGTGAATGCATCGCCCGAGAACCCCGATGGCCCCGCGCCGACCCCTGCCGCGCCCACCCTGCCCGCCGGTGACGGCGAGATTCCGCATCCCGTCCCGCCCTCGCCCGAGGTGCTGACGGCGGAGGCGCAGGCGGGGACCGCCGGGGCGGCGGGCGCCCGCGGACGGCTGGGGGCGGTGGCGCTGGTCATCGGCGGGATCGTCTCGCTGCAGTTCGGCTCGTCGGTGGCGGTGCTGCTCTTCCCGCGGGCCGGTGCGCTGGGCGTGGTGACCCTCCGGCTGGTCGTCGCCTCGCTGGTGCTGCTGGTCGTCTGCCGCCCCAGGCTGCGCGGCTACACGCGGGGCGACTGGGCCACGGTGCTCGCCTTCGGCGTCGCCCTGGCCGGTATGAACTCGCTGTTCTACCAGGCGATCGACCGCATCCCGCTGGGCGCCGCGGTCACCTTGGAGTTCCTGGGGCCGCTGATCCTGTCGGTGGCGACCTCCCGCAGGCTGCTGAGCCTGGTGTGGGCGGCGCTGGCACTGGGCGGTGTGGTGCTGCTGGGGCGCGAGGGCTTCGACGGGCTCAACCTCACCGGTGCCGCGTTCGCGCTGACCGCCGGCGGGCTGTGGGCCGCCTACATCCTGCTCTCCGCCCGTACGGGGGCGCGTTTCCCGCGGGCCGACGGGCTGGCGGTGGCGATGACCGTCGCGGCGCTGCTCAGCCTGCCGTTCGGCATCGTCAGCGCGGGCACCGCCCTGCTCGACCCGGTCACCGTGGGCCTGGGCGCCGCCGTCGCCCTGATGTCGTCCGTCCTGCCCTACACCCTGGAACTGCTCGCCCTGCGCAAGCTCCCGGCCGCCGGCTTCGCCGTGATGATGAGCCTGGAGCCGGCCGTCGCGGCCACCGCCGGCTTCCTCGTGCTGCACCAGGCGCTGGGCTGGGCCGAGGTGGCGGCGATCGGGCTGGTCGTGATCGCGAGCGTGGGGGCGGTGCGCAGCGCGGGGTCAGGCGGGCACTGAGCGCGGGGGTGGGGTCGCGCTGAGGGGGGCGGGCCTCTCTGGCGTTCCGCCGCGCCACCGGCTCCCCGGCCGGCCCTCAAAAGCGGCGGACCGAAACCGTCGGACCGGCGGAGTCCAGGCGCACCTGCACCAAGGACAGGTGCACGACCTGACGCCTCCCGACTGCCTGCGGGGGCGACATCCGCCCCTCAGCCGGGCCACACTGGCCATAGCCGAGGAGGTGAGAGGAATGAGCGTTGCAGCCGCCGACCACCAGGGTCCCTGGACCCTTGACGATGTCCTGGCCCTGCCCGAGGACACCCGTTCCCGTATCGAGCTCGTCGGAGGCAGCCTGGTGATGAGCCCCAGCCCCGGTGTCCCTCACCAGAGGGCCTCCCGCCGCCTGGCCGCCCTCCTGGAAGCGGCCGCCGACGCCGCGGGCGCCCCCGTGGAGATCCTGGAGGCCATCAACCTCGTCGTGCCCGACGGGCTGCTGATCCCCGACATCGCCGTCTGTGACGCTGATGCCGCAGCCGACGCCGGCCTCACCGTGTCTGCGCACGACGTGCTCCTCGTCGTGGAAATCGCCTCGCCGTCCACCCGGGTCACCGACCGCAAAATGAAGCCGGCCCTCTACGCCGCGGCGGGCATCGCCCACTACTGGCGCTTGGAACTGGAGCCCGCACCGCGCCTCTACCTCGGCGAGCTGGAGAACGGCTGCTATCTCGACCGCCTCGTCCAGGCCGCGGAGACAACCGCCGTCGAACGTCCCTTCCCGATCGACATCGACCCCGGTGTCCTCGCCCACCGCCGTGCTCCCGAGCAGTAGGGGGCACTCGGCGGCGTCTGCGGCGACGGCGGACCACTGGATTGCCGCCACCGGATTCCCCGCTCGGGGTGACCGGCTCGTAGACGTCCGCCGATGATCGGTCCGCGCGGCTGAAGCCCCTCCGGGCAGCTGTCGGGTGCCTTGCCGCGGCGGTCAACGGCCTCGCCCGGACAGAAGATCATGCAGGCGTGCTTGATTGTTTCTGTCGGCGCTGCCACGCTTCGAGGCGCACCCGCACCACACCGCACCGACCGGCCGCCGCCCTCCGCCGCGGCCGTCGCCGCATGCCAACGCGCCCTGCTGTCACGGCAGTCGGGTCGATGAGGGGAGTGTCGCGTGTCCGATCCCGGCGCCGTACTGGCCGATCTCAGGGCGGAGAGCGAGGAGTTGGACGCGCTGGTCGCCGGGCTGCCGGCGGAGCGCTGGGCCGCCCCGACACCGGCCGAGGGCTGGACCGTGACCCACCAGATCGCCCACCTCGCCTGGACCGACCGGCAGGCGCTGCTCTCCGCCACCGACCCGGACGGGTTCGCGCGGGCCGCGGAGGCGGCGCTCGCCGCGCCGCTGACCTTCGTCGACGAGGCCGCCGAGGCGGGGGCGAAGGTGCCGCCGGCCGAGCTGCTCGCCGGCTGGCGGGCCGGCCGCGAGGAGCTGCTGCGGGCGCTCGCCGACCGCCCGACGGGCGAGAAGCTGCCCTGGTACGGGCCGCCGATGAGCGTGGCGTCGATGGCCACCGCCCGGCTGATGGAGACCTGGGCGCACGGGCAGGACGTCGCCGACGCGCTGGGGGTCGTCCGGCGCCCCACCGACCGGCTGCGGCACATCGCCCGGATCGGGGTGCGGACCCGCGACTTCGCCTACCTGACGCACCAACTCACCCCGCCCGGCGAGGAGTTCAGGGTCGAGCTGCGGGCTCCGGACGGCACGGTGTGGGAGTACGGGCCGCCGGACGCCGGGCAGCGGGTGACCGGGGACGGGCTGGAGTTCTGCCTGCTGGTGACCCAGCGGGCGCACCGCGCCGACCTGCCGTCCCTGCGGGCCGAAGGGGCGGACGCGGAACGGTGGCTGGAGATCGCCCAGGCGTTCGCCGGCCCGCCGGGCAAGGGCCGGGAGCCGTCCGGGAAGGGCGGCGCCGCATGAGCGGCCACCGCCCCGCCGACGACCCGGCCCTCGCCCCGCACCCGGAGTCCGTGCGCCCGATCGGTGCCGACCCCGCCGTCCTCCGCGTCGGCAACGCCTCCGGCTTCTACGGCGACCGCTTCGACGCGCTGCGCGAGATGCTCACCGGCGGGCCCCTCGACGTGCTGACCGGCGACTACCTCGCCGAGCTGACCATGCTGATCCTCGGCCGGGAGCGGCTGAAGGACCCCGCGCGCGGCTACGCCAGGACCTTCCTGCGGCAGTTGGAGGACGGGCTCGGCCTGGCCGTCGAGCGGGGGGTGCGCCTCGTCGCCAACGCGGGCGGACTGAACCCGGCCGGACTCGCCGACGCCGTACGGGAGCTGGCGGACAAGGTCGGGGTGCCCGTCCGCGTGGCCCATGTCGAGGGCGACGACCTGCTGGCGCGCGGGGGGTGGGGCGACGGCGTGCTGACCGCCAACGCCTACCTGGGCGGCGGGGGCATCGCGGCCTGCCTGCGGGCCGGTGCCGATGTGGTGGTGACCGGCCGGGTCACCGACGCCGCGCTGGTCAGCGGCGCGGCCCAGGCGCACTTCGGCTGGCGGCCCGAAGACCTCGACCAGCTGGCCGGGGCGGTGGTCGCCGGGCACGTCCTCGAATGCGGCACCCAGGCCACCGGCGGCAACTACTCCTTCTTCGGCGACCACGACCTGCTGCGGCCCGGCTTCCCGCTCGCCGAGATCGCCGCCGACGGCAGCTCGGTGATCACCAAGCACCCGGGGACCGGCGGCGCCGTCACCACCGGCACCGTCACCGCCCAACTGCTGTACGAGACGGCCGGCGCCCGCTACGCCGGGCCCGAGGTGACGGCGCGGCTGGACACCGTGCGGCTGGCGCAGGACGGGCCGGACCGGGTCCGGATCGACGGGGTGCGCGGTGAGGCGCCGCCGCCGTCCCTCAAGACCGGGCTGACCCGCCTCGGCGGCTGGCGCAACGAGGTCACCTTCGTCCTGACCGGGCTGGACGTGACCGCCAAGGCCGTACTGGTCCGCCGTCAGATGGAGGCGGCCTTCGCCGCGACGGGCAACCGCCCGGCCGAGGTGCGCTGGACGCTGGCCCGCACCGACCACGACGACGCGGAGGTCCAGGAGGAGGCGAGTGCGCTGCTGCGGCTGGTGGTGCGCGACCCCGACCAGGACGCGGTGGGGCGGGTGGTCAGCGGCGCCGCGGTCGAACTGGCTCTGGCCAGCTATCCCGGCTTCCACGTCACCGCGCCGCCCGGCAAGGGCACCCCGTACGGGGTCTTCGAGGCGGTGGCGGTGGGCGCGCCCGAGGTGCCGCACGTGGCCGTCCTGCCGGACGGCACCCGGGTCGGCATCCCACCGGCCCCCGCGACACGGGAGTTCGCCCGGCTGCCCGACGCGCCGCTGCCCGAGCCGCTGCCCGCCGGGCCCACCCGGCGCGGGCCGCTCGGCCGGATCGCCGGCGCCCGCAGCGGCGACAAGGGCGGCTCGGCGAACGTCGGGGTGTGGGCCCGCGGCGAGCGGGCCTGGCGGTGGCTGGCGCACGAGCTGACCGTCGAGCGGTTCCGGGAGCTGCTGCCCGAGACCGCCGGCCTGCCGGTCGACCGGCACGTACTGCCGAATCTGCGCGCGCTCAACTTCGTCGTCGACGGACTGCTCGGCGAGGGCGTCGCGGCACAGGCCCGATTCGATCCGCAGGCCAAGGCCGTGGGGGAGTGGCTGCGTTCGCGCCACATGGACATACCGGAGGTGTGGGAGTGACCGTGCTCGCAACCGGGCTCGACCCGGCGGGCGCCGAGTACGCGGAGCGCCGCGAAGCGATGCTCGCGAAACTGGCGGAGGTCGGGGCGGAACACGCCAGGGCGACCGCGGGCGGCGGGGAGAAGTACGTCGCCCGGCACCGTAAGCGCGGCAAGCTGCTCGCCCGGGAGCGGATCGAGCTGCTGCTCGACCCCGACACCCCGTTCCTGGAGCTGTCGCCGCTCGCGGCCTGGGGCAGCGACTACCCCGTCGGCGCGTCGGTGGTCACCGGCATCGGCACCGTCGAGGGCGTGGAGTGCCTGATCACCGCCAACGACCCGACGGTGCGCGGCGGCGCCAGCAACCCCTGGTCGCTGAAGAAGGCGCTGCGGGCCAACGAGATCGCCTTCGCCAACCGGCTGCCGCTGATCTCCCTCGTCGAGTCCGGCGGCGCCGACCTGCCCAGCCAGAAGGAGATCTTCATCCCGGGCGGGGCGCTGTTCAAGGACCTCACCCGGCTGTCCGCGGCCGGCATCCCGACCGTCGCCGTGGTCTTCGGCAACTCGACCGCGGGCGGCGCGTACGTCCCCGGGATGTCCGACCACGTGATCATGGTCAAGGACCGCGCGAAGGTCTTCCTGGGCGGCCCGCCGCTGGTGAAGATGGCGACCGGCGAGGAGAGCGACGACGAGTCGCTGGGCGGCGCCGAGATGCACGCCCGCACCTCCGGGCTCGCGGACTACTTCGCGGTGGACGAGCCGGACGCGCTGCGCCGGGCCCGGCGGGTGGTCGCCCGCCTCAACTGGCGCAAGACGCAGCCCGATCCTGGTCCGGCGGCGCCGCCGAAGTACGACGAGGAGGAGCTGCTCGGCATCGTCCCCGGCGACCTCAAGGCCCCGTTCGATCCGCGCGAGGTCATCGCCCGGATCGTCGACGGCTCCGACTTCGACGAGTTCAAGCCGCTCTACGGGACGAGCCTGACCACCGGCTGGGCCGAACTCCACGGCTACCCGGTCGGCATCCTCGCCAACGCCCAGGGCGTGCTGTTCAGCGCGGAGTCCCAGAAGGCCGCCCAGTTCATCCAGCTGGCCAACCAGCGCGACATCCCCCTCCTGTTCCTCCACAACACCACCGGCTACATGGTCGGCAAGGAGTACGAGCAGGGCGGCATCATCAAACACGGCGCGATGATGATCAACGCGGTGTCGAACTCGAAGGTCCCGCACCTCTCCGTCCTCATGGGCGCCTCCTACGGCGCCGGCCACTACGGCATGTGCGGCCGCGCCTTCGACCCCCGCTTCCTCTTCGCCTGGCCGAGCGCCAAGTCCGCCGTCATGGGACCGCAGCAGCTGGCCGGGGTGCTCTCGATCGTCGCCCGCGCCTCCGCCGCGGCCAAGGGGCAGCCCTACGACGACGAGGCCGACGCCGGGCTGCGCGCCATGGTCGAGCAGCAGATCGAGTCCGAGTCGCTGCCGATGTTCCTGTCGGGACGGCTCTACGACGACGGCGTCATCGACCCGCGCGACACCCGAACCGTCCTCGGCCTGTGCCTGTCCGCCCTCCACAACGCCCCGGTCGAGGGCGCACGGGGCGGCTTCGGCGTCTTCCGGATGTGAGGCAGAAGTGATCCGTTCCGTACTCGTCGCCAACCGCGGCGAAATAGCCCGGCGGGTCTTCCGCACGTGCCGTGAGCTGGGCATCGCCACCGTCGCCGTGCACTCCGACGCGGACGCCGGCGCCCCGCACGTCCGCGAGGCCGACACCGCCGTACGGCTCCCGGGCGACGCCCCCGCCGACACCTACCTGCGCGGCGACCTGCTGGTGCGGGCCGCGCGGGCCGCGGGCGCCGACGCCGTCCACCCCGGCTACGGCTTCCTCTCCGAGAGCGCCGCCTTCGCCGCCGCCGTGACCGACGCGGGCCTGGCCTGGATCGGCCCGCCGCCCGCCGCCATCGAGGCCATGGCCTCCAAGACGCGGGCCAAGGAGCTGATGGCCGGGGCCGGAGTGCCCCTGCTGGCCCCCGTCGACCCCGCGGCGGCCACCGAGGCCGACCTGCCGCTGCTGGTGAAGGCGGCGGCGGGCGGCGGCGGCCGCGGGATGCGCCTGGTCACCGAACTCGACGCCCTGGACGAGGAATTGACGGCGGCGAAGGCCGAGGCGGCGGCCGCCTTCGGCGACGGCGAGGTGTTCGTCGAGCCGTACGTCGTGGGCGGCCGCCACGTCGAGGTGCAGATCCTCGCCGACGCGCACGGCACCGTCTGGACGCTCGGCACCCGCGACTGCTCCCTCCAGCGCCGCCACCAGAAGGTCATCGAGGAGGCCCCGGCCCCCGCGCTCTCCGAGGAACTGCGCACCACCCTGCACCGGGCCGCGGAACAGGCCGCCCGCGCCATCGACTACCGCGGCGCCGGCACCGTGGAGTTCCTGGTCTCCGGCAACGGACGCGCGTACTTCCTGGAGATGAACACCCGCCTCCAGGTCGAACACCCGGTCACCGAGGCGGTGCACGGCCTCGACCTCGTCGCCCTCCAGCTCAGCATCGCCGAGGGCCGCCCCCTGGACGCCGCACCGCCCCGGCCGCACGGCCACGCCGTCGAGGCGCGGCTGTACGCGGAGGACCCGGCGGCCGGCTGGCAGCCGCAGACCGGCACCCTGCACCGGCTGGAGGTGCCCGACGGCGTCCGCCTGGACTCCGGGGTGACCGACGGCGACACCATCGGCGTCCACTACGACCCGATGCTCGCCAAGGTCATCGCCTGGGCCCCGAGTCGCGACGAGGCCGTACGCAAACTCGCCGGCGCCCTGGAACGGGCCCGCGTCCACGGCCCGGTCACCAACCGCGACCTGCTCGTACGGTCCCTGCGCCACCCCGAGTTCACCGACCCCGCCGCCCTGGACACCGGCTTCTACGACCGCAACCTCCCCGCGCTGACCGCACCCGCCGCCGACGGCGACGCGGCCCTCTTCGCGCTCGCCGCCGCCCTCGCCGACGCCCACGGCCGCTCCCGCTTCGGCGGCTTCCGCAACGTCCCCTCAAGGCCGCAGGTCAAGACCTACGCCTGCGCCGGCACCGAGCACGAGATCCGCTACCGCCTCGACCGCGACGGCCTGTCGGCCGAGGGCTTCCCCGGCGTCCGGCTCCTCGCGCTGGCCCCGGACGAGGTGGTCCTCGACGTCGACGGCCTCCGGCGCCGCTTCACCGTCGCCCGCTACGGCGACCGCGTCCACGTCGACGCACCCGGCGCGCACCCCACCGCCTCCCGCGCCCTGACCGCCCTGCCCCGCTTCCCCGACCCCACCGCCCGCACGGAACCCGGCTCCCTGCTCGCCCCCATGCCCGGCACGGTCGTCCGGATCGCGGACGGCCTCACCGAGGGCGACCGGGTGGAGGCGGGCCAACCCCTCCTCTGGCTGGAGGCGATGAAGATGGAACACAAGATCACCGCCCCCTCCGCCGGCACCCTCACCACCCTCCCCGCACGCCCCGGCCAACAAGTCGAGGTGGGCACCCTCCTGGCCGTCGTCACGGACTGACGGCCCCCGACGGCCACCCCCTCGCACACCCCTCCACTCCACTGGGCTGGAACCGCCCCCCCCACCGGGGTGGAGCCCGCAACGCAACGCAAGGTGCCCGCCCCGGAGGCCCCGGCACCGACCGCCCGCACACCGGGCCCGGGGGCCGCGCCCACCGACCCGCAGACGACCCGGACCCGGGCCCACCCCGGCCACCCCTCCCCGCCGAAGGCGGAAACGGCGCAACACCGAAAAGAGCACCGCGACCCACGACCCCCGAGGAGCCCCGATGCCCGTCCCGACCCTCGAATCCGACGAACACCGCGCCCTGCGCGACGCCGTCGCCGCCCTCGGCAACCGCTACGGCCGGGCCTACGCCACCCGCGTCGCGGCCGAGGGCACCCACACCGACGAACTCTGGGCGGAGGCCGCCAAGCTCGGCTACCTCGGCGTCAACCTCCCCGAGGAGTACGGCGGCGGAGGCGGCGGCATCGTCGAACTCTCCCTCGTACTGGAGGAGCTGGGCGCGGCCGGCTGCCCGCTGCTGATGATGGTCGTCTCGCCCGCCATCTGCGGCACGGTCCTCGCCCGGTTCGGCACCGAGGAACAGAAGCGGACCTGGCTGCCCGGACTCGCCGACGGCTCCCGCAAGATGGCCTTCGGCATCACCGAGCCGGACGCGGGCTCCAACTCGCACCGGATCACGACCACCGCCCGCAAGGACGGCGCGGACTGGGTCCTCAACGGCCGCAAGGTCTTCATCTCCGGCGTCGACATCGCCGACGCCACCCTGATCGTCGGCCGCACCGAGGACGCCAGGACCGGCCGCCTCAAGCCCTGCCTGTTCATCGTGCCGCGCGAGACCCCCGGCTTCCGCCGCAGCCCGATCGCGATGGAACTGGCCGCTCCGGAGAAGCAGTTCGAGCTGACCCTGGACGAGGTGCGGCTGCCCGCCGAGGCGCTGGTCGGCGACGAGGACGCCGGACTCCTCCAGCTGTTCGCCGGGCTCAACCCGGAGCGGATCATGACCGCCGCGTTCGCCGTGGGCATGGGCCGCTACGCCCTGGGCCGGGCCGTCGACTACGCCCGGACCCGCCAGGTGTGGAAGGAGCCCATCGGCGCCCACCAGGCCCTCGCCCACCCGCTCGCCCAGGCCCATATCGAGCTGGAACTCGCCCGGTTGATGATGCAGAAGGCCGCGCACCTCTACGACGCGGGCGACGACATGGGCGCGGGGGAGGCCGCCAACATGGCCAAGTACGCGGCGGCCGAGGCCGCGGTCCACGCCGTCGACCAGGCCGTGCACACCCTCGGCGGCAACGGCCTCACCCAGGAGTACGGCCTCGCCTCGCTGATCACCGCCGCCCGGGTGGCGCGGATCGCGCCGGTCAGCCGCGAGATGATCCTCAACTTTGTCTCGCACCAGACCCTGGGACTGCCCAAGTCGTACTGAACGCGCCATGCTGCCCGTGCCGGCCGGCGCCCGCCCGGCCGGCCGGTCCCGCACCGCCCCGCCGCACCCACCGTCGAAGGGAAGGCCCCGGCATGGTGTCCCACGCGCCCCGCGCATCCCATGTGTTCCGCAGCGAGTACCCCGACGTCGCGCCCGTCGAGCTGCCGATCCACGAGGCCGTCCTCGGACGGGCGGCCGAGTACGGCGACCGGCCCGCCCTGATCGACGGCCTCGACGGCACCACCCTCGGCTACGACCGGCTCGACCACTACAGCCGCCGGCTCGCGGCCGCCCTCGCCGCGGCCGGGGTCGGCAAGGGCGAGGTGCTCGCCCTGCACAGCCCGAACAGCGTGCTCTTCCCCGTCGTCTTCTACGCCGCCTCGCGCTGCGGCGCCGCGGTCACCACCGTCCACCCGCTCGCCACCGAGGGCGAGTTCGCCAAACAGCTGGCGGACTCCGGGGCCCGCTGGATCGTGACCGTGGCGGCACTGCTGGACACTGCCCGCGCGGCGGCGCGGCAGGCCGGCGGCATCACCGAGATCCTCGTCTGCGACCGGGCCGAGGGCCACCGCTCGGTCCAGGACCTCTTCGCCTGCACCGACCCGGAACCGTTCGTCGCCCTCGATCCGGCCGACGACCTCGCCGCCCTGCCCTACTCCTCCGGCACCACCGGCACCCCCAAGGGCGTGATGCTCACCCACCGCAGCATCGCCACCAACCTCGCCCAGCTCACCCCGCTGGTCTCCAGCGGCCCCGACGACCGGGTGCTGGCGGTCCTCCCGTTCTTCCACATCTACGGGCTGACCGCCCTGATGAACGCCCCCCTGCGCAACGGCGCCACCGTCGTCGTGCTGCCCCGCTTCGACCTGCGGCAGTTCCTCACCGCCATCGAGAAGCACCGCATCACCGCCGTCTACGTCGCGCCCCCGATCGTCCTCGCCCTCGCCAAACACCCCCTGGTCGCCGACTACGACCTGTCCTGTCTGCGCTATCTGGTCTCCGCGGCCGCACCTCTGGACGCCGACCTGGCGGCCGCCTGCTCCCGGCGCCTCGGCCTGCCCCCGGTCCTCCAGGCCTACGGCATGACCGAGTTGAGTCCGGGCACACACTGCGTCCCCCTCGACGCCCCGAACCCGCCGCCCGGCGCCGTCGGCAAGCTGATCCCCAACACCGAGATGCGCCTGGTGTCCCTGGAGACCGGCGCGGACGTGCCGCCGGGCGAGAGCGGCGAGATCCTCATCCGCGGCCCCCAGGTCATGAAGGGCTACCTCGGCCGGCCCGCGGAGACCGACGCGATGATCGACGCCGACGGCTGGCTGCACACCGGCGACATCGGGCGGGCCGACGACGAGGGCTGGCTGTACGTGGTCGACCGCGTCAAGGAGCTGATCAAATACAAGGGCTACCAGGTCGCCCCGGCCGACCTCGAAGCGCTGCTGCTCGCCCACGACGCCATCGCCGACGCCGCGGTCATCGGCGTCACCGACGCGGACGGCAACGAGGTGCCCAAGGCGTTCGTGGTCCGGCAGCGGGGGGCCCGCCTGAACGAGGACGAGGTCATCGCGTACGTTGCCGGGCAGGTCGCCCCGTACAAGAAAGTGCGCCGCGTGGAATTCCTGGAGAGCGTGCCGCGCGCCACCACCGGAAAGATCCTGCGGCGCGAACTGCGCGCCAGGGAAAGGAGCTCGACGCCCCGATGACCGACGCACCCGCCACGACCCTGGTCCCGCGCTCCCACGAGCACGGCATCACCACCCTCACCCTCGACTCCCCGCACAACCGCAACGCCCTCTCCACCCGCCTGGTCGCCGAACTCGGCCGGGCCCTCGACGAGGCCGCCGCCGACGACGCCACCCGCGCCGTCGTCCTCACCCACACCGGCGGCACGTTCTGCGCCGGTGCGGACCTCTCCGAGGCCACCGCGGGCTCGGCGAAGGACGGACCGCTCGGCCTGGCGCGCCTGCTGCGCGGCATCGTGGCACTGCCCAAACCGGTCGTCGCCCGGGTCACCGGGCACGTCCGGGCCGGCGGCCTGGGCCTGCTCGGCGCCTGCGACATCTCCGTCGCCGGACCGGCCACCACCTTCGCCTTCACCGAGGCCCGCCTCGGCCTCGCCCCCGCCGTCATCTCCCTGCCGCTGCTGCCGCGCCTGGACCCGCGCGCCGCGGGCCGCTACTACCTGACCGGCGAGAAGTTCGACGCGGCCGAGGCGGCCAGGATCGGCCTGGTCACCCTCGCGGCCGACGACGTCGACGCCGGCCTCGCACCCGTACTGGACGGCCTGCGCAAGGGCTCGCCCCAGGGCCTGGCCGAGTCGAAGAAGCTCGTCACCGCCGACGTGCTGGCCGCCTTCGACCGCGACACCGAGGCCCTGGCCGAACAGTCCGCGCGGCTCTTCGGCTCCGCCGAGGCCCGCGAGGGCATGACCGCCTTCCTGGAACGGCGGGCCCCCGCATGGGCGCGCTGACCCCCGCCCGCGGCCCCAAACAGCCCCAGCAGGAACGCAGCCGCGCCACCCGCCTCAAACTCCTGGAGGCCGCCGTCTCCTGCCTCGCCGAACGCGGCTGGAGCGGCAGCACGGTCTCCGTGGTGGCCGAACGGGCCGGCGTCTCGCGCGGCGCCGCCCAACACCACTTCCGCACCCGCGAGGACCTCTTCACCGCGGCCGTCGAACACGTCGCCGAAAAACGCCAGGGCGCGGTGCGGGCGGTCGCCCGCAACCTGCCCCCGGCCGGCTCCGTCGCCCGCACCTGGATCATCGTCGAGGAACTCGTCGGCCTCTACACCGGCCCCCTCTTCCGCGCCGCGCTGCACCTGTGGGTGGCGGCCTCCGACGAGGAACAACTCCGCGACCGGGTCACCGCCCTGGAGGCCAAGGTCGGCCGCGAGGCGCATCGCACGGCGGTCGCCCTCCTCGACGCGGACGAGTCCGTCCCCGGCGTCCGCGAGACCGTCCAGGGCCTCCTCGACATGGCCCGCGGCCTCGGCCTCGCGAACCTCCTCACGGACGACACGGCCCGCCGTGACCGGGTGGTCGCGCAATGGTCGAAGCTGATCGACGCGGAGCTGTCGGGTTCTCCGTAGGGGTTCCCTACGTTTCCGGCTGGCCCGCCGTGGGGGTTTCTCGCCGTTGCGCCTGGCGGCGGGCCGGGTCCGCTGCGCGGGGCGTTTCGGGTGCCGGTGCCGGGCCTGCGCGGGTGGGGGTGTCCGGACTGCTTCGCTTTACGTCCGGACACCCCCACCCGCTCCGGCCCGTCCCCTCCCGCGGGTGGGTGGGAAGAGGGCCGGTGGGGGTGGATCTCGGTGGTCCGGTGCGCGTTGTGGACGTGGGGAAACGGCCGTGGGCATCGGGAAAGGGCTGCGGCGCGGGGAATTGCAGTGATCGACGCCCGCCCCCACCCACCTTTACTCACTCCCCCACGGGAGGGGACGGGCCGGAGGGGCGGGGGTGTGGGACGTAAAGCGAAGCAGTCCCACACCCCCGCCCCGGAGGCCCGTCACCGCACCCACAGCCCCGCGCAGCGGACCCCGCCCGCCGCAGGCGAAACGGCGAGAAACCCCCACGGCGGGACAGCCGAAAACGTGGGAAGCCCCTATCGCGGCGCGATATCCGCATACCCCGCGATCTCCCGCGGGCTCCTCGCCGCGGGGCCCACGTAGCGGGCCGACGGCCGCACCAGTCGGCCCGTCCGCTTCTGTTCGAGGATGTGCGCGCTCCACCCCGCCGTGCGGGCGCAGGTGAACATGGAGGTGAACATGTGCGCCGGGACCTCGGCGAAGTCCAGGACGATGGCGGCCCAGAACTCGACGTTGGTGGCGAGGACCCGGTCGGGGCGGCGGCTGCGGAGTTCCTCCAGGGCGGCCTTCTCCAGGGCCTCGGCGACCTCGAAGCGGGGTGCGTTGAGGTCCCGGGCGGTGCGCCGCAGCACTCGCGCCCGCGGGTCCTCGGCGCGGTAGACGCGGTGGCCGAAGCCCATCAGCCGCTCGCCCTTGTCGAGGGCCCGCCGGACGTACGCGGCGGCGTCGCCGGACCGTTCGATCTCCTCGATCATGCCGAGGACGCGGGACGGCGCGCCGCCGTGCAGCGGTCCGGACATCGCGCCGACCGCGCCGGACAGCGCGGCCGCCACGTCCGCGCCCGTGGAGGCGATGGACCGGGCGGTGAAGGTGGAGGGGTTCATGCCGTGCTCGGCGGCCGAGGTCCAGTAGGCGTCGACGGCCTTGACGTGCTGCGGGTCGGGCTCCCCGCGCCAGCGCTTCATGAAGCGCTCGACGACGGTCTGCGCCGTGTCGATCTCCTTCTGCGGCACCATCGGCAGGCCCGGCCCGCGCGCCGACTGGGCGACGTACGACAGGGCCATCACCGCGGCACGGGCGAGGTTGTCACGGGCCGTCGCCTCGTCGATGTCCAGCAGCGGCTTGAGGCCCCAGACGGGCGCGAGCATGGCGAGCGCGGACTGCACATCGACCCGGATGTCGCCGGAGTGCACGGGAATCGGGAACGGTTCGGCGGGCGGCAGGCCGGGGTTGAACGCCCCGTCGACCAGCAGTCCCCAGACGTTGCCGAAGGACACCTTCCCGACGAGGTCTTCGATGTCGACCCCGCGGTAGCGGAGCGAGCCGCCCTCCTTATCCGGTTCGGCGATCTCCGTCTCGAACGCGATGATTCCCTCGAGTCCGGGTACGAAGTCGGACATCAGGCAGCTCCTCAAGATGGGGACGGCAAACGGTCCGTGACCGGCTGCCGTGCGGTCGAGTCCTCGGTGTGCGGTGCGCGGCCGGTGCGGTTACGCGGCTGCGCCGGGCAGCTCGCGGTCCGTACCGGTCACGCGGGTGATGCCCCGCCAGGGCGCGGGCCACGCGACGGTCTTGCCCCGCGGCGGGTCGGACCGCGGGCGGGCCCGTGCGGTGCGTCCTCCAGGCCGGACGGACACGATAGCTCTCCCTGTGCGGAGCCCACAGTGGCCCGCCTCCTCATTTTGGCGGGTCTCTCACCTGCGCGGAGGCGTGAGACTCCGCACAGGCGGCGATCTGCCGACGGGAGGGTTACGGCAGGGCGGCGAGGGGCAGACTTCCGCCCCTCCTGGCTGACCGCGCCGGAGGCGATGTTGCAAGATGAGGCCGTGCACCCCGCCGACGCGCCTCATGCCGAGACCCCCGATCCCTCCTCGATGCGCGCGCACTACCGCGCCGAGGGGCTCGTCGAGTCCGACCTCGCCGCCAGCCCCTACGACCAGTTCGCGCGCTGGTTCAAGGACGCGACGGTGGCCGGGCTGCACGAGCCGAACGCCATGGTCGTCTCCACGGCGGACGCCGCCGGCCGGCCGAGCTCGCGGACCGTGCTCCTCAAGGCGTTCGACGACCGCGGCTTCGTGTTCTTCACGAACTACACCAGCCGGAAGGGGCGGGAACTGGCCGAAAATCCGGCCGTCTCGCTGCTGTTCCCGTGGCACCCGCTGGCCCGCCAGGTGGTGGTGACCGGCACCGCGGAGCGCATCGGCCGGGACGAGTCCGCCGCCTACTTCCGCACCCGCCCGCACGGCTCCCAGCTCGGCGCCTGGGCCAGCGACCAGTCCGCCCCCGTCGCCTCGCGCGACGAACTGGAGCAGGCGTACGAGGAATTGGCGGCCCGCTACCCGGAGGGCGAGCAGGTGCCGGCGCCGCCGCACTGGGGCGGCTACCGGATCGCCGCCGAGACGATCGAATTCTGGCAGGGCCGCCTCAACCGGCTGCACGACCGGCTGCGGTACGTGCGCGAGAGCGGGTCGTGGCGGGTGGAGCGCCTGGCGCCCTGACGGCGGGGGCGCGGCACCCGAACGGCGCGTATCCGGCCGCGGCGGCGGCCCGTCGTGTGCAGAAGCAGATCATGACGGGCGGCGGGGCGGAAACACGCAGACGACCCGCGGGCTGCTTCCCCCGCGCTCGGTGGCGCAGAGGGCCGGTCGGACGAACCGGCAGCCCGCGGGTCGGGTGACTGCTTGGGATTGGCCGGCTGCGCATCTGCAGTATGCGCTGGTCCGGCGCTGCACTTCGGGTGAAGCGACGGGCCGCTAGCCCGCAGCCACCTCACGCGTCCGGTGCGAAATCATCTGCCGAACCACCTCCCTTCTCGTGTGCTCCACACACTAGGAAGCCGTCCGGCCGCACACAAGGGAATTTCCCGAGAGCAACGATTTCCGCGAATCGGCTGTGTGGTGTGTCACGTTCCAGTTGAATGTTCCCAGGTGGAGCACGTGCGGCCGCGTTCGTGAGGGGTGCCAGTGACTGCTTCGTCAGCTTCTTCCGCGTCGGCGGCGCGCTGCTCCGCCGACGAGCGCGACGACTCCGGTCTGCTCGCCGCGCTCCTGGACGGCATGGACGCCGCCCTCGTCGCCTTCGCCGCGGACGGCACGGTCACCCACTGGAACCACGAGGCCGAACGCATCCTGGGCTGGACCACCACCGAGGCGGTCGGCCGTACGGGCCTGGCCGGCTGGGCGGTCCGCAAGGAGGACGCGGACGAGATCGACGCCGCCCTCACGGCCGCCATGCGCTCACCGGGCCGCCAGGTGCAGGAGTTCGCCCTGCTGACCAAGGACGGCCACCGCGTCCTGGTCCGCACCCAGGCCTCCGCGGTCCGCGGCCCCGGCGGCCGGGTCGCCGGGGTGTACTGCGCCTTCAGCGAGGTGCACACGCAGATGGACCTGGAGCGGTCCATCGCGCTCAGCGAGGCCCTGTTCGAGGACGCGTCGTGGGGCGTCATGCTGATCGACGCCGATCTGCGGCCCGCCGTCGTCAACGCCCACGCCGCCCGCGCCCTGGGGGTCGGGCGCACCGCCCTGCTGGGCCGCCCTCTGGGCGAGCTGCTGGCGCAGGGCGTCGAGGAGGTGGAGTGCGCCCTGCAGCACGTCCTCGCCGAGGGCGCGCCGCCGGCCGTCGCGGAGCTGTGGGTGACGCTGCGCGCCGAGGAGGCCGAGCTGCCGCGCCGGTGCTGGCGCAGCGGCTTCGTGCGGCTGGCCTCCCCGCTGGCGGAGGAGCCGGTGCCGCTGGGGGTGGCCTGGCTCTTCCAGGACGTCACGGACACCAAGCGCGCCGAGCAGGACGGCTCCCTGCTGCGCTTCCGCGCCCGTCAGCTGCACCGGGCCGGCCGCGCGGCCGCGGAGTGCCCCGACCCGGCCGAGGCCGCCGCGGTCCACCTCGACTTCGCCCTGGCGGGCTTCGCCGACCACGGCCTGGTCGACCTCGCCATGCCCCCCGCCCCGAAGCCGTACGGCACGGTCGCCGAGGACGACGTCTACGAGGACGCGTACGGCGGCGAGGCGTACGGCGACGCGTACGGCCCCGGCTACGGGGAGGCGTACGGCTCCGGCTACGACGGCGGAGAAGGCGTCGGGGAGGGCGTGGAGGACGGCGTGGAGGAGGGCGTCGGACACGGCGAGGCGGTCGGGGAAGAGGAGGCGGCCGGGGGTGAGGCCGCGCAGGGCGCCGGGCCCGGCGGGGCGGGCGGGGAGGAAGGGGGGGCGGCGCCCGGCGGGGCGGAGGGTTCCCGTGCCTCCGGTGGCTCCGGCGCGCCCGACGGGGCGGGCCCGGAGGACGCGGCCGACACGGGCGACCCGGCGCCCTCCGCTTCCGGCCCGCCCGGCCCGGCCGCCCCGTCCGACCCCTCCGGCGCCGAGGCCGCCCCCCGACCGCGGCGGTCGGTGCCGCGGCTGGTGCGGGCGCTGGCCTCGCCGGCCGGGTCCCCGGGGCCCTCGAAGGTGGTGGCGGCGACCGGCATCCCCGCGCCGTACGTGCCGGGGCATCCGGCGATCCAGGCGTACGAGCGGCGCGGCTCGGTGCGCAGCAGCGCCGGTCCGGCCTCGCCCGAGGGCTGGGCGGCCGCCCGCAACTGGCCGGACGGCACCGTCCACGGTCTGTGTGTGGTGCTGCGCAGCCGGGGGCGCACGCTCGGCGTCGCGACCTTTCTGCGGACGCCCGCGCGCCGCCCCTTCGACCGGGCGGACGCGGACTACGCGGAGGAGGTCGCGGCCCGGATCGCCACGGCCCTCGACCTCGCGGGCGCGGCGTCCCTCTGAGACAGGCCCTCGCTCCCGGGCCGGCCGCCGCTCACTGCCGGTAGAAGATCCGGTCCGCGTACTCGCTCATCACCCGGGCGTTCCAGTCGTGCCCGCCGTCGACGTTGCCCGAGCGCAGCAGCGGCGGGTCGATGCCCCGGTCGGCGAGGGTGCCGGCGGCCGTCGCCACCACGGCCTGCATGATCGCGCTGGTGACGACCGTGGAGGCGGGGGCGAACGGCGCGTCGATGCCCGGCAGCGTCAACTCGGCGTCGCCGACCGGGATCCGGCTGTCCAGCACCAGGTCGCAGTGGTCCTTGAGGAAGCCGCCCGAGGCGTGCCGGGACGTCGTCGCCGTCGCGTACGCCACCGACGTCACCCCGATGACCTTGATACCGAGGGCGCGGGCGTGCTTCGCCATCTCGACGGGCAGCGCGTTCCGCCCGGAGAGCGAGATGATCACCAGTACGTCGCCCGCCTCCAGCGGGCTGGTGTCCAGGACGGCCCCGGCCAGTCCGTCGACCCGCTCCAGGGCGCTGCCGAGGGTCGCGGGCCGGACGTCCACGCCGACCACGCCGGGGACGGACAGCAGGTTCATGATCGCCAGGCCGCCCGCGCGGTAGACCGTGTCCTGTGCGGGGAGCGAGGAGTGCCCGGCGCCGAAGGAGAAGACCCGGCCGCCCGCCGCCACGGTGTCCGCGATCAGGTGCCCGGCCGCGGTGATCCGGTCGCCCTCTTCGTCGCGGACCTGGCGCAGCAGGTCGATCGCGGCGTCGAAGAACTTCCCGGCCGGCCGGTCGCTCCGGTCGCTCTGAGCCATGGACGCGGGCCCCTCTCGTCGGATCAGTCGTATCTCGTCGTATCTGATCAGTGGCGCGGATCACGTTGCGGTCTGGACCTGTGCCCTGTCAATACGGCCGGGAGGGTCGCGCGCACCGACGAGGCGGCTCCGTTGTCGGTGGGATGCGTCAGAATTGAGTCCAGGGCCACCGCACCACACATCAAGGGGCACGCATGTCCGGACTGATCGACACCACGGAGATGTATCTCCGCACCATCCTCGAACTGGAAGAGGAGGGTGTGGTGCCCATGCGCGCCCGCATCGCGGAGCGGCTCGAACAGAGCGGCCCGACGGTGAGCCAGACCGTGGCGCGCATGGAGCGGGACGGGCTGCTGACGGTCGCGGGTGACCGGCATCTGGAGCTGACGGAGGAGGGCCGCCGGCTGGCGACCCGGGTGATGCGCAAGCACCGCCTCGCCGAATGCCTGCTCGTCGACGTCATCGGGCTCGAATGGGAGCAGGTGCACGCCGAGGCCTGCCGCTGGGAGCACGTCATGAGCGAGGCGGTCGAGCGCCGCGTCGTGGAGCTGCTGCGGCACCCGACGGAGTCGCCGTACGGCAACCCCATCCCGGGGCTGGAGGAGCTGGGCGAGACGGCCGGGGGCGACCCGTTCCTGGACGCCGGCATGGTGAGCCTGATGGATCTGGACGCCGGGGCCGACGGCAAGACGGCCGTGGTGCGCCGCATCGGCGAGCCGATCCAGGCGGACGCCCAGCTGATGTACACCCTCCGGCGGGCCGGGGTGCAGCCGGGCGCCGTGGTGAGCGTGACGGAGTCGCCGGCCGGGGTGCTGGTCGGCAGCAGCGGCGAGGCCGCGGAACTGGACTCCGAGATCGCCGCCCATGTGTTTGTCGCCAAGCGCTGACAGCAGTTTCAGCCGCATTCTTTTCCGCACGTCCGGCGGAACCCTCCCCAAGAGCCCGTTGAGCTGCGCCGACGCGCATCTCGGCGGGCTCGGCACGTTCTTTCCGGTTGAACGGACTTGTGCGAATCCGTGCGATACAGCCGGTCCCGTGCCACCCTGACGCATGGCCATGCATCGGCCTGTCCTGGCCGGGAGGGGGCTCGGATGCATCCACGTCATACGGAGACGGTCAGGGCCCCGGCGCTGCGAGCAGCCGGGGCCCTGCCTCCCCATGTCCCCCACCCAAGACCCGGAGCCCCGAGCTCCCAGGGTCTTCCCCCACGGGCCCCCTTCCCGGTAGGGCCCGCCTCCCGGCAGATGTCTCCCCGTGGCGGGCGCGGCCAATCCTTGAGTGAGGTCACTCGAACGAGGGGTATTGCGCGCCGGAACGGTGCGTTCGAATAGAGGTTCGATAGTGTGGAGCTGCTCAAGGGACGATTGGGGGTGCCAGGGCACATGGTGCAGCGCATCGATGTCACAGGAGTCGGCGGCGTAGGCCTCGCCGCCTGGGAATTCACCGACCCGCCCAAGATCGGCGGCGGGCTGGAGGAGAGCGAGCGGCGACCGGGCGTCCTGCTGCTCCACGGCCTGATGGGCCGCGCCTCGCACTGGGCGGCCACCGCGCGCCGCCTCAGCGCGCGCCATCGCCCCGTCGCGCTGGACCAGCGGGGCCACGGCCGCAGCGAGAAGCCCGCCGACGGGCCGTACGACCGCGAGGCGTATGTCGATGACGCCATCGCGGCCGTCGAGCAGCTCGGGCTCGCCCCGGTCGCGCTGGTCGGGCATGCCATGGGCGCCCTGACGGCGTGGCAGTTAGCGGCCCGAAGACCGGATCTGGTCAGCGCGCTGGTCATCTGCGACATGCGGGCCTCGGCGCTCGGCGCGGCCTCGCAGCGCGAGTGGACCGAGTGGTTCCGGTCCTGGCCGGTGCCGTTCGCCACCCTCGCGGACGTCCGCAGGTGGTTCGGCGAGGACGACCCGACGCTGGAGCGGCCCAGACCCGCCCGCGGGGAGTTCTTCGCCGAGGTGATGGCCGAGCGGTCCGACGGCTGGCGCCCCGTCTTCTCCCGCCGGCAGATGCTCACCGCCCGCGAGACCTGGGTCCATGACGCCCATTGGGAGGAACTCGCCCAGGTGTCCTGCCCGTCCCTCGTCGTCCGCGGCCTCGACGCCGAACTCGGCCGCGCCGAGGCCATGGAGATGGTCCGGGTGCTGCCGCGCGGCGCGTACGCCGAGATCCCCGACGCCGGCCATCTGCTCCCGTGGGAACAGCCCGACGCCTGGTGCGCCGCCATCGAACCCTTCCTCCGGACGGCCACGATGCCCGGCTGAGATCCCCCGCCGTCCGCCGGTCCGGCGCGCGGGCGGTGCCGCCCGGCGCGCCGGTGTCCGTCGGTTCAGCCCTTGCTGACCGCGACCAGAATCTCCGGCAGCCGCCGCGCCACCCGGGGTGCCGCCATGCGCAGGCCCAGCTCCGCGGCGCCCGCGCCGTAGACCGCGCCCACCGGCAGCAGCACCCACAGCAGGTGGTGCAGACCGGCGACGTGCAGCCAGATGGTCAGGCCCAGCAGCGGCGCGCACAGCACGGCGCCCACCAGCACCCCGCCGAAGAGGCTGAACCAGGCGATCGCGCCCTGCCCCGGCGCGACGTTCTTGTTGCTCTCCGAGGGGATCGAGTAGGGGAACAGCGCCGACGACAGCGCCCCGGTCGCCAGCAGCGCGCCCAGCACGGCCAGTGAGAGCCCGTAGACCTCCAGGAAGTCCGACCAGGGCCCGATGACGGCGGCGC
Source organism: Streptomyces angustmyceticus (assembly GCF_019933235.1). NCBI lineage: Bacteria > Bacillati > Actinomycetota > Actinomycetes > Kitasatosporales > Streptomycetaceae > Streptomyces > Streptomyces angustmyceticus. Next base: position 3,285,064 of record NZ_CP082945.1, on the reverse strand, counting down.
TGCCGAGGACGACCAGGGTGACGAACGGGACGGCCACCGACGCCAGCGCCAGGGCGCGCGCCCGCAGTTCCTCGTAGGCGTCCCGCGGGGTGGCGATCGTCGAGGCCACCATCCAGAACGCCGAGGTGTCCTGCCCGAACTGGTTGTACATCTGCGCTCCGAGCAGCGCGGACGCCGAGAAGGAGCTGTAGATGCTGCCGTTGCCCTGCGCCGCCGAGACGACCGGCACCAGCAGGCCGACGCCGAGCGCGGTCGCCCACGCCATCTTCGACTTGGGGTCGCGCCACGCGTAGCGCAGCGTACGGAGCACGACCGCGCCGGTCCGCCCGTCCGGCAGCAGGCGCGCGAGTCCGCGTTCCTCCTTGCCGGCCCCGCGTGCGCTGTCCTTCTCCACCGCCTGGAGGGTCGAGGAGTCCGGGGCCGTCATCAGGGTGGTCAGGGTGCGCTGCCACCACCACAACAGCCCGACCAGCGCCACCGCCGTCAGCGCCAGACCGGCCAGCGCCCGCCCGTACGCGCCGTGTCCGGCGTCCTCGACGGCCCCGACCGCCGAGGCCGGCGGCACCCAGCGCAGCACCGTGCCCACCGGCTCCAGTACGGACAGGCCGTCCGGCCGGCCCAGCTTCTGGGCGGCGATGTTGACGCCCTGGGCGCCGAGGGCGATGAACAGGCCGCCCAGCACGGCGAGATCGCGCCCGCGGCGGCTGGTCAGCAGCCGCACCGAGGCGGTGGCGACCGCGCGCGCCAGCGACACGCACACCAGCACCACCAGGACGACCGCCACCACGCCCACGGCCGCGGCGGCCGCCCCGTCCGCGACCGCGATCACCGAGCCGGTGACCAGCGCGAGGGTGACGAAGGGGCCGATGCCGACGAGCGAGGCAACCAGCAGCGACCGGATCAGCGGCCGCGGCCGCAGCGGCAGCATGACCAGCCGGGTCGGGTCGAGCGTCTCGTCGCCGGTGGGGAAGAACAGCGGCAGCACCGCCCAGCCCAGGGCGAGGATGCCGGTGAGCAGCACCACCAGCGCGCCGGCGTGCGCGGTGCCGCGCAGCGCGAGCAGCCCCAGCATCGCGCCCGTGGTGAACAGCAGGCCGACGAGGATGGATCCGACGTACGCCAGCGTGCGGCCGGTGGACCCGCGCAGCCCGTTGCGCAGCAGCGACAGCTTCAGCCGGACGAAGACGCCGGTCAGGGACGGTGCGGCGCCCCGAGGGGCGGCCGCCGTGGCGGATTCGGTGCTCATCGGGCGCCGCCACCGCCCAGCCAGTCGAGGTCGGCGTCCGCGCCGCGGCCCCGGGCGCCGACGAGTTCGAGGAACGCGTCCTGCAGCGAGGGCGCCGCGCCGCGCACCTCGGCGAGCGGTCCGTCGGCGCGGATCCGCCCGGCCGCGATCACCGCGACCCAGTCGCAGAGCGACTCGACCAGCTCCATCACATGGCTGGAGAAGATCACGGTCGCCCCGGAGGCGGTGTAGCGCTCCAGCACCCCGCGGATGGTCTGGGCGGACACCGGGTCGACGCCCTCGAAGGGCTCGTCGAGGAAGAGGACTTCGGGGTTGTGCAGCAGCGCCGCCGCCAGCCCGATCTTCTTGCGCATACCGGTGGAGTAGTCCACCACCAGCTTGTTCCGGGAGCCGGCCAGGTCGAGCACGTCCAGCAGCTGCCCGGCCCGCTTGTCGACCTCGGCGCCCGGCAGGCCGCGCAACCGCCCGATGTAGCCGAGGAGTTCGCGTCCCGAGAGCCGCTCGAAGAGCCGCAGCCCCTCGGGGAGCACCCCGATGCGGGACTTGACCGACACCGGGTCCCGCCACACGTCGTGCCCGCCGATCTCGACCAGCCCGGCGTCCGGCCGCAGCAGGCCCGTCACCATGGAGAGGGTGGTGGTCTTGCCGGCGCCGTTGGGGCCGACCAGTCCGATGAAGCGGCCGGCGGGCAGCGTCAGATCGATGCCGTTGACGGCGATCTGCTCGCCGAACCTCTTCCACAGGCCCTGGACGCGTACGGCGGGCGGCCCCGCGAGGGAGCCCCCGGGGGCCGCCGAGACCGGGCCGCCCGCAGCGGCGGCCCGGCTGTGCGGCGGCGCCGATTCGTCCCGCCGCTCGATGTCTTCCGGTTCGTTCGCCACCGGTGCTGCCCTCCGACGTCCCCGCAGAGGCCGTCCTGACCCCCGTCCGGCCCCACGATACGACCGGGGGAGACGGGACGCCGGGCGGTCGGCGGCCCCGGGAACAAGGGGAGCGGAACGGTCCGGGTCAGCGTCCCCGTACCGCGGCCGCGTCCCGCGCGCAGGCGTACGCGAGCGGGCTGATCAGCTCCTCGGCGTCCGGCAGCCAGCGGTTGCTGGCGGTGGGGCGGCGCGCCCACTGCACCGAGCCGTGCGCCCCCACCCGGGTCGGCGGCGCGGCGAGGTACTCCCCTTCGCCGCGGCAGATCAGATCGAGCGCGGCCGGCACCCAGCCCAGGCTCCGTACCAGCGCCGGGACCTTCACCGAGGCGCCGGGAAGGACGAGGAAGAGCATCCGGCGGCCGGGGGTGCGGGTCACCGGCCCGAGCGGCAGCGCCATCCGCTCCATCCGGGCCAGTGCCAGGCAGCCCGCGGTCTCGGGGACGTCCAGCGCCTCGAACGACCGGCCCGTCGGCAGCAGGATCGAGGCCCGCGGCTGCGCGCTCCACATGCGGCGGACGGCGGTCGCGCTGCCGGTGGCCTGCCCGGCCCAGTCGGGGACGGTGGGGTGCGCGCCGGGCGCTGCGCAGTCACCGGCGCCGCACGAGCAGCGCGGCGTCCTCCCGTCGTGCTCCAGCCATGCGCCCGGGAACACGTCCCAGTGCCGTTCCTCCGCGTAACGCACCGCGGTGTCCAGCAGCTGTTCGCCGCGCTGCTGGGGGATCTGCGGGGCTCCTGTGACGGTGATGGTCTCTTCCACGCACGGGACAACTCCCGCCGTCACCAAGGGTTACGGGGCGGCGGCCGCACCCCCGGCGCATCGTTCTCGCACGTGGGGCGCATGGGTGCACCGGCGGGGGCGCGTGTGCGGGCGGGGCCCGAGGAGCGGGTAGCCACCTGCGTGACGGGCGGAGAGGCCGCCCGGCGGCAGCCCGCAGTGCACCCGGGGGGAGCCGGGCACGGCGGCGCCGTGATCCGTGCACGGCACCGCGCACCCGCCCTCCTCGTGAACGAGCGCTTCGCACCGGGATGCTCCGGACAGGCCCCAAAACGCTCACAACCGAGCATCCGCTGCAAAGTGCGTATCACTCCGATCTCTCCTATCGCGCATATCCCGGATCTCTCGGATATCCGGCATATTCACGGGGAATCGATCACGAGGAACGGCGTTCGCCGGTGAACGCGCCGCGGTACACAGGGGGTACAAGCATGGCCGCCAGGCCACTCGTCGCACGGCAGCCCAACGAACGGCTGCAGTCGCTGATCCAGGAAGCCGCCTGTTCCAACGCGGGGCTCGCCCGCCGCGTCAACATGTGCGGCGCGGAGCACGGTCTCGACCTCCGCTACGACAAGACCTCCGTGGCCCGATGGCTGCGCGGACAGCAGCCGCGGGGCCGGGCGCCGGCCGTCATCGCGGAGGCGCTGGGGCGCAAGCTGGGGCGCACGGTCACCATCGACGAGATCGGGATGGCCGACGGCAAGAACCTCGCGTCCGGGGTGGGGCTGCAGTTCTCGCCGACCGTCCTCGGGGCGATCGAGCAGGTCTGCGAGCTGTGGCGCAGCGATGTCGGGCGGCGCGACTTCCTCAGCGGCTCGACGGTCGCGGCCTCGGCGCTGGTCGAGCCCAGCCGCGACTGGCTGATCACCGGCGCGGACAGCCAGGTCGCCCGGAACGCCGGCGCCCGGGTCGGGATCTCGGACGTCGAGGCGGTGCGCGCGATGACCACGGCGCTCGGCGAACTCGACCACCGCTTCGGCGCGGGCCACGTCCGGCCGGTCGTCGTGCACTACCTCAACAGCGTGGTCTCGGGGCTGCTGGCCGGCTCGTACCGCGAGTCCGTCGGGCGGGAACTCTTCGCCGCCGTCGCGCGGTTGACCGAACTCGGCGGCTACATGGCCGTCGACACCGGCCAGCCCGGTCTCGCCCAGCGCTACTACATCCAGGCGCTGCGGCTGGCCCAGGCGGCCGGGGACCGCGGCTACGGCGGCTACGTCCTGGCCGCGAGCATGAGCCATCTCGCCGCCTCGCTGGGCAACCCCCGCGAGATCGCCCAGCTCGCGCGCGCCGCGCAGGAGGGCGCCCGCGGCCATGTCACCCCGCGCGCGGAGGCGATGTTCTGCGCGGCGGAGGCGCGCGGACACGCCCTGATGGGCGACGGCCGGGCCTTCCAGGCGGTGGCCGGACGGGCGGTCGCCGCGATGGAGCGCGCCGACGCGACGGCCGAGTCGGGCGACGACCCGGTCTGGATCGCCCACTTCGACCAGGCGTATCTGGCCGACGAACTCGCCCACTGCCACCGAGACCTGGGGCAGCCGGGGCCCGCCGCGCAGCGTGCGCAGGAGGCGCTGGACGGCCACCCGGAGGGCCGGGCGCGGCGGCGGGCCATCGGGCTGCTGCTGCTGGCCGGCGCCCAGGTGCAGCAACGCGAGGTGGAAGCGGCCTGCCACACCGGCACCCAGGCGGTGGAGCTGCTGAGCGGGCTGCGCTCGGACCGCGGCGCGGAGTATCTGGAGGACTTCCAGCTGCGCCTGGAGCCCTTCCGGGACGAGCCGGTGGTGCGCGAGTTCAGCGCCCGGCTGGAGCTGCGGGCCACGGCGGCCTGAGCCGGTCCGGGGAGGTGTGAACAACGCCTCGCCGCGGGGCCCCGTGGGGGGCGGGCGAGGACAACGGGGGCTTTGTCGTACGGCGTCGGGTTTGTCGTACGGGGCCGGGCGGGCCGCGGGCAGGGCCCGCCCGGTGCGTTGCGGGGGCGGGCGGGGGTGGTGACCAGGCGACGTGGTCGAACGTTGCTGCGACCCGGTAGCGTGCAGCCGACGATTCCGTAGGTCTGCACGTTGGTAGGAGTCACGGTGACGCAGAGCGGACAGGGTCACGACCCGCAGAATTCTGCGGCCGGTCCCGCGCGAGAGGGCATAGTGCTGCCCGCCAACGGTGAGCCGTGGGTGCCCGAGCAGCAGGCCGCGCCGCCGGCCGGCCAGCCGTGGGGCCAGCCCTGGGGCCCCGGCCAGCAGGCCGCCCCCGCCCCCCAGTCGTACGACGGGGCGCCCGCCGGACAGCAGGGCTACGAGCAGGGGCCGTCCCAGACGTACGGCCAGGGCCAGCCGCAGGGCTACGGCCAGAGCGGTCAGGGGTACGCCCCGGACCAGGCGCCGTACCACTCGACCCAGGCGTCCCAGGCGTCCCAGCCCACCCAGACCGCCCTGCCCCAGCAGCCGCAGGGCGGCCAGGGCTTCCCCGCGGCGCCCCAGGGCCCGCCGCCGGCCCCGCCCGCCCCGCCGCAGCAGGCGTCCCCGCAGCAGGGCGCGCCGCTGCCGCCGGCCGAGTCGGCCGCCGAGGCGACGGCGCTGCTGCCGCACGGCGCGCCCGACGGCCAGGGCGCGCCCGGCGCACTGCCGCCCGAGGGCCAGTACCCCAACGGCCAGCAGTACGGCAACGGCCAGCAGTCCCCGCAGCCGTACGGCCAGCAGCCCCAGCAGCCTCAGCAGACCCAGCAGCCTTACGGCCAGCAGCCGCAGGACGCGTCCGGCGCGCTGGTGCGGGCCACCCCGCAGACCGGTGCGCCGCTGCCGCCCGCCGCGAGCGACGCGGAGGCCACCGCGCTCATACCCCCCATCGGCGCGCAGTCCGGCGGCACCGGTGCCGTGCCGCTGCCGCCCGAGGCGGCCTCGCGGCCCGAGACGCCCGACGAGTCCACCACCATGCTGCGCGCGATCAAGCCGAACCAGCAGCGGCCGCAGGCTCAGCCGATGCCGCAGCCGCACTCCTCGCCGATGCCCGGCGCCCAGGGCGCGGGCGACGCCGAGGCCACCCAGCTCATCCCGCCGGTCGGCGCCGGCGCGCCGCCCCCGCCGCCCGGCCCCCCGTACGGCGTGCGCCCCGGCGCGCCCGGCGACCGTGCCACCCCCGCCGAGTTCGACGGCCTGTTCCGCGACGGACCGGGCACTCCCGGCCAGGCCGCCGCCCCGGACTCCACCGCCCAGCTCCCGCGCTTCGAGGACCCGGGCCGCCCGCCGTACGGCCAGGCGCCCGGTCAGCAGTTCCCGCCCGGCGGCGGCTACGACCAGCCGGCCCCGTACGACGGCGGCGACGGCGGCGGCCGCCGCAAGCTCGCCCCGGCCGTGATCGTCGGCATCGTCATCGTGGCGCTCGCGGGGGCCGGCCTCGGCCTCGGCTGGGCGCTGAGCGGCGGAGGCGGCGACGACGCCGCGAAGAAGCAGGACGCCGGGTCCGGCACGACGAAGGCGGCCAAGAGCCCGGAGCAGCCCAAGCCCTCCACCGACCCGGCGCAGGAGCAGGCCAAGGGCCTGGACGCGCTGCTCGGCGACAGCAACAACAGCCGCGCCTCGGTGATCGGCGCCGTCAACGGCATCAAGACCTGCAGCAACCTCGGCGGCGCGGCCAAGGACCTGCGGGCCGCGGCCGGCCAGCGCAACGACCTGGTCAAGCGGCTGCAGCAGCTGCCCGTCGACAAGATCCCGCAGCACGACCAGCTGACCGCCGCGCTGACCAAGGCCTGGCAGTCCTCGGCGGCCGCGGACAACCACTACGCGGCCTGGGCCGGCCAGGTCGGCAGCAAGAAGGGCTGCCACAAGGGCAAGGCCCGGCTCAGCAGGCAGACCGCCCAGGGCAACGCGGCCAGCGGCCAGGCCACCACCGCCAAGCGGCAGGCGGCGCAGCTGTGGAACCCGCTCGCCAAGAAGTACGGGCTGACCGAGCGCCGCCCCGAACAGCTCTGAGCCGCCCAGGGGGCGGGCGCCACCTTGCCGCACGCCCCGCCCGCCCGCTGTCCGGGCCCGCGCGGCTCAGCCGTCGTCGGTGCGCCGCCGCTCCAGCGTTTTGGTGACGTTCACGAAGCCGTCCTTGGCGGCGGTCAGCTCGCCGTCCCTGACGACCTGGTAGGTCACCATCGCGTTCACGATGCGCGGGAAGTCCTGGACGGCGAGCAGGTCGTCGTCCCGCCAGCGCAGCTTCGGGGTCAGCCCGCCGGTGTCGATGGCCCGGTCGCCGCGGTCCAGCGTCGTCTGCAGGGCGTGCGGGGTGATGTCGTCGACGCCCGCGTCGTCGAGCTGCCCGATCAGGGCGCGCAGCACGGTGTAGGCGATCCAGGTCGTCTGGACGCCCTGGTCGGCCGGGTCGATGCGGTTGTCGTCGAAGGCGAAGTCGTTGATGACCTTGCGCATCGGCTGCCAGCGCGGATCGTGCGCGACCGGGTACCAGCCGGTGATGTCCGCGTCCTCCAGCGGCCCGGCGCTGCCGCCCGTACGGTTCAGCAGCGACTGGCCGACGCTGCCCAGGACGGAGGCGACCCGCACCTTGGGGCTGTCCTCCTGCAGCCGCCGGAACGAGTCGAAGAACGCGTCCGTGTGATCGCCGAGCGAGGCCGTGACACAGGAGCCGGGCGCCTTGCCGCCGTTCGCCGAGGTGCCGAAGACGGCCGGGTCGGCGCCCACACCGTCCAGCGCGCGGTTCACCGCGGAGGAGTAGTCGGTGCCGTCCTCGGGCGCCTTGATGTCCTTGACCGGGTGCCGATGGCCGCTCTGCAGGCCGGAGTTGAGCAGCGACGGCATCTGGTCGCCCTGGATGCTGTCCGGCCGGACCAGCGCCACCCGGCTGCAGTCGCGCGCCAGCTGCCGGCCGTTCCCGGCGAGCAGCGAGGCCTGCCCGCCGTTGACGGGGTAGGACAGCGGGCTCTCGAACTCCTCGTCCGAGGCGCCGTAGCCGCCGATGAAGGGGATGCCCTTGACCTCCAGCGGCGACATGAACGAGCGCCCGAACTGGCTGTACGAGCCGACGACGGCGACGGCGCCCTCGTCCACCGCGCGCTGGGCGCAGTGCGCCGCGGTCACCGAGTCGTTGTGCTCGTTGCAGGTCAGCACCCTCAGGTGGTGGCCCCGGATGCCGCCGCGGGAATTGACCCAGCGGGCGTAGGCCTGCGCCATGGCCGGCATGCCCGGCATATTGGTCGCTCTGGTGCCCTCGGGGGCCCAGGTCATCACCGTGACCGGGGCCTTCTCCCCGGAGTCCGCCGCCCCGGCGAGCGAGCCGCAGCCCGAGAGCAGGGACGCGAGGACCGCCGTACACACCGCCGCCGAAGCGGCCGGGACCACGGGGGCGGAGGAAAGGGGGCGGGGAAGGGAGCGGCGCCGTCCGGTCATGGCACCGCAGCCTTCCGTCCTGCCCGGAACGGGCTGGTGACGAGGAGGCAATGGATGGTGACGCAGAGGTGAACTCCGGGGGGCGGCTTGAGATCATTGGTGAAGAACGTACGATCGACTGCTGTGCAAGGTTCGGAGAAGTCTTCCCGTCGCGGCCGCCGCTCGACCACCATGGGCGGTATGCCACTCAACGACATGCCGTGGTGGCGCTGGCGCAGCAATGTGCGCTCCGCGCTGCACATGCTCTCCGACCCCGGCTTCCAGCAGGAGGCGTGGCTGGCCGGAGTGCCCGGGTACGGAGACGTCACCGACGCCGTCTACCGGCTCGTCGAGGACACCTGGCTCGACAACTGGTCCGCCGAGAAGTACGTCGGCACGATCTTCCGGGACTCCCAGGAGGCGCAGCTCGTCGATGCCGCCGTCCTCCGCGTGCTGAGGATCATGCACCAGGTCGGCGCGGACGCTCCGGTGACCGCGTACATGGAGCACCAGGGCTGGCCGGAGGCGGTCCGCGCGGCCCGGGAGGCCCATGTGCACCTGGCGACGGCGGACGGCGAGGACCCCGACGCCGCGCCGCGCTCGCTGGAGGTGCTGGCCATCATGACCGGTCAGGCGGACGCCCCGGCCTGACCTGCCCGGCGGGTGTGCGACCCTATGAGGTCATGAGCGAGTCGCAGCCCACCCAGCCCGGTCAGCACGATCGGAACGATCAGTACGTCCTCACCCTGTCCTGCCCGGACAAGCAGGGGATCGTGCACGCCGTCTCCAGCTACCTCTTCATCACCGGCTGCAACATCGAGGACAGCCAGCAGTTCGGCGACCACGACACCGGGCTGTTCTTCATGCGGGTCCACTTCAGCGCGGACGCCTCGGTGAGCGTCGACAAGCTGCGGGCCAGCTTCGCGGCGGTGGGCGACTCCTTCGGCATGGACTGGCAGATCCACCGGGCCGACGAGAAGATGCGGATCGTCCTGATGGTGTCCAAGTTCGGGCACTGCCTCAACGACCTGCTCTTCCGCTCCCGGATCGGCGCGCTGCCGGTCGAGATCGCGGCCGTGGTCTCCAACCACACGGACTTCGCCGAGCTGGTCGGCTCGTACGACATCCCCTTCCACCACATCCCGGTCACCCGCGACACCAAGGCGGACGCCGAGGCGCGGCTGCTGGAGCTGGTGCGGGCGGAGAACGTCGAGCTGGTGGTGCTCGCCCGCTACATGCAGGTGCTCTCCGACGATCTGTGCAAGGCGCTGTCCGGCCGGATCATCAACATCCACCACTCCTTCCTCCCGAGCTTCAAGGGCGCCAAGCCGTACCACCAGGCGCACGCCCGCGGCGTGAAGCTCATCGGCGCCACCGCGCACTACGTCACCGCGGACCTCGACGAGGGCCCGATCATCGAGCAGGAGGTCGAGCGCGTGGGGCACGACGTCACGCCGGACCAGCTCGTGGCCATCGGCCGGGACGTCGAGTGCCAGGCACTGGCCCGCGCGGTGAAGTGGCACAGCGAGCGCCGGGTGCTGCTCAACGGCAGCCGGACGGTCGTCTTCGCGTAGGGCGTCGTCCAGGCGCGGCGGAGCGCGCTCTGCCGCGCGACGCCTTCCGCTGCGGGAGCGCCTTCCGGCGCGGAGTGCCTCCGCCGCGGAATACCTTCCGCGCCTCCCGCGTTGTGGCCCCGAAGGGGCGCTCGGACCCCCTACGGGACTCGTTCGACCGCCCCTTACGGGCGAGGGGGCCCGCCCCCGGGCCCGGCCCCCCGAGCCCCCGCCCTCTAGAGCCGGGACAGCGACGCGGTCGCGAAGAGCACCTCGCGGATCGCGTCCCGTTCGCCGTTCTGTCCGGCCGCGGCCTCCTCGGGAGAGATGTGGCCCGCGGCCAGCTGGCAGAACTCGGCGCTGTCCAGGGCGATGTGGGCGACGGTGCGCTCCGGGGTGCCGAGCGCGGCCGGTGAGTCCAGCGCTATGTACCAGTGGCCGCCGCCGTTGCCCTCGACCTCCAGATGGAGCGTCCGGCCCGGGGCGCCCGCCTCGACCAGCCGCTGCGGCGGCGCGGCCAGCCCGGCCCGCCGGCGGTCGGCCAGCGCGCTGGGCAGCAGCCGGGCGGCGAGGTCGACCATCTGGTGGAGGTGCCCGGACGCCGGGGCCTCGTACGGATAGTCCACCGCCTCCGCGATGTCCCCGGCGTGCACCCAGCACTCGAAGGCGCGGTCCAGGAACGAGTCGCGCAGCGCCAGCCGGAACTCCCCGTACGGGACGGCGAGTTCGGCGACCCGGTCACCGGCGAACGACACCTGCCGTATCAGCGCGTAGCTCTGGTCGCGCCACGGTGCGCGGAGGGCGAGCGGGTTCGGTTCGCCCTCCGGCGTCCGCCAGAACGTTTCCGTACGGATGAGGGGGTCGGGGGTGCCCGGCGGGGCGGCCGTGCCGAGCGGGTCGGGCAGCCCGAGGGCCGTCGCGACCAAGCCGTCCACCGCCATCAGATGCCCCATCACACCGGCGACGGTGGTCTCCCGCTCGACCGGGCGCTCGCCCTCGAACCAGCGCAGCCGCACCGGCGCGCGCCACTCCGCCTCGCCCATGTCACGCAGCAGCGCGTCCAGCTTGGCGGTCTCCGCGTCGTACGGCGTCGCCCACTCGGGCACCGGGATACGGGCCGGACGGCGGCCGAGGCAGCCCTCCAGCACACGGGAGCGCAGCAGCGGGTCGAGGTCGAGGCTGTCGGCGGGGTGCAGCAGTCCGACGGCGTCGCGCAGCCGCAGCGCCTCGTCCGCGCACGAGGCTGCAGTCGGTCAGATGGGCCTCGACCGCGGCCGTCTCCTCGGCGGAGCAGGCCGACAGGGCCCAGGCGCCGAGCAGCGACTTGAGGACCTTGTGCGGCGGGGCGGGCGCCGACGCGGGGAGGGGTACGGACGCGGGCAGCTCGGTCACGGGCTCGGCTTCCGGTTCGCGGGGGCCGCCGCCGGTGTCCTGCACCGGGTCGCGGACGGGGGCCGGCTGGGCGTCCGGGAGCGGGCCGAGGTCCTCGGCCGCGGTGCGCGGTGACGGTATGCGCGGGCGTTCGCCGGGGCTGCTGGGGAGTTCGTGGTCGTCCCACTCGTCCGGGCCGTTCACCGGGACCGCCCATGGCCAGGGCCGCCGGGCGGTGCGGAGGTCCCCTGGCCGGTGTGCTGGGTGTGCTGGGTGTGCTGGGTGTGCGACGGGCGCGGCCCGCGGGGAGCGTGCGGCGCACGGGTCGCGCCGGGGGCGGAGTGCGGGGCGGGTGCCGTGCGGTGGGCGGGCGGCAGGGCCTGGTGGTTGTGGGCGGTGGACAGCAGCTGCAGGCCCAGGCGGAGCCGGCGCCGGGCCTCGTCCTCCGTGACGCCGAGGTCGGCGGCGGTCTGGCGGTAGTCCCGGCGCTGGAAGTACGCCAGTTCCAGGGCGGCCCGCAGGGGCGCGGGCATGGACGTGACGATGAAGTCGGCGCGGGCGGCGGTGGACGCCTCGCGGATCTTCTCCTCTATCTCGGCGGGCGCGGGGGCGTCGGGTCCGCAGTCGCGCGCCGAGGCCGCCTCCGTCTGGCGCAGGCGCTGGACGGCCTGGTGGCGGGTGATGCCGGCGACCCAGGAGCGCAGCGGGCCCTGCTTGGGGTCGTAGGAGTCCGGGTGTTCCCAGATGTAGCCGAAGACCTCGCGGGTGACGCGGTCGGCGGCGTCCTCGTCGTCCAGGACGCGGTGGGCGAGGCTGTGCACGAGGGAGGCGAAGCGGTCGTAGAGCTCGCCGAGCGCCGCCGCCTCGCCGTGGGCGAGCCGCTGCTGCATCCGCCTGTCCCACCGCGGTGGGGCGTCGTGTCCCATCGGATCCCCATCCCTGCCCGTCGCCTCCGGGCTCACACCTCGGCCGTCACTCCTGCACCTGCACCTGCGCCTGTCCGGACCTGTGCGCACTCTCACAGCACCCGTCGTGCCCTCGAATGTAATGCGAGGGTCCGACACCGCACGCGCCTTTGCGGCAAACCGATCCCCGAGGGGTACGGGGATGGTAAAGCCCTGACGGGCCGGTGCCCGCGCTTTGTGGCGATACTGCCCGATCACAGCGGATCGATGCGGATCGTTCCTGCGCACATAGGGCCATGTGTTATCCGTGTGTGACCGGATGTCGGCCAAGAGCTGCGCCCGCCGGGGCATAGCCTTAGGCGGACGGCCTGGTGCGCCAAGGATTCGGAAGAGTTTCAGGGGAGAGGGGCCGGGCAGTCGAGGCGGGGAAGGGCGAGTTCCGGATACCGCCCCGGTTCATCCGGTACGAAAGCGAGCGAAAGGCTTCGAGCGCGTGTCGTTGAAGGTGGCAGAGGACGAGAAGGGCCCATGGGCCGTGCTCCAGGTGTCCGGTGAGATGGACCTGGTCACCTCACCCGCGGTGCGCCAGCATGTGCACGACGCGGTGGCGGACGGCCGGAGATCTGTGGTGCTCGACCTCTCCGAGGTGCGGTTCTGCGATTCCAGCGGCGTCGGCGTGCTGATCGCCGCCCGCCGGCTGATGCGCTCCTGTCAGGGGCGGCTGCGGCTGATCCTCCCCGCCCAGGGCGCCGTGGACGGCTCGCACGTCAACCGGGTGCTGGCCGCGCTGGGCGTACGCCGGCTCTTCGAGGTCTACCCGGACCTGAGCACCGCCGTCGACGAGGCCGCCGCACCGCTCTCCGCCTGACACCTCCGCACCACCCCGCCGGGACACCCCTGTCGGTCCCGCCGGGACACCCACGCCGGGATGCACCCCTGGCCCGGCCGCGCGCCCCGTACGGCCATCCGGCTCGTCCGCCGACTCACCCCGCCGCGTACGGGAACTCCGCCCGTACGACGAAGCCGCCGTCCGAGGTGCGCCGCGCCTCCAGCGTCCCGCCGAGGCTCTGGGCGCGCTCGCGCAGCCCCACCAGCCCGTGTCCGCCTCCGGGCAGCCCGGGGACCGGCGCCGTCGCGTCCGGCGGTCCGTTGCGTATCTCCACCCGCAGGCCGTGCGCCGTACGGCCCTCCTCGGCCGCCTCCGCACCGTCCGCCCCCTCCGGCCCGTGGGCCCCGTCCGCACCCCGGACCGTGTCCACCGGGTCCACCCGCACCCGCACCCGCGCCCCCGGCGCGTGCTTGCGGATGTTGGTGAGCGCCTCCTGAACCGTGCGGAAGGCAGCCCGCTCCACCGTCTTGGCGCCGTTCGCCCCGCCGGCGCCGGCCACCACGCCGCGCTCGTACGTCACATCCAGCGCGCTCATCTCGATCAGCCGCGGCAGCTCCTCCAGGTCCGGCTGGGGCGCCAGGTCGCGGGCCTCCGCCTCGCCGCCGTCCGCCCGCAGCACGCCCACCATGTGCCGCAGCTCCTCCAGCGTCCGCACGGACAGTTCCCGGATGGTCCGGGCGCCCGCCCGTGCCTCCGCGTCGTCCGTGCTGACCTGCACCGCCCCCGCCTGGAGGCTGATCAGGCTGACCTGATGGGCCACCACGTCGTGCATCTCGCGGGCGAGCCGGGCGCGTTCGGTGGTCTTGACCCGGTCGGCGAGCAGCCGGTCCTCCCGGCGCAGACTGCGGGTCAGGTCCTCGACGCGGGAGGCCAGTTCCCTGCGGGTGCGCATCAGCAGGCCCAGGGCGATGGGCGCGGCCGAGGTGACGCTCGCGTCGATCAGCACCAGGGTGTTCTCCCGGTACGCGGTGAGTTCGAAGTCGGAGATCGGATACGGCAGGAAGTGCGCGGCGATCAGCAGCAGCGCACAGATCACGAGCCGGGCCCGGCCCGGCCGGCGGGCGGCCAGGGTGTAGAGCGCGATCATCGGCGCGAACCAGATGTAGCCGATGTAGAGCCCGGGAAGGGTGAAGAGGAAGACGAGGAGAGGGAAGCGCCGGCGCACCAGCAGGGCGGCCGCGGCCCCCATCGAGACGCCCACCTCCAGGTCGAGGTCGATGCCGTTGACCAGCATCGCGTCGGCGATCGCGAGCAGCACCGGGACCGCCAGCGGGGCGGCCTTGTACCGCAGCCACCGCACCCACGCGGCGCTCACCACGCACCCCGCGGGTCGCCCGTCACCAGGCCGGCGCGGTCGGCGACGATGGCCGCCTGGATGCGGTTGATCCCGCCCAACTTCCCCAGCAGGGCGCGCACATGGTCCTTGACCGTACTGGGGGCGAGCCCCATCCGGTCGGCTATCTGGGCGTTGCCCAGGCCCTCCCCGAGCAGGGCGAGCACCTGCGACTCGCGCGGGGTCAGCCCGTCCACCGCCCGGTTCGCGGACGCCTGGTCCTCGGCGGTCAGATAGCCGCCGATCACCGCGCGGGTGACGCCCGGGTCGAGCACGCTGCCGCCCGCCGCCAGCGTCCGCACGGCCCGTACGAGCTGTTCCGGATCGGAGTCCTTGAGCAGGAACCCGGCCGCCCCCTCGCGCAGCGCCGCCGTCAGGTACTCCTGGGCGTCGAAGGTGGTCAGCATCGCCACCGCGGGCGGTTCCGGGGCGGCCCGCAGCCGGCGCAGCACGGTCAGCCCGTCCACGTCCGGCATCCGGATGTCCAGCAGCACGACGTCGGCCGCACAGCGCAGCACGGTCTCCACGGCCTCGGCGCCGCCGCAGTCCGCGACCATCTCGATGTCCGGGGCGGTCCCCAGGATCATCCGCAGTCCGGACCTGACGAGCCGCTCGTCGTCCACCACAGCGACACGGATCACCGGCCGCCCCTTTCTCCTTCGCACCGCCCGAGCTTGCGGAACCGCCCTGCGCCGCGCGATTCCGTTTCCCTGTCCCCCGGGACCGCCCTGCGGCGGACCCGCACCCCCGCCGAGCGGCGGGGGTGATCCCGCGACCTCTGGAGGATGCCGCGGGGAAGCCCCCACGGGCAGAGTTGTTCACATGCTGCACCACTGAAGAGGCCACAGGCCCAGTACGCGTTGCAGTTCACATCGGCGGCCGCCGCGACCCCCACACGCGGCGGCCGCTTCGCGCGTGCGGGGGCGGTTCGGAGGGGGATCTCTCCCGCACGCGGCGAAAGTCCTCTGGTGCGCCCTCAAAAGACCTGGTCAGGCGCCTCTTCCTGGCGTCCGGAGCGCGCGCCGCGGCTCTGTGCGACGCGCAGGACGTCGCCCAGCGCCGCGCTGAGCTGGGCCGACAAAAACCGCAACTGCCGCGAGTCCACCGACGGATCGTCGATCAGAACCCGGGCGTGCTCCAGTAACCCGGCCCCCATCCGCAGTTGCAGCGCCTCCACCTGATCGGCCCGCTCCGAAAGAAGGCTGTCGTCCCGGTCCGTGAGCAGATAGCAGGGTTTGCCGTCCGGACCGGCCCAGGGGAGCAGCCGGGGCGTGGGGGGTGTGCTCATCGGGCGCCCTCCGCTTGTGCGGTCCGCGGGGGCGTGCGGAGGGGGCTGCGGGCCGGGGGAACGTCGGGCACGGGGGCCTGCTTTCGCGGGGTGGCGTGGCCCGGGGCCGTTCGCGGCGGCCGCCGGGGCCGTCGTCCTGACGGCGCGGCCACGCTAGGGAAGGGCCGGCGCCCCCGACAGGGACGCGCTGTGCCACTTTCCGCCCCTGCTGGGACGCCCTGTCCTACCCGTCGAGATCGAGGCGGTCGGCCAGCTCCGTGAGCGGTGAGGTGCGTCGTCGTTCGCGGTGGCGGAGGTCGGCCACCAGGCGGCGGCTCGTGGAGTGGTAGCGCATCCACTCCGGGGCGGTGCGCTCGGCGGTCAGCAGCGCCTGGAGCGCGCCGTCGTCCTTGTGCAGATCGGCGAGGGCCAGGGCCCGGTCCACGTGGAAGCGCGCACGCCACGTCGGGGGCAGCGTCTGCAGCTCGGGTACGGTGCGCGCGGTGCGCAGTGCCTCGGCACTGTCCTCCATCTCCACCAGGAAGTTGACCCGGGCCACGCCGACGTTCGTCGGGCCGAACGGCGTCGCGTAGTCGAGACGGTCCGTGCCGATGCCGGCCGCGGCCGCGCTCGCCATCGCGAGCAGGTCCCGTACGGTGTCGCGCCGCTCCAGACGGACCGCGGCCGTCGCCGCACGCAGCAGCAGGATGCCCCACAGGGCCAGTTCGAGCGGCGGCGAGCGGAAGCCCGGCTCGATGCGTTCGGCGGCGCTCAGCGCGACGCGTTCGGCGTCGGCCAGCCGCCCCTGCTTGGTCAGCGCCCAGGCGAGGCTGGAGAAGCCGACGGTCTCCAGGTGGGGGTCGTCCCCCTGGGCCGCCGCGGACATCGACCGTTCCAGGGCGGTGAAGGCGGCGTCCTCCTTGCCCAGCGCCGTCAGCGTCGTGGCGGCGACCTGGTACGCCTCGGCCAGGACCGAGTGGGCCGCGGCGGCCTCGGCGCCGGTGGTGGCGCGGGCGGCGGCCTTCGCATCCCTGATCAACTGCGGCAGCAGCGCGCCGATTTCCGCCATCCGCCCGTCGCGGCGGATGCGTTCCGTCGACCGCAGGGAGGCCCGCAGCGCCGCGATGCCCGGCGGGTCCTCGGGGTCGGGATCGTCGCCCAGCAGGTCGGACACCGGCGCCACGGCCTGGCGCAGCGCCAGGACGGAGGGCTGCTCGCCCTCGGTGCGCCCCTCGAAGGTGGCGGGCTGTCCGACGAGGGCCGACGGCTCCACGTCCAGGGCTCTGGCCAGCGCGTTGAGCGTGGTCAGCCGCGCCGTGCGGCGCACGCCCTGTTCGAGCTTGCGGACGATGTCGACGCACAGGCCCGCCCGTTCGGCGAGGGCCTCCTGCGTCAGCTTCCGGCGGGCGCGCAGCCGCGCGATGCGCTCACCGATGCCGGGTTCCTCGGACAACTCCATGGCCACCCCCGCGAGAAGGACGTACCGACCACGCTACGCCCGTGCGCCGCGGACCCGTCCCTACAACCCCCCGCCCCGCCCCACCGCCGCCGCCCGGACCCCCTCCGTGCGCAGGCCGGGGTACGGGGTGGAGCCGCGGGTGGTGGTCAGGACGACGACCGAGGTCATGGCCGCCAGGGCGTAGGCGGTCGTGGCCAGGGACAGAGCGCCCTCGGGGGTCTCGAAGGAGCGGTTGAAGAAGTCCGTGACGGTCAGCATGACGACCGTCCGCACCGTCATGTACAGCTCCAGCGCCGCGAACATCATGAGCGCCCCGCGCACGTCCCGCCGGCCGCGGAAGGCCAGGACGCCCAGGACCAGGAGCACGAGCACCGAGCCGACGGTGGTGAAATCGCCGGGCGCGGCCAGGTCGAGGGTGCCGAGGAGCGAGCCGTCGACCACTCCGCGCAGATAGCGGCGCGCGTCGACCTCGGGGGCCGCCACGGTGAAGACGGTCCAGCCGATCCGCGCCAGGCTCATCAGCAGGAACAGCACCCCGCAGATCCGGGACGAGCGGAGCCGCCAGCCGTCCGGGCCGGCCGTTCCGGGGGCGGACCGGTGCCCGTCCCGGCGCTCGGTGGCCGGGAAGAGCGCGAAGAGGACGACCAGCGCCACCACCAGCCCCAGCCCGCGGGTGGCGAGCACCCACCCGCCCAGCGGGTCGAGGCGGTACTGATCGCGGTAGGCGGCGTCGAAGAGGCCCACGGCCTCCCGGAGGGAGACGGCGAGCAGGACGCATCCGGTCAGCAGCGCCGCGGAGCGCGCCACCCGGCGCCGGGCCAGCGCCAGTCCGGCGATCACCAGGAACCCGACGGAGAAGGCCCATTCGTACGGTCCGAGGATCTGCGTCGCGGGGGAGGCGCCCGGGTTGAACAGGCCCTCCAGGAAGTCCCAGACGCTGCCCTCCCCTTGGGCGAGTCCGTAGAGCGTCCAGGCGACCAGGACGCACGAGTAGAGGGCCAGGGACAGCGCGGTCGCGAGGTAGGCGCCGCCGTGTTCCGGGGCGGCCCGGCCGGGATCGGCGTCCGGGCGGACGTCCACCGTTCCGCCGTCCTGCATCACCATGACCGACCCCCGATCCGCCTCTCGTAGCCGCCGCACCGGTCGTTCCCGTACGACAGCCTCACTGTGTCAAGGACGGTGGGGGAGCCGGTGGAGGTTCCACCCCGTGTCTCGTGTGGTCCGGCTTCCGGGTGGTCAGCGCACCTGCCGGGCGGTGGCCGCGATGAAGTCGCGGATGCCCTGGCGGGTGGTGGCCCGCAGCGCGGTGAGGGCCTCCCGGTCGGGGGCCCAGTGCAGCTCGGTGGTCTCGGCCATCACCTGCTCGCTGCGTTCGAGTATCCGGGGGTCGTCGGTCACCATCTGGGCCCGGAACATGGCCTCTTGGGCGGTGTAGCGGGTCTTGTACACCTCCTCGCGCAGCTCGGGGGAGTCCTCGTCGCAGCGGTCCTCCTCGTGGAGAACGAACCAGCGGTGGACGAGGACCCGCCGGTAGTCCAGCAGCGCCCCCGCGTACGCGCAGTACGCGTCGATGCGTTCCTGCCGCAGCCGCTCGGCGCGGGCGAACTGCTCGCTGCGCTCGGCCGCCCGGCTCTGGAAGAAATGGGTGACGCCGGAACCCAGCAGGGTGCCGACGACGGCCACCACGCTCGCAACAACTGCCTCCATGGGGGCAGTGGATCACGGCGGCTTGGCGCGGCGGCAGGGGAGGGGCGGCCATGACTGGTCCCTGCGGCGGGGGAGGCGCGGTCGTGGCCGGTCCTGAGGTGCCGCCCTTCCGGAGGGGGGCCGGTGCCGGAAAGATGGGGACATGGGGATCTTCGGGGGCGAGGGCCGGCTGATCGGTGGCCGGTACCGCCTGGAAGCGCGGCTGGGCCGCGGCGGCATGGGGACGGTCTGGCGCGCCACCGACGAGCTGCTGGGCCGTCAGGTCGCCGTCAAGGAACTGCACGTGGACGAGGACGACGGCGAGGAGCCGGCCGGGCCGGGGCCGCGGGTGCAGCGCGAGCGGGCGATGCGGGAGGCGCGGACGGTCGCCGGGATCAAGCACCCGAATGTGATCGTCGTGCACGACGTGGTCGAGCAGGACGGGCGGCCGTGGATTGTGATGGAGCTGGTGGAGGGGCCGTCGCTGGACCACCGGCTGCGCAGCGGCGGGCCGGTCGCGCCGCGGGAGGCCGCCCGGATCGGGATCGCGCTGCTGGGCGCGCTGAGGGCCGCGCACACCCGCGGGGTGCTGCACCGTGACCTCAAACCCGCCAACGTCCTGCTGGAGTCGGGCACCGGCCGGGTCGTGCTCACCGACTTCGGGATCGCCCAGGTCCCCGGCGTCCCCACGCTGACCGACACCGGCGGCTTCGTCGGCTCGCCCGAATACACCGCGCCGGAAAGGATGTCCGGCCGTGGCACGGGGCCCGAGGCCGACCTCTGGTCGCTCGGGGTGCTGCTGTGCGCCGCGCTCAGCGGCACCTCGCCGTTCCACCGCGACTCGCTGGGCGGGGTGCTGCACGCCGTCGTCTATGAGGACATCGCCTTCCCGGAGGCCGCACGGGCGCTGCACGCCGTCGTGGCGGGGCTGCTGGAGCGCGATCCGGAGCGCCGGCTCGGGATCGCCGAGACGGAGCGGCTGTTGCGCGGCTATCTGCGGTCGGGGCGGGCTCCGGAGCGGGGGCACCAGCGGGGGCCCGCGGCAGCGGTGGCGGAGGGGGAAGCGGCGGCGGTGGCGGGCGCGCCCGGCGGCCCGGCCGGCCCCCGCCCCGGCGCCGGACCGCACCACCCGCCGCGCCACCCCGCCCCCGACGCCCACGACTCCCCGCACGACGGCCCCGGCGACGACCTGCCCAGCGAACACCCGCCGAGCGAACCCCCGTCCGGCGACCCGTCACCCGGCGACCCGCCACCCACCGGCCTCCCGCGGCCCGCCGAACCACGGCCCGCCGAACGTCCCCCGGGCGACCCTCCCTCAGGCGAACCCCCTTCCCCCGAGGCCCCGTTGCCCTCAGGCGCCCCGCCCACGGCCCCCACCGACCCCGCCCTGGCCGCCGCCCCCAGCAGGAGCGGCGGCGGAGGCCAGGGCGGGCGCGCGGGCGGCCGGGCGCCCGGACTGCCGATCCCGGCGGCGCTCGACGACCGGGCGCTGGCCGCGGCCGTCCGCCCGCACACCGGCCGCCTCCGCACCGCCGTGCTGGTGGCGCTCGCCGCGCTGGTGATCGGCGGCGCGGGCGCGGGCGTCGCCCTCCTGCTGACGCACCGCGACGGCACGGGCGACGGCACCGGCGGCCCCTCCCCGCGGGCCTCCGGCGCGGGGACGGCGCGGCGCCCGGCCCCCGGCAGTGCCCGGCCCACCGTCACGGTCACCCCGCCGCCCGCCCCGGGGGCCACCGCCACGCTCCCCGCCGGTTACCGCCTCGTCCGCGACCCCGTCGGCTTCGTGCTCGCCGTACCGGACGGCTTCTCCCGCTCCTACGAGAACGGCCGCGTCTACTACGCTTCCCGGGGCCGGCGCATCCGGATCGGCGTCCAGGTGCAGCGGCGGTTGCCGGAGGGGCCGTTGGGGGCGATGCGCACGGCGGACGCCCAGGGGCCCGCCCACTACCGCGGCTACCGCCGGGGGCGGGTCACCGGGACCACCCGCCACGGGCTGCGGGCCGGGCGCTGGGAGTTCGTCTGGGACGGCGGTGCGGCCGACGGCGGCCCCCGGTACACCGACGACCTCAGCTGGGACGAGGGCGGCCGGACGGTCGACGTGTGGATCTCCTGCCCGGTCGGCGCGCGCACCGAGGCCGCACGCCACCTCCACACCGCGCTGGACGCGTTCCGGCTGACCGGGGCGTGACCCCGGGGCGCCGGTCGCCCCAGACCAGCCCCCTTGCGGCCAGCGGACGCTGGCACGATTGTGCGTGCCGCGTGAAAACTCATTACTGCCGGGTACACAAAGCGTCCGGGGAGGCATACGCTCGCCGACATGACGGACTCGCAGGACACCGGAACAGCCGCCTCCACCGCCGCCCAGGCCCCCGCCGAAGCACCCGTCGAGGCCCCCGCCGACGCCCCCGCGGCCACCGCCACCGCCGAGGCCCCCGGGGCGCCCGAGGGCGGCAACCCGGTCGCCCCCGCGCCGGCGGGCGCCCGCACCGCCGCCGACGTGGTCACCCCCGAGGTCGCCGCCCGGCTCACCCGTGGCGTGGTCGGCACCGGCCGCACCGCCAACCACAGCCCGTTCACCGGGGAGAAGCTGGCCGACCTGCCCGAGTCCACCCCCGAGGACGTCGCCACCGCCTTCGAGCGGGCCCGCGCCGCCCAGGAGCGCTGGGCCAAGGTCCCCGTCAAGCAGCGCGCCGCGGTCCTGCTCCGCTTCCACGACCTGGTGCTGCGCCGGCAGGCCGAGGTGCTCGACCTGATCCAGCTGGAGACCGGCAAGGCGCGGCTGCACGCCCACGAGGAGGTGCAGGCGGTCACCGTCACCGCCCGCCACTACGGCCGCCGGGCCCACGCCTACCTCAAGCCCAAGGCCCGCACCGGCGTCGTACCGACCCTCACCAAGGTCACCGAGCTCCGCCAGCCCCGGGGCGTCGTCGGGCAGATCGCCCCCTGGAACTACCCCTTCGAGCTGTCCGTGGGCGACGCCCTGCCGGCCTTCGTCGCGGGCAACGCCGTCGTCATGAAGCCCGACACGGAGACCGCGCTGACCGCGCTGTGGGCCCGTGAGCAGCTCATCGAGGCCGGGCTGCCCGAGGACGTCTGGCAGGTCGTGCTGGGCGAGGGCCCGGTCGTCGGCCCCGCCGTCGTCGAGCACGCCGACTACGTCTCCTTCACCGGCTCGACCCGTACGGGCCGCGAGGTCGCCCAGGGCGCCGCCGCCCGGCTGGTCGGCGTCTCGCTCGAACTCGGCGGCAAGAACGCCATGTTGGTGCTGGAGGACGCCGATGTGGAGAAGGCCGCCGCCGGCGCCGTCCGCGGCTGCTTCGCCTCCGCCGGCCAGCTGTGCATCTCCATCGAGCGGCTCTACGTCCACGAGTCCATCGCCGACGACTTCCTCCAGCGCTTCGCCGCCCGTACGAAGGCGATGCGGCTGGGCAACTCCCTCGCCTACGGCGCCGACATGGGCTCGCTGGTCGGCGAGCGGCAGCTGGAGACCGTCACCCGCCACGTCGAGGAGGCCGTCGCCAAGGGCGCCCGGCTGGTCGCCGGCGGCCGCCCCCGCCCCGACATCGGCCCGCTCTTCTACGAGCCGACCATCCTCGACGGCGTCCAGGCCCCGATGGCGGTCTGCGACGAGGAGACCTTCGGCCCGGTCGTCTCCATTTACCGCTTCCGCGACGAGGACGAGGCGGTGGCGCTCGCCAACGCCACCCCGTACGGGCTCAATTCCAGCGTCTGGACGAAGGACGGTCCCCGCGGCCGCGCGGTCGCCGCCCGGCTGCGCACCGGCACGGTCAACGTCAACGAGTCCTACGCCGCCGGGTACGCCAGCGTGCAGGCGCCGATGGGCGGCATGGGGGACTCGGGCCTGGGCCGCCGGCACGGCTCCGAGGGCATCCTCAAGTACACCGAGGCGCAGACCGTCGCCCACCAGCGCCTGATGCCGCTGGCGCCGGCCTTCGGGATGACCGACGAGAAGTACGCCGAGTTCATGACCCGCAGCCTGCGCGCGATGAAGGCGTTCCGACTCCGCTAACACTTCAGCAGGGAGAGCCAGTGCCCCAGGAGAACTCTGCCCGCAGCCAGGACGGGAGCGGCGGCCGGGACGCCCCCGGCACCCGGGACGCCCCCGGCACCCGGGACGCCCCGGAGCCGCGGGACGCCCGCGCCGACGGATACGACTACGACGTGCTCGTCATCGGCTCCGGCTTCGGCGGCTCGGTCTCCGCCCTCCGGCTGACCGAGAAGGGCTACCGCGTCGGCGTCCTCGAGGCCGGCCGCCGCTTCACCCGCGAGACGCTCCCGAAGAATTCCTGGGACCTCAAGAACTACCTGTGGGCCCCCGCCCTCGGCCTCTACGGCATCCAGCGCATCCACCTGCTGGGGAACGTCATGGTCCTGGCGGGCGCCGGGGTCGGCGGCGGCTCGCTGAACTACGCCAACACCCTCTACGTCCCGCCCGAGCCGTTCTTCGACGACCCGCAGTGGAAGCACATCACCGACTGGCAGGAGGAGTTGAAGCCGTACTACGACCAGGCGCAGCGGATGCTGGGCGTACGGCTCAACCCCACGATGACGCCGTCCGACGTGCACCTGAAGGCGACCGCGCAGGCCATGGGCGTCGGCGACTCCTTCCACATGGCGCCGGTCGGCGTCTTCTTCGGGGACGGCCGGGACGCCGTCGGCGACGAGGGGGACGGGACCGCGAAGGCGGCGCCCGGGGAAGAGGTCGCGGACCCGTACTTCGGTGGCGCGGGCCCCTCCCGCACGGCGTGCACCGAGTGCGGCGAGTGCATGACGGGCTGCCGCCACGGCGCGAAGAACACCCTCAACGAGAACTACCTCCACCTCGCCGAACGGGCCGGAGCCGTCATCCACCCGATGACCTCCGTCGTCACGCTCACCGAGGACTCCCGCGGCGGCTTCGCCGTCGGCACGCTGCCGACCGACAACAAGAAGAAGGGCGCGGGCCGGACGTTCACGGCCCGGCGCGTGGTCCTCGCGGCCGGCACCTACGGCACCCAGAGCCTGCTGCACCGGATGAAGGACAGCGGGCGGCTCCCGCACCTCTCCGGCCGGCTCGGCTCGCTGACCCGGACCAACTCCGAGGCGCTGGTGGGCGCGCAGACCGACAACCGCCGCTACCGCAAGCGGCACGGCGCGGCGAAGGCCGACTTCACCAAGGGCGTGGCGATCACGTCGTCGATCCACCCCGACGAGAACACCCATATCGAGCCGGTGCGCTACGGCAAGGGCTCCAACGCGATGGGGGGCATGACGATCCTCCAGGTCCCCTACCGGCCCGCCGGACGCGTCGCGGGCTGGCTGGGCAACGTGGCCCGGCACCCCTGGCTGGCGCTCCGCTCGCTGTCCAACCGCCGCTGGTCGGAGCGGACCATCATCGGCCTGGTCATGCAGTCCCTGGACAACTCCCTGACGACGTACCGGAAGCCGAAGGGGCTGGGCAAGGGCCTGCTCACCGCGCGCCAGGGGCACGGGGCCCCCAACCCGAACCAGATCCCCGAGGCCACCCGGGCGGCGACCCTGCTGTCCGAGGAGATCAACGGCTTCGCCGGCTCCAACATCGGTGAACTGATGGGCACTCCGCTCACCGCGCACTTCCTCGGCGGCTGCCCGATCGGCGACTCCGGCGACACCGGCGTCATCGACCCCTACCACCGCCTCTACGGCCACCCGGGCATCTCGGTGGTCGACGGCGCCGCGGTCTCCGCCAACCTCGGCGTCAACCCGTCCCTGACCATCACCGCCCAGGCCGAGCGCGCGATGTCGCTGTGGCCCAACAAGGGCGAGCCGGACCCGCGCCCCGCCCAGGGCCGGCCCTACCGGCGGCTGGCGCCCGTCGAGCCGGTGAGCCCCGCCGTCCCCGCGAGGGCCTTCGGAGCGCTGAACCTCCCGTTCCTGGCCGTCCCGACGGTGCCGCCGAAGAAGTCCTGACCCAGGGGGACGAAGTCCCAGGGGGTACGAAGAAGGGCCGCACCGTCCCCGGGTGCGGCCCTTCAGCTCAGTGCCCCGCCGTTACGCGGCGCCGCCGTCCGCCCTGCGCCGGCGGACGACGAAGACGGCGCCCGCGCCGACGGCCACGGCGGCGGCGCCCGCCAGGCCGAGCGCCGGCAGCGCGGAGGAGGCGCCGGTCTCGGCGAGGTTGCCGGTCACCGGCAGCTTGTCCAGGCCGGCCTTCGGCTTGGCGGCGCTCACGGGCTTCCCGCCGCCCTGCGGACGGGGCTTGTTGCCGGGCTTGCCGGGCCCGGCCGGCGGGATCTTCCCCGGCTTGCTGCCGGCGGGCAGGATCGTGAAGTCGTACCACTGCTCCTCGGACCAGCCGCAGGAGCCGTCCTCGTTCTGGTAGTCGCCCGCCACCAGCGCGAAGCCGTCACCGGCCGTGGCGCCCTTGTCGGCGCGGATACGCAGTTCGAGTTCGGCGGTCTGGTGCGCGTCGAGCCGGAACCAGCCGAAGTACTCGCCGTCGGTCCACTCGTCGAACGAGGTCCAGGTGCCGGTATCGGGGTTCCGGTACTCCAGGTCGAGCTGCGACCTGGGGTGGTCGATGTTCCCGGTCGGCACGGCGTAGAGGACCGGGTAGACCTCGTCCAGCGTGCGGTCCGTGGTGTTGGCCAGGTGCACGCGGAAGCCCTGCCAGCCGCCGCCCGCGACGAGCTTGGAGGGCAGGCCGGCGACGGTGACCTTGATGGCGGCGTCGTCGACCGTGCAGTCGGCGTCCCCGGGTTCGCCCGGCTCGGTGGGCTTGCCCGAGGCCGGGGGCTCGGTGGCGCCGCCGGGCTTGGTGGCGTCGGCCGGGCCGGCCGGCCCGGCCGACCCGGTGCCGTCACCGTCCCCGGAGTCCTCGCCGGTCCCGGACCCGGTCCCGCTCCCGGTCCCGTCGCCCGTCCCGGCCTCCTCGCCGGTCGTGGTGCCGTCGCCGGCCGTGTCGTCGCCCGGCGTGCTCCCGTCACCGGCACCCGGGGCCGCCGGCTGCGTCGTGGTGTCGTCGGAGTGTTCCGGGCCGGGGGTGCCGGGGGTCGGCTCGGCGCTCGCGCTCGTCCCGGTGTCGGGGCCGGTCGCGAACGCGGCGGGGGCCGCCAGGAGGGCGGCAGGGGCGATGACGGCCGTCGCGGCGGCAGCCGTCAGGGCACGGCGAAGCTTCATCGGGAAGACCTCTCGGGGCCGAAGTGCCGTGGGGGGCACACGTGGGCAGCGGGCCGTCGCGGTGGGGCGCGGTAGGGCCGTGCGATTGCAGGTACATGACCAGCCATGGCCGAAAAAGGTTGCCTGCTCAACAAGAAAGCCTGTCGTGATGCCGGTCACATCCGTCACAGGGGTCTCACAGCTTCCCCACAGGAAGCCGCGGCGGCAGCGCGCGGGACGGCCTCCACGAGGGCCGTGCGCCGGGCGCACCACCCCATGCGAAGGGCCCCGGACGCCGTCCGCGAGGGGGGTGTGCGGACGGCCACGGGGCCCTTTGCTTTCGGTGCCGGCGTCAGGGCGGCGCCGGCACCGAGGGGCGGCGCTGGGGGGGGGTAGCGCCGCTGGCTCTCGGGTGGTGCATGGGGGGTGCGAATGTCCGCGCCGGCCGTGCCCGTGGTCGTGCCCGGGTCCGTACCGGAAGCGGCAGGTCGTTCGTCAAGCATCGTCCTGGATACGCCTCACCTGGCGCAACCGTTTCGACCGGATGCGGTCGGTCCCGGGCGTCCCCAGGACCGACCACCCCATCGGATGTGACCGGGCTGCTGTCCCCTGCTGACCGGTCACGGCACCGGGGCGAGGTCCCACGACGCGGGCCGCGGCTGGCGGCCGGCGTCTCATCGCTCCGGGTTCCGCCCGTGAGGCGGCGTCTACGCGTAGTCCTGCAGGCCGCGCCTGGCTGGCGTGGCACCGGGAACAACGAAGCCTCGCGGCGGCCGGTCACGCGCCGTACGGGTGAGTCGGCAACCGAACGCAGATCCGGCAGCTGCGCCGGGGCGCACGCGTAGCACCACGCGCCCCGGCCCCCCGGAAACCGACCGCATACCGTCCAGAATCAGCCACGAGGCGGCCCCGACAGGGCGGCGGCCGCCCCGTACTCCGCCCGCCTCAGATCTGGCCCCGGGACAGCTCCAGCAGCGTCATCGCCAGCGCGGTGCCCGGCTTGCCGAGCTGGTCGCGGTAGTGGGCGAGGATCTCCATCTCGCGGGAGAGGTTCACCCGGCGGCCGCCGGAGGAGAGGCGCTCGCGCTGGATGACGGCCGAGACGGCCATCCGTTCCTGCACGAGGCCGATGATCCGGCCGTCGAGATCATCGATCCGCTGCCGCGCGTCCTGGATGATCCCGGCCGCTTCCGGGGTGCGGGCGCCGGTGGAGGGGGTGGTGGTCTGCGGGCTCATGTCCGTGTCTCCTGGGGTGTGCGGGCCCCGGAGCCGACGATCGGTCCCGACAGACGCAGGCGCCCCGGACCTTGTCGGCCCGGGGCGCCTGGGAAGTTGCTCGTCAGTGGATCAAGCAGCACGACCATGGCAGCCGGACGGGCCGGTGCCATAGGTAAAGACGAAGGTCAGCTGCTTGGACATGGGGCTCAGTATGAGCCCGTTAGAATCGAAAGTCCAACCCCTGCTCCACACCGCCGGAAGGCCGCCGAAGTGCCATCAGCGCCCCCTGCCGCTGCCCCGGACGTCGTCCTCGTAGTCGACTTCGGCGCGCAGTACGCCCAGCTCATCGCCCGCCGAGTCCGTGAGGCCCGGGTCTACAGCGAGATCGTGCCGTCCACCATGCCGGTGGCGGAGATGCTCGCGAAGAACCCGAAGGCGATCATCCTCTCCGGCGGCCCCTCGTCGGTCTACGCCGACGGCGCCCCCCGCCTGGACCGCTCGCTGTTCGAGGCCGGTGTCCCGGTCTTCGGCATGTGCTACGGCTTCCAGCTCATGGCGACCGCCCTCGGCGGCACCGTCGACAACACCGGAGCCCGGGAGTACGGCCGCACCCCGCTGACCGTCTCCCGCCCCGGATCCACCCTCTTCGAGGGCACCCCCGCCGAGCAGTCGGTGTGGATGTCCCACGGCGACGCCTGCTCCGCCGCCCCCGAGGGCTTCACGGTCACCGCGTCCACGGACGTGGTGCCCGTCGCCGCCTTCGAGAACGACGAGAAGAAGCTCTACGGCGTCCAGTACCACCCCGAGGTCATGCACTCCACGCACGGCCAGCAGGTCCTGGAGCACTTCCTCTACCGCGGCGCGGGCATCGAGCCCAGCTGGACCACCACCAGCGTGGTCGAGGAGCAGGTCGCCGCGATCCGTGCCCAGGTCGGCACCAAGCGCGCCATCTGCGCGCTGTCCGGCGGCGTGGACTCCTCGGTGGCCGCCGCCATCGTGCAGAAGGCCATCGGCGACCAGCTGACCTGCGTCTACGTCGACCACGGCCTCCAGCGCAAGGGCGAGTCCGAGCAGGTCGAGAAGGACTTCGTGGCCGCCACCGGCGTCCAGCTGAAGGTCGTCGACGCCGAGGAGCGCTTCCTGACCGCGCTGGCCGGGGTCAGCGACCCCGAGCAGAAGCGGAAGATCATCGGGCGCGAGTTCATCCGCGTCTTCGAGCAGGCCCAGGCCGAGCTGGTCGCCGAGGCCGGCGCCGAGGGCGAGGAAGTCGCCTTCCTGGTCCAGGGCACGCTCTACCCGGACATCGTCGAGTCCGGCGGCGGCACGGGCACCGCCAACATCAAGTCGCACCACAACGTCGGCGGACTCCCCGACGACATCGAGTTCCAGCTCGTCGAGCCGC
Organism: Streptomyces angustmyceticus; assembly: GCF_019933235.1. Taxonomy (NCBI): domain Bacteria; kingdom Bacillati; phylum Actinomycetota; class Actinomycetes; order Kitasatosporales; family Streptomycetaceae; genus Streptomyces; species Streptomyces angustmyceticus. Next base: position 3,256,543 of record NZ_CP082945.1, on the reverse strand, counting down.
TGCGCCAGCTGTTCAAGGACGAGGTCCGGATGGTCGGCTCGGAGCTCGGCCTGCCGGACGAGATCGTCCACCGCCAGCCGTTCCCCGGCCCCGGCCTGGGCATCCGCATCGTCGGCGAGGTCACCAAGGAGCGCCTGGACCTGCTGCGCGAGGCCGACGCCATCGCCCGCGAGGAGCTGACCGCGGCCGGCCTGGACCGCGAGATCTGGCAGTGCCCCGTGGTCCTGCTCGCCGACGTCCGCTCGGTCGGCGTCCAGGGCGACGGCCGCACCTACGGCCACCCGATCGTGCTGCGCCCGGTGTCCTCCGAGGACGCGATGACCGCGGACTGGACCCGGATGCCGTACGACGTGCTGGCGCGGATCTCGACCCGCATCACCAACGAGGTCGCCGACGTCAACCGCGTCGTCCTCGATGTCACGAGCAAGCCGCCGGGCACCATCGAGTGGGAGTGATCCCGCCCGCGGGGTGATCCCGTTCGCCGGGTGATCCCGCCCGTCGCGGGGGAGCGACCCCGTGCGACCGCTTGAGGAAGCCGCCGTCCGGACCGACCGGGCGGCGGCTTCGTCGTGTCCGCGTCCCGCGGGCCGGGGCATTCCCCTCGTCCCCGGCCCTGGTTACCTGCGGTAGTGGAAGGTAGCTTCCGCATCGAGCATCAAGAGCCGTACGTGCCAGGAGGAGAGCCGCGATGCCCGAGCCGACCCCCATACCCACCGACCAGCTGCAGTTCGCGATGCCGCCGACGCATCAGACCGTGGAGGCCGAGCGGCGCCATCGCAAGGAACGCCTGGTCGCGGCGCTGCGCCTCTTCGGGCACCACGGCTTCGAGGAGGGCGTCGCGGGCCACATCACCGCCCGCGACCCGGAGTTCCCGCACTGCTTCTGGGTCAACCCCTTCGGGATGTCGTTCCGGCACATCATGGTCAGCGACCTGCTGCTGGTGAACGCGGAGGGCAAGGTCGTCGAGGGCCGCTACCACGTCAACCAGGCGGCGTTCGCCATCCACGCCCAGGTCCACCGGGCCCGTCCCGACGTCGTCGCGGCGGCCCACAGCCACTCCACGTACGGCAGGGCGCTCGCCGCGCTGGGCGAGCTGCTGGACCCGATCACCCAGGACGTCTGCGCGTTCTACGAGGACCACGCGCTCTTCGACGACTACACGGGCGTGGTGGTGGACGAGGCGGAGGGCCGGCGGATCGCCGCCGCCCTCGGCCCGCACAAGGCCGTGATCCTGCGCAACCACGGCCTGCTGACGGTCGGCGACTCGGTGGACGCGGCGGCGTGGTGGTTCCTGACGATGGAACGCTCCTGCCAGGTCCAGCTCACCGCCAAGGCCGCCGGCAAGCCGGTCCTGATCGACCACCAGGACGCCGTCCGCACCCGCGAACAGCTGGGCAACGACCTGGTGGCCTGGATCAACTACCAGCCGCTGTACCAGCAGATCGCCCGCAGCGAGCCGGATCTCTTCGGCTAGGGGGCGCGCCTCTGGGCGTACCGGACGGCACCTTCCGGGCGTGCCGGGGGCGGCATCCCTTGGCCGGCCGGGGCCCGGGGACGGATGGCCGTTCCCCGGTCCCCGGCGCGTCTCACGGATGCGGGAACAGGTCGACGAACGGTGCGGCGGTCGCGGCGATGCCCCGGCTGAAGGGCGCGTCGAAGTCCCAGACCAGGAACAGCAGAAAGGCGATCAACGCGCTGAACAGCCCGGCCATCAGCAACTCCCGCCCCGAGCGCCGGATCTGCAGGGTGAACATGACGCCGACCGAGATCGCGCCACCGATGATCAGCCCGAACCACACCACGCCCGGCAGCGTCGAATCGGCCGCGTCCGCACGGGCGGAGCGGGCGCCGTCGGCCACCGCGACCTGGTCGACGAGGGGCTGGTAGGACTGCCCCTCGAAGTCGTTGCGCGGGTGGTAGTCGGTGACGTCCGCCCGGACCTTCGTCAGCAGCGTTGTGCCGCGGTCGGTCAACTCGCCCTTCTCGGCCATGACCGGCCACTCCTTGTGCACGACGTAGGACACGTACGCGTCGACGTCCGAGCGGATGCGGTCCCGCACCGGCGCGGGGTAGGCCCGCGCCCGCGCGCTGACCTCGTGCAGCGCCTGGGCCTCGGTCCGTACGGTGTCCTCGGCCGCGCTCCTGGCCTCCCACACACCGGCGATGGCCAGGCCCAGCACGATCGCGTACACCACCCCCACCATCATCGTCAGGTACTCGATCACATCGGGTGTCTCGGTCGGGTCGTCGTCCTCACTGATCCGGCGCTCCTTGAGGACGGTGATGGTCAGGACGACGCCACAGGCGACGACCATGGCGAGAGTCAGCACCAGCCATTGCGACATGGGACCTCCTACGAGGAACGGCGCCCGGCGGAACCGGACGAGGAGCTCGAACGGGGACGGAGGGCGGCGCCGGCCAGCACGGCCGGCGCGGTGATCAGCAAGGTCGTGGTCACCACGGAGCGCCCGGCGCGCGGTTTGTGGGACACCGGCGCGTAGCTGCGGGGCAGGACGGGCGGAGGCGACGGACGGCGGACGGAGGGCGTGGGCCTGGGCCTGGGCTTCGGCTCGGGCGGCGGCGCCGCGGGGCGGATATGGGGAGTTGGGGACGGCGGTGGCGGTGGGGGCGGTGGGGGTGGTGGTGTCGGCTTGGGCCTGGGGGCGGGTGGTGGCGGTGGTGGTGGCGGTGCGGGCTTCGGGCTCCGTGGGGGAGGAGCCGGTGTGCGGGACGGCGGGGGTTTCTTGCCGGTGCAGGGGAAGTGCCAGTGGCGGGGCATGGGGAAGCCCGTCGGCACGTCCACCGGGGGCGCGGTACCCGCGTAGGCGCAGTTGTCGCCGTCCGGCGTACGGCGGTACCGGTCCTGGGCGGTCGCCGACGGCACGCCGACGAGCAGCGCGGCCGCCCCGCTCAGCAGCAGGAAGGCGACGGCCGCCAGAATCCCGGCCCCCAGGCGCCGGAGGACGGTGCGGGGACGCGGGGGAGGTGGGGAATGCAGGGGACGGGGGCGGCGCCGGGCCGCGGGGTGTTGAGGGGGCCGGGCCGCCGGATGGGCTCTGTTGCGTTCATGAGGGCCGTCGAGTGCGTAGGTCCTGTTGCGTTCATGGGGTCCGTCGAGCGCATGGCGTCCGCCGGGTTCGTGGCGTCCGCCGGGTTCGTGGCATCCGGGCGGTTGCGTACGGCTGTCCGGGGCCGATGGTTCGTCCAGGTCAACGCGGTGATGGCAGGCGAGAGTCCGGTGTATTTGGCACACGGCGGGAGCTTGCGCAGCGCGCGGGGCGCTCAGCCGTCGCCGTGCCCCGGTTCGCCCGAATAGGGGAAACGCCGGGACTTCCTGGTCGGGGGCCGGTCAGATGTGCGGAACCCTGCGTACATCGGTGCGTATCCAGTGGGGCGCGTGTGACGGCCGTGGCTGCCGCTTCGCGTACGTCAACGCGCCGATGCGCCCACCACCCGCCGCCAGCAGGACGTTTGATATCCGCCCCGGCCGGTTGGGGCACAATTCGCCTCTGTACCCAACAAGTTGGCGGCGAGCGGCGGCGGGGCGGTAACGGACGTGTCGGTTGAGGCGACGGGCAGGATGGCCGGAGCGGGCGAGCCGGGGGACGGCGCGGAGCGCGCCGCCGGCGGCGAGTGCCGGTGCGGACAGTGCCCGCACGGGGCGCGTGCGGGGCACCGGGAGGCGGTCGCCGCGTTCATAGCGCTGCGCGAGGACTTCGCCGCCGGGCACGGGGTGCCGGCCGGACTCGCCCGTTCCGCCGGCGCGGCCCGGCAGTGGGTCTCCGACGAGCTGACGCTGTCCGCCCGGGAGGTGGCCAAGCGGGGCGCCGCCGAGGGAACCACCTGGCTGACGTCCGTACGCAAGCGCACCCTGCTGGTCGTCTGGGGCGCGGTGATCGCGCTGCTGCTCGGGCAGGCGCTGACCGCCCTCGGCGGCGGCTGGACGGTGACCCGTACGGCGGGGCTGCTCGCGGCCGTCGTGCTCGCGCTGCTGCTGACGGCGACCGCTTGGTGGCACCGCGCGCACGGCGGGGTGCTGGCGCCGCTGATCGGTGAGGACGGGCGGCTGTCCACCTCGCGGACGGTGGCGACGGGCTGGGCGGCCGCGGTGCTCTACATCGTGCTGACGACGGTCGTGCAGCTGGCGGCGACCGCCGCGCCGGACGAGCGGAGCGCCCTGCTCCGGGACCTGGAACTCGCCCGCTCCGGCTCCCTGCTGGCGGTGCTCGCCATCGGGTGCGGGGTGGCCGTGGTGGCGTACGGGCTGGTGTCGGCGCGGGTGCGGTCGGGGCGGCTGCAGAAGGTTCCCGCCGGGCGGCCGCGGGCCGCCGACCTGCTGGCGGACGACGCGGGCCGGGGCAGCCTCCTGGACGTGCAGTACGTCCTGGTGAACGCGTCCGTGCTGGTGTACGCCCTGGTGCGGCTGGCCGGGCAGCCGGGGCATGTGCCGCAACTGCCCTGGGGCCTGGTGGTGCTCCTGGCGCTCTCCGGGGCGACCTCCCTGTGGGGGAAGGCCGTGGTGGGCGGACGGCCGGTGATCCTCTCGGTCGTCCGCTCCCGAGAGCTGGGCGACCTCGCCGCGCCGGTCCGTACCGGCGATGACATCGAGATCCGCGGCGCCGGCTTCGTCCCGCCGGGCGCCGGGTCCCCCGACGGGCTCGCCCGGACCGTGGTGCGGATCGGCGATGTCCATGTCCCCGTCCCCCTGGTGCCGGTGGCCGGCGGCTTCGCCAACCCCACGGACGGGGTGCTGACCGTGCCGGTGCCGGTCGACGTCGAGCCGGGCCGGGTCACGGTCCGGGTGATCACCGCGGCGGGTGTGGAGTCGAACGGCTACCCCGTCGACGTCCTGGACTGAGGGCGGCGCCCGGCGGGGCGGGAACGCGGTGGCCGGGAGGGTGGCGGTCGGGAGTGTGGGCGCGGTGGTCGGGGGAGGGGGCTCCGGCCGGGATCGTGCGGCGCGGTGGCCGGGAGGTGCGGCGCGGTGATCGGGAGGTGCGGGCGGCGGGCTCGGGGCGAGGGGCTGTGGGCAGGGCGCCGGAGGCTTCGGGCGTCGTCGGCCGCCGCCGCGTGACGAAAGTGTGTGCCCCCGCCGCCGGAAGTGCGTCGCTTCGTTGAACCTCTCGCGCACGTGCGTACGTATCTCCCCAGGAGGCGTGGCCGGGGGCACAATCGTCTGCGCCCGGAGGCAACGGAGAGGCGGACGTCATGGTTCACGCGAATCGCACGATCGGTGCCGAACTGGGAGGGGTGGCCGTCGAGGGCTCCGCCGGGGCGCGGGGCCGACTGGGGCGTCATGCGCTGCTCCCGTTGCGGCTGTTCCTGGGCGCCACGTTCCTCTACGCCGGCATCGACAAGCTGCTGGACCCGGCGTTCCTGGCACCCAGCGGCTCCGGGTCGATCGGCGACATGCTGCGCCAGGTCCACGACACGGCGGCGCTGCCCCAGCTCGTGGACCTCGCGCAGAAGAGCCCGGTGGGCTTCGGCTATGCGATCGCGGCCGGTGAACTGGCAGTGGGCCTCGGGACGCTCGTGGGACTGCTGGGGCGGCTGGCGGCCCTGGGCGGTGCACTGATCTCGCTGTCGCTGTGGCTCACCGTGAGCTGGGCGACCACGCCGTACTACTACGGCAACGACCTCGCCTACCTGATGGCCTGGGTCCCGCTCATCCTGGCCGGCACCCCGATGCTGTCCCTCGACGCGGCCTGGTCACACCGCCGCAGGCGCCACGGGACCCAGCTGTTCGGCTAGAGGCGACCGTCCGGCCGGCGGCAGCCGTTCGGACGGACCTGGCTGGTGGGCTGGGCGCGGCTGTTCGGACGGGCGCGGCTGTTCGGTTGGGGGCGGGTTTCCCTTCGGCTGGGGGCAGGCTGCCTTTGGCATTTCCTGGGCGGCACTTTCTGGGCGTGGCACCTCCTGGGTGGGCACGGCACCTCTTGGGTGGGCACGGCACCTCTTGGATGTGGCGGCCCCGGGCTCCTTCCCGCCTCGTCGGTCCTGCCGCTCAGGAGCGCGCCGGGACAGGCGTCAAGGGCGGCGACGTCGGGCCGTGTCGGTGCGTCCGGGCTCGTCCCGGCGCGTCAGGTGTGGGGCGCGGGCGGCGGTTCGGTGGGCGGCGGTGTGTCGCGGCGGGTCGTGGCACGGATGGCGGCGGTGAGGCCCGAGAGGAGCAGGCCGGCGGGCAGGGCGAGGAAGAGCCAGAGGCCGGGGGCGTGCCAGTGGCCGAGGGCGTCGAGGCCGTAGCCCGTGCCGAGGGTGAGGGCGGTGAGGCCCGAGATCAGGCGGGCCGGTTCGAAGCGGTGGCGCTTCACTCGGGGGCTCCCTCGGGGGTCGGGGCGGTCGGCAGCGCGGGCGCCGCCGGGCCGGGTGTCGGTGGGGTGGGGGTCGCCGCGTCGGGTATCTCCGGTGTGGGCGTGGCCGGGTCGGGCGCCGCGGGGGTGGGGGTGGAGGCGGCGGGCGTCGTGGGGGCGGAGGACGGTGTCGGGCGCTCGATGGCGACCTGGCCCGCGCCGATGTGGAGGTCGAGCACCAGCGAGCCGCGTGGTTTCTCGCCCTTCTTGAGGCCGTCGGCGGGCAGCGTGAGGGTCCTCTCGCCGCCCGCCGAGAGGTTGACGTCGTGCGGCGATTCGCCGGGCAGTTGGACGTCGCCGAGGCCGAGCGAGATGTGCAGGCGGGTGGTGACACCGCGTGGCAGCGTCACCTGGAGGCGGCCGAAGCCCACTTCGGCGCTGGTGTGGACCGTATGGCCGCCCTTGAGGGGAAGGCCGGAGAGGTCCAGCGTCCCTTCTCCGGAGCCGACCTCGTAATGCGGCCGGACGGCGGCCAGGGTGGTGGGGGACCAGGTGTTCTTCCGCCAGTCGGTGGTGAGGTTGTCGGGCACCGCCGTCGCGCCCGCCAGCAGCAGGGCCGTCAGCACCACCATGAAGACCGTGCCGCCGCCGGTCCGTCCGCACCAGGCGCTGAGTACGAGTCCCAGGCCGAAGACGACCAGTGCGGCCGCCAGTCCTGCCTGGAGGGAGGGGACGAAGCCCTCCTGGTGGAACACGGTCGAGGCGGTGGCGCCGCCGGCGAGCAGGGCGAGGAGGAACGTCCAGCCGCCGATCGGGTGGCCACTGCGGCGAGTTGCCCGGGGCGAGAGGGCGGAGGGGGCGCCCTCCGGGGACGGGCCGGGCGGGCCGCCGGCGTCGGACCGGGCGCGGGGCCGGCCGTCCGCCGGCGCACCCGCGCCGTGCTCGTGGCGGTAGGTGATGTCCAGCGGGAGCGGGGTGTTGTCGGGCCCCCACAGATAGGGCGGACCGCCCTTGGAGTGCTGGTTGCGCCACCAGGACGGGCCGGTCGGCACCGGGGGTGCCGTGGTCTCGGGCGGGGCGTCGGCGACGGCCTGGGCGGTGGCGGCGTCCACCGACTCCGGCCCCTTGGCCTCGACTTCCCGGCGCCGCCGCGACCAGTACGCGGAACCGGCCGCCGCCAGCGTCAGCATGATGGCGAACGACAGCATGCTGCCCTTGGCGAGGGTCGTCAGGAACAGCCCGCAGCCGACGAGCGCGAAGAGCAGGGCCGTCAGCGCGGAGCCCTCGACGCGGCCGGAGAGCAGCCTGCGGGCCTCGTTCTCGTCCTCGCCGTCGAGGGGGATGAGCAGCCAGGCGAAGCCGTAGGCGATGAGGCCGAGGCCGCCGACGGAGAGCACGGCGAGCACGATCCGGAAGATCACCGGGTCGAGATCCCACTGGCGGCCGAGCCCGCCGCACACGCCGCCGATCACCTTGTGGCGCCGGCTGCGGCGCAGCGGGGCGTGCGGCGCGGGGGTGTCGGCGGGGCCGGCGGGTGCCGGCTCCTCGCCGGGGGCTGCATCGTTCATGGACCCATGGTGACCTGGGCCGGGGAGGTGGGGCATCCGTGGAAACCCTGGCAGATCCCTGAGATTTTCCGCCGGCGGCCCCGAGATGCCCCAGGGGGGTCCCGAAACCCCTCGTGGCTTCGCATATGCCCCGGCGCCTCCGGCTCGCGCACGAACACCTGCGCGGGCGCGCGGTGGGGGGAGGGCTTTCCGCCGGCCGGGGCGACTATCGTTGCGCCCTGGATACGTACGGGTTTCCGGAGGGGCGTGCGGTGACGGAGGCGGCGTCGGTGGACGAGGGGCGACTGGTCGCCGGGCGGTATCGCCTGGTTGAGCGGATAGGCCAGGGCGGTATGGGCACCGTCTGGCGTGCCCGGGACGAAGTCCTTGGGCGCCAGGTCGCGATCAAGCGTTTGCATGTGGCGCCGCATCTGGACGCGGACGAACTGGCGAGGCGTTATGAGCGCACCACCCGCGAGGCGCAGGCCGCGGCGCGCATCAACCACCCCAATGTGGTGGGGGTGCACGACGTCGTGGACGACGCCGGGATGCCGTGCATCGTGATGGAGTACGTCCCCTCGACGACCCTCGGGGACCTCATCAAGGAAGCGGCCCGGCAGGACAGTTCGGTTCCCCCGCGGGAGGCCGCCCGGATCGGACGCGGCATGGTGGCGGCGCTGCGTGCCGCGCACTCCGCCGGTGTGCTGCACCGTGACGTCAAGCCCGGCAACGTACTGCTCGGCGAGGACGGCCGGGTGGTGCTCACCGACTTCGGCATCGCGGTCGCCAGCGGCACCTCCACGCTCACCAAGACGGGCGAACTGGTCGGCTCCATCGACTACTTGGCGCCCGAGCGGGTCAGGAGCGGCAGCCCCGGTCCCGCCTCCGACCTGTGGGCGCTGGGTGCGACGCTCTATCAGGCGGTGGAGGGGAAGCCCCCGTTCCGCAAGGACACCGCGGTCGAGACGGCGTACGCGATCGCCATGGACCCGCTGGAGGCGCCGCGCAACGCCGGTTCGCTGAGCCCGCTGATCGAGGCGCTGCTCGCCAAGGAGCCGACCGACCGCCCGACGGCCGAGGTCGTCGAGCAGGCCCTGCGGGCCGTCGAGGCCGAGGCGGAAACGGCGCTGCTCGGCTGGCCGACGCTGGCTCTGGGCACGATCGGCCGCGGGGACAAGGAAGCGACCGGGACGGGCGGCCAGACCGGGCAGACGGAGGCGCCGACCCGTGCGGTGCCGCACGCCAACGGGACGGCGACCGCGTCGGGCCGCACCTGGACGGGCACCGGGACCGGGACCGGCGCCGGGAGTTCCGCGGGCACGGACTCCGACACGGGCTCGGGAACGGGCACGGGTACGGGCATCGGCGCCGCCGAGACCGGTCCCCTGTCCCTCGCGGACACGGCCGGCGGCGGCACGGCCGCGGGGGACCGTACGGAGACGCAGGCAGGGACCATGTCCCGTGGGCGGCGTGTGGTGCGGGTCCTGGTCTGGAGCGCCGCCGGGATGCTGTTCGCCGGCGGCGGTGCCGGCGCGGCCTGGTACCTGATGCACCAGGATGCCGACGGCGTGTCCCAGCAGGCCTCCGGCAAGGGCGCCCCGGTTCCCAACCGCCCCGCCAGCAGCATCGGACCGCCACCGGCGCTCCCCGACGGCTACCACAAGGTCACGGAGGCCGGGGTGGGGGTGACCCTTCCGGTGCCCGACGGCTGGACGCGGAAGGTCGAGGACGGCGGCCGGCAGATCGTCTATGCCTCCGAGCCCGAGCGCGCCCGGCTGACCCTGAGTGCTCTGGACTTCTCCTCGCCCGATCAGGTGGAGCACTTCAAGGCTGTAGAGGTGGCTTTCAAGAAGCTCTACCCCGTCTACAAGCAGTTGCGGATGCAGCCCACGACCTTCCAGGGCGACCCCGCCGCGATCTGGGAATTCACCTTCGGAGGCCGGGCCCGCACGTTCCGGGGGATCGACCTCGGTTTCGGTCGTGAGGGCGCGAAGGAGTACGCGCTCTATGTCTCCGCTCCGGAAGCCGACTGGGCCAAGTTCGAGAAGGTCTTCGCGGTGGTGAAGGACGGCTTCCGCCGCACCGACCCGAAGAGCTGACCCGAAACGTCAGGGATGTATTCAGGGTCGCCCCTGATGTCCCGGGCCCCGGCGTCGTGTGACGATCGGGGGCATGACCACCGCTCCGCGCCGCGCCGAGACGACCTATGCCCCGGCGCCGGACCCTGACGAGCCGCCCGTGCGCAAGCTGTACCGCAGCGCCGACGGGCGGATGCTCGGCGGTGTCGCGCGCGGTCTGGCGGGGCATCTGGGGCTGCCGGTCTCCTGGGTGCGGATCGTGTTCGTCGCCCTGTTCCTGGCCGACGGGATGGGCGCGCTGCTGTACGCCGCGTTCTGGTTCTTCGTTCCGCTCGGCGTCGGGGGAGTGGACCACCGGCACCCCGCCGCGGCCGGCGGCAAGCGGCTGCGGCGGCACAAGCCCGACAAGGGCCAGGTCTTCGCGCTGATCGCGCTGCTCATCGGCGCCGCGGTCGTCGCCTCCAGATTCCAGGTGGGCCAGGCCAGGGGCTACGTCTGGCCGGTGCTGCTGATCGGCGCCGGTGTCGCGCTGGTGTGGCGCCAGGCCGACAACTCCCGCCGTGCGCAGTGGCTGGAGCTCGGCCGCCGCAAGGGCGTGCTGCCGGTGCTGCGCGGCGCGGCCGGTGTGCTGCTGGTCGGCGTCGGGGTGACCGGCATCGTCGTGCTGCAGGGGTCGGTGCGCCATCTCGGCTCGGTGCTGCAGGCCACGCTGGCCGTCGTCGTCGGCATCGCGCTGCTGGCGGGCCCGTACCTCGTGCGGATCACCCAGGACCTCTCCGAGGAACGGCTGATGCGCATCCGCGCCCAGGAGCGCGCCGAAGTGGCCGCCCATGTCCATGACTCCGTGCTGCACACCCTCACCCTGATCCAGCGCAACGCCGAGGACCCCAGGGAGGTGGCACGGCTGGCCCGCGCCCAGGAGCGGGAGTTGCGCGCCTGGCTCTACAAACCCGAGGGCCGCGGCAAGGACGAGGACGAGGAACCGGCCACCCTCGCCGAGGCGGTCCGCGCCGCCGCGGCCGAGGTGGAGGACCACCACGGCGTCCCCATCGAGGTCGTGGTCGTCGGCGACTGCCCGCTGGACGAGGCGCTGGGCGCCCAGATGCAGGCCGCGCGCGAGGCGATGGTCAACGCCGCCAAGTACGGTGGCGAGGGCGGCGCGGTGCAGGTGTACGCCGAGGTCGAGGGCCGTACGGTCTTCGTCTCGGTGCGCGACCGCGGCCCCGGGTTCGACCTGGACGCGGTCCCCGAGGACCGGATGGGCGTACGGGAGTCCATCATCGGCCGCATGGAGCGCAACGGCGGTACGGCCCGGCTGCGTTCCGCCCCCGAGGGCGGCACGGTCGTCGAGCTGGAGATGGAACGCCCGGCGGAGAGCGGCACCTGACCGGGCCGGGCGGGCGACGGCCGGTGGCGGCACCGCGGGCGGGAGCACGGGATGATGACGGGGCAGACACCGAGGGACGGGCGGAAGAGATGAGCAGCGAGGGCGCACAGCAGGACCGGGCCGGCGACGAAGCGGCCGGCGGCGGGACGGCCGGGGGCCGGACCGTACGGGTCGTGCTGGTCGACGACCACCGGATGTTCCGTACGGGCGTCCAGGCCGAGATCGGCGAGACCGCGCGCACCGGCGTCGAGGTGGTCGGGGAGGCGGCCGACGTCGACCAGGCGCTCACGGTCATCACGGCCACCCGCCCCGAGGTCGTCCTGCTGGACGTCCATCTCCCCGGGGGCGGCGGTGTCGAGGTGCTGCGCCGCAGCGCCGCGATGATGGGCGACACGGAGCGCCCGGTCCGCTTCCTGGCGCTCTCCGTCTCGGACGCGGCCGAGGACGTCATCGGGGTCATCCGCGGCGGCGCCCGCGGCTATGTCACCAAGACCATCACCGGCACGGACCTGGTGAACGCGGTCTTCCGGGTCGCCGACGGCGACGCGGTGTTCTCCCCGCGGCTGGCCGGCTTCGTGCTGGACGCCTTCGCCTCGACGGACGCCCCGCCGGTCGACGAGGACCTGGACCGCCTCACCCAGCGCGAGCGCGAGGTGCTGCGGCTGATCGCCCGCGGCTACGCGTACAAGGAGGTCGCCAAGCAGCTGTTCATCTCCGTGAAGACCGTGGAGTCCCACGTCTCCGCGGTGCTGCGCAAGCTCCAGCTCTCCAACCGCCATGAGCTGACCCGCTGGGCCGCCGCCCGGCGGCTGGTCTGACCTGCGAGGGCCGTCCGGCGGCCGGATGAGGCGGCCGCCGCGGGGCGGAACGTAAAGAACGGCTGAAGACGGGCAACCAGGACCACGCGGATCACCATCTAAGGGCGCGGAGAGGCTCACTGCCGAAGGCGGGGGCGGAACCATCCCCACGTCCTTCGCGTAGTTTGTCCTGGAAGCGAGATCCCGATGAGCCTGACGGGCACGCCCTTCTTCCTCACCTCGGTCACGCTGTTGATCGTCGCCTTCGTGCTGCCGTTCGCCCTGTGGGGCCGAATAGCCGGGCCGCCCCTGCTGCGCGGCCTCGCCCGGCTGCTGATGCTGCTGTTCGCCCAGGTCACGGCCATCACCGTGGTCTTCGTCATGGTCAACAACGCCAACAACCTCTACGACACCTGGGACGACCTGCTCGGCACCGGCAGCCATGTCGAGGCGGCCCGGGACCTCGGCCCCGACGGCATGGGCGGGCAGCAGATCAGGAACGAGCCCAAGCAGCTCCAGCGTTTCCGCCCCGCCGACGACCCCCAGGTGGGCCCGGGGGTCCAGATGACCGACCTCAGGGGCCGGATCTCGGGCGTGGCGGGCGAGGTGTACGTATGGCTGCCGCCGCAGTACAACGACCCGGCCTACCGGAACAAGAAGTTCCCGGTGGTCGAGCTGCTGCCCGGCTACCCGGGGTCGGCGAAGTCCTGGATGGGCTCGCTGCGGGTGGCCGAGCAGCTCCAGCCGCTGATGCAGCGCGGTCAGATCAGGCCGGTCATCCTGGTGGCGCCGCGGACCAACCTCCTGCCCGGCGCGGACACCGGCTGCGTCAACCTCCCCGGGAAGGTCAACGCCGACAGCTGGCTGACCGTCGACGTCCGCAAGATGATCATCGACAACTTCCGGGCGGGCGACAAGCCGGACTCCTGGGCCCTGGCCGGCTACTCGGCGGGTGCCCACTGCGCCACCAAGCTCGCCCTGTCCCACCCGGACCGCTACCGCGCCGCGGTCTCCCTGTCCGGCTACAACGACCCGGCCCTCGAACGCGACTCCCTGGCCGGCAAGGACCCCAAGCTGCGCATCGAGTCCAACCCGATGCACATCCTGAAGTCCGCCAACGCGATGGGGCGGCCGCCGCGCACGGCCCTGTACGTGACGGGCGCGGCGGGCGACGGCTACCAGGCCGGTCTCGGTCTTCGGCAGCTGGCGCGGTTCCCGACCACGGTGGATGTCCAGCAGATCTCGGGCGCCGGCGGCCACACCACGGCGGTGTGGAAGCAGCAGGTGCCGCAGGTCTTCCAGTGGCTGGGGACCCAGCTCAGGGCCGAGCCTCAGCGCCCCAGCGCCCAGCACGGAAGCTAGGGAGTGCCGTTCGGACCATGGCCGACACCCCCTAGGCAGGCCGGGTCGCCGCCGCGAACGGCATCTGGTCGATCGGCGCGATCCGCACCGGCGCCCCCGGGTGCGGCGCGTGGATCATCTTGCCGTCCCCGACGTAGATCCCCACGTGGCTGATGCCGGAGTAGAAGAACACCAGGTCGCCGGGGGCGAGTTGGGACCTGGCGACCCGCGGCCCGGAGCTGATCTGGGTGTAGGTCGTACGGGGCAGCGACACACCGCCCGACCGCCAGGCGGCCTGGGTCAGCCCCGAGCAGTCGTAGCCGGAGGGTCCCGTCGCGCCCCAGACGTACGGCTTGCCGAGGGCGGCGTAGGCGAAGGCGACGGCCCGCGCGGCCCGGGAGTCGGGCGCCTGCGCCGCGGCCGCGGCGGCTCCCGCGCCGGTGCGGGCCGCCTCGGCGACGCCGTCCCCGTGCCCCGCGGCGCGCTCCGCGCGGTGCGCCGCGCCGCCGTGTGCGCCGCCCCGGGCCGCCATCCGCTGCCGCTGCTCAGCGGTCAGGCGGTTGAGCAACTGCTCGGCGGCGCCCAGCTTGTGGACGACGGTGACCCGGTGCTTCTTCAGCGCCGCCTCGGTCTGCGCCAGCCGCTGCGCGGTGTCCTCGGCGCGCCGCTGCACCTGCCGTACGCTGCCGAGCCGGCGCGCGTAGCCGGCCACCGCGGTCGCCTGGTGGCTGCCCGCCCGCTCCAGGACCGCGGCGCCGTCCAGATAGCGCTGCGGGTCGGCGGACAGCAGCAGCCGTACGGTCGGGTCGACGCCGCCGGAGCGGTACTGGCTCGCGGCCATGGTGCCCAGTTCGGTGCGGGCGGCGTTGAGTCGGGCGGTCCTGCGGGCGGCCTCGTCCTGCAGTCTGCCGAGCTCCTCGCGTGCGGTGCCGGCGGCTTCCTTCGCGCCGTCGTAGCTCTGCGTGGCCACCTCTGCCTCCTGGTACAGCGCGTCGACCCGGTCCTTGACCTGGGCGGGGGTGAGCTGGGGCGCGGCCTGGCCGGTGCCGTCGAAGCCGGTGGCGGTGGCCGCGCCGGCCAGGGCCAGGGTGGCGGCCGCGCGGGCGGTGCGTGCGCTGCGTGAGCCGCCGGTGAACGCGGCGAGCGGATGCTGCCGGGGCTTGCGGTGCGAGGCCACGGTGGCCGTCACTTCCTTCCCTTCGAGCCGTGGGCCCGGCGGCGGTCCGTAACGAGGGAACGGACCGCCGCCGCACCTCTCGGCGGGGCGGCCGACAGGACGCCGGTGGGAGCCCGGCGAGGGCGGGGAGTCGGCCGCCTGGAGGAGGACGCTAAGCCTGCGGGTCGCGGCGACGAGTCCCCTTGCCCGGGATTGTTCGCTTTCGACCGTGGATGGTGCGTGGGTGACCGTGGCGCCGTGGTCACGCGGCCGGGAGCGGGTCCGGCCTGACCGAAGCGGCGATTGCGGACGCCCTGCCGGAAGGGCCGTGCTATGCGGCGGCTACGATCCGACACTATGGACGTAGTAATCAATATCTTCGTCGGCCTGCACATCATCGGCATCGCCTCGCTGCTGGGCGGTTTCCTGACCCAGATGAAGGCGATGGGCGCGGGCACCGCCCGCTTCGTGCCGGCGATGCTGCACGGCGCGCTGACGATGCTGGTCACCGGCATCGTGCTGGTCGGCCTCAACCAGGCCGAGGGCCACAGCCTCAACACCGTCAAGCTCGGCATCAAGATGGCCGTTCTGGTGGTCATCCTGGCGCTGGTCTACGTCAAGCGCGACGAGGAGAAGGTCGACGCGCCGCTCTTCGGCGCGGTCGGCGCGCTGACGGTGGCCAACATCTTCATCGCCGTGCTCTGGACCTGAGCGCGGTGGGCGGCCGGCCGGGTTCCGGCCGCCGGGCGGACGGCCCCGCCACAGCACACCGCGCGGTCCTCGCCCTCCTCGCCGGAAGGGCGGGGGCCGCGCGGTGGCGTGTGGGGGGTGGCCGTGGGGGGTGGTTCGGAGGGGGCGCGGGGCCGGGGCTCAGCCCGGGCGGACGCTCCCGTAGATCGGCATGTAGTAGATCGACTCCTCCCGGACACTGGCGCCCGGGTGCGGTGCGTGGATCATCTTGCCGCCGCCTATGTACATGCCGACGTGGCTGATGTCGTCGTAGAAGAAGACCAGGTCACCGGGCTTGAGGTCCTTGGTGGCGACCCGCTGGCCGACCTTGACCTGGTCCCAGGTGGTCCGCGGCAGGCTGACGCCGGCGGCCTTCCACGCGGCCTGGGTCAGCCCCGAGCAGTCGTAGGAGCTGGGCCCGGTCGCGCCCCAGACGTACGGCTTGCCCATCTGGGCGCGGGCGAAGGCGAGCGCCTTCTCGGCCTGGCTCGACGACGGTCCGGCGGACGAGCCGTCGTCGGCGCCGCCACCGCTCTGCCCGCCCCCGTCGTGCTGCTGCTGCCGCTCGCGCTCCTGCTGCTTGCGGGCCTCCTCCTCGGCCTTGCGCTTGGCCGCGGCCTCCTTCTTGCGCTCCAGCTCCGCCAGCCGCGCCTTCTCCTGGGCGGTCAGCCGGGACAGCAGCTGCCGGGCCTCGGCCAGCTTCGCCTGGACGGACTGCTTGGACTCCTTGAGGGACGCCTGCGAGGTCTGCAGCCGCTCCAGGCTGTGGGTCGCCTCCGCCCGCTGCCGGGCCGCCGCCGCCTGCTGCTCCTGGTAGTCGGAGACGGCCTGCTTCTGCCGGCCGGTCAGCCGCTCCATGAGGTGGCTGCGGTCGAAGAACTGCTGCGGGTCCTTGGCCAGCATCAGCTGCGCCGTCGGGTTCATGCCCCCGGTGCGGTACTGCGCCGAGGCGAACGTGCCCAGCCGGCGCCGGGACTCGTTCATCTCCTCGGCCCGCTTGGCGGCGGCGTCGAGCAGCTTGTCGACGGTGTGGCGCTGGGTCTCGGCCCGCTCCTTGGCGGCGTTGTACTTCTGGGTGGCCACCTCGGCCTGGCGGTAGAGGCCGTCGACCTTCTGCTTGACCTCTTCGATGGTGGGCTTGGGCGCCCGGGGGGCCGCGTCGGCGGACTGCGAGAGCAGCGTGGCCGAGGCGAGGGCGGCGGAGGTGAGCCCGACCGCCGTTCGTCGTCCTCCGGGCGAGGTGAGAATGCTGGTGCGCGGCTTGCGATGCGACGCCAAGGCCGGCGACTCCTTCCGTGGACCGCCTACCGGGTTAGCTGTCGGGTTCGGGCGGTGTCGCTGACGGAAGGCTTGCCCTACGGTCCGGATGTCCGCGGACGGCGGCTGTCCGGACCGATTCACCCCGGTGGTGCTGGTGGGTCCCCGGCTCCGGGTGCCCGAGGGCAGGGCCGGACTCGGCGTGGGCGGCCCGTGCGGACCTGTCGTCCACGGGGAGGCGGGCTGCCTGAGCGAGGACGTTAGCCAACTCGTGTGGCTCCTGTGAAGGCTGATGTTCGATATGCCCGAAACCTTTTCGTGACCTGAACGCGATGCGGGGGTTGTCGTGACAGATGTCGGTTTCGGGTAGACGAGCCGCCGACCGGTCCGCGCACCTCCCGGCCGCCTGACCTGCCGCGGTGCCACGGCCCGCCCCCGGAGCGGCCCGCATCGGGCGACTCAGCGGCGGGCTGTCGGTGCGGCGGCCTAGACTCGGTGGGCGATGAGCAGCCTCTTTGACGACAGCTTCCTGGCGGACCTCGGCCACAAGGACGAGGGGGAGCCCCCGCCGCCCCCCGAGGACGAGCACGGCCCGGCCCCGGAGGAGATCCCCGCCGACCTCTTCGGCGGGAGGTTCGACGCGCCCCCGCCCCAGGAGGCGTACTACCGCGACGGCGCCGCCCGCCCCGCCATCGACCCCGCGGCGCTGCTGGAGGGGCTCAACGACGAGCAGAAGGCCGCCGTGGTGCACACCGGCGGCCCGCTGCTGATCGTCGCCGGCGCCGGCTCCGGCAAGACCCGGGTGCTCACCCACCGCATCGCTCATCTGCTGGCCGAGCGCCATGTCCACCCCGGCCAGATACTCGCGATCACCTTCACGAACAAGGCCGCCGGCGAGATGAAGGAGCGCGTCGAGGAGCTGGTCGGCCCGCGCGCCAACGCCATGTGGGTCTCCACCTTCCACAGCGCCTGCGTCCGCATCCTGCGCCGCGAGTCCAAGAAGCTGGGCTTCACCTCGTCCTTCTCCATCTACGACGCCGCCGACTCCAAGCGCCTGATGGCCCTGGTCTGCCGCGATCTGGACCTGGACCCCAAGCGCTACCCGCCCAAGTCCTTCAGCGCGAAGATCTCCAACCTCAAGAACGAGCTCATCGACGAGGAGACCTTCGCCGGGACGGCTGCCGATGGTTTCGAGAAGACGCTGGCCGAGGCGTATGCGATGTACCAGGCGCGGCTGCGCGAGGCCAACGCCCTGGACTTCGACGACATCATCATGACCACGGTCAATCTGCTCCAGGCCTTCCCGGACGTCGCCGAGCACTACCGCCGCCGCTTCCGCCACGTCCTCGTCGACGAGTACCAGGACACCAACCACGCCCAGTACACCCTCGTCCGCGAGCTGGTCGGCCCCGCCGAGGACGCCGCCGAACTGTGCGTCGTCGGCGACGCCGACCAGTCGATCTACGCCTTCCGCGGCGCCACGATCCGCAACATCCTCCAGTTCGAGGAGGACTACCCGGACGCGACGACGATCCTGCTGGAGCAGAACTACCGCTCCTCGCAGACGATCCTGTCCGCCGCCAACGCCGTCATCGAGCGCAACGAGAACCGCCGCCCCAAGAACCTCTGGACGCAGGCGGGCGCCGGCCCCAGGATCACCGGCTACGTCGCCGACACCGAGCACGACGAGGCGCAGTTCGTCGCCGACGAGATCGACCGGCTGACGGACGCCGGCGACGCCAAGGCCGGCGACGTCGCGGTCTTCTACCGCACCAACGCCCAGTCCCGTGTCTTCGAAGAGATCTTCATCCGGGTCGGGCTGCCCTACAAGGTCGTCGGCGGGGTGCGCTTCTACGAGCGCAAGGAGGTCCGCGACGTCCTCGCGTACCTGCGGGTGCTCGCCAACCCCGAGGACACCGTCCCGCTCCGCCGCATCCTGAACGTCCCCAAGCGCGGCATCGGCGACCGCGCCGAGGCGATGATCGACGCCCTGTCGGCGCGCGAGAAGATCACCTTCCCGCAGGCGCTGCGCCGGGTCGACGAGGCGTACGGCATGGCGGCCCGCTCCGCCAACGCCGTCAAGCGCTTCAACGTCCTCATGGAGGAGCTGCGCACCATCGTCGAGTCCGGCGCCGGCCCCGCCACGATCCTGGAAGCCGTCCTGGAGCGCACCGGCTACCTCGCCGAACTCCAGGCCAGCACCGACCCGCAGGACGAGACCCGGATCGAGAACCTCCAGGAACTCGCCGCCGTGGCCCTGGAGTTCGAGCAGGACCGAGGGGAGGAGAATCCGGGCACCCTCTCCGACTTCCTGGAGCAGGTCGCGCTGGTCGCCGACTCCGACCAGATCCCGGACGAGGACGAAGAGGGCAGCGGCGTGATCACGCTGATGACGCTGCACACCGCCAAGGGCCTGGAGTTCCCCGTCGTCTTCCTGACCGGCCTGGAGGACGGCGTCTTCCCGCACATGCGCTCGCTGGGCCAGACCAAGGAGCTGGAGGAGGAGCGCCGGCTCGCCTACGTGGGCATCACCCGCGCCCGCGAGCGGCTCTACGTCACCCGTTCGACGATGCGCAGCGCCTGGGGCCAGCCCTCGTACAACCCGCCCTCCCGGTTCCTGGAGGAGATCCCGGCCGACTACCTGGAGTGGAAGCGCACGGGCCAGGCGACGCCCTCCGCGTCGATGGGCGGCATGTCGGCGGGCGGTGGAGGCGGCGGCTTCGGTTCCGCCCTGTCGTCGCGCGCCAAGGGGCCGAGCGGCTTCGCGACCCGCCGTTCCGGCGACCGCCAGGTGGTCTCCCTGGCCGTCGGCGACCGCGTCACCCACGACAGCTTCGGGCTGGGCACGGTCGTCGGCGTCAAGGGCAGCGGCGACAACGCCGAGGCGACGATCGACTTCGGCGGCGAGAAGCCGAAGCGGCTGCTGCTGCGGTACGCGCCGGTGGAGAAGCTGTAGGAGCCGCGCGGGCCGGGTGACGGGCTCCGTCACCCGGCGGTGCGCCGGTCAGTTCGGGTTGAGGCCGTGGTCGCGCAGCCAGGGCTGCGGGTCGACCGCCGCGCCGCCGCCGGGGCGCACCTCGAAGTGGAGGTGCGGTCCCGTGGAGTTGCCGGAGTTGCCCGAATAGGCGATCTGGTCCCCGGCCTTGACCGACCCGGAACGGATCTTGGTGCTGCTCAGGTGGCAGTACCAGGTCTCGGTGCCGTCGGGCGCCGTCACGATCGCCATGTTCCCGTAGGCGGAGTTCCACTGGGTGCGGATGGTGCCGTCGGTGGCGGACATGACCGGGGTGCCGTAGCTGACCGGGAAGTCGATGCCGGTGTGCACGGACATCCAGTTCACCCCGGCCTGGCCGAAGGTGGCGCTCAGGCCGTGCTGGGTGACCGGCAGCACGAACTTGGGGCGGGCGGCCTCCTTGCGGGCCGCCTCCTCCGCCTTGCGCTTGCGCTCCAGATCCTGGCGCTGCTTGAGGTCGATCCGCTCCTGGGTACGGCTGGCCCGGTCGCGGAAGTCGTCGGCGCTGGCGCTGAGTCCGGCGAGCTGGGTGTCGAGCTTGTTGTTGGCCGCCGACGGTTTGACGGCTCCCGGGTCGGGCGCGGCCTGGGCGGTCGCGTCGCCCTTGTCGTCGCCGGTGAATCCGGTGACGGCGGCGGCTGCCACGGCGCACACGCCCATGGCGGCGACCGAGGGGACGGCGACGGTCAGCAGCGCCGACCGCTTCACCGGGCGCTTGCGGCCCCGGCCGCGGACGGTCGTGCCGGCGTCCGGCCCGGCGACCCGCCGCCTGCTGGGGGCCGGAGGGGTGACCGGCATGGCCTGCGTCATGGCCTCCGCCACGGCGGCGGCCTCGCCGTCCTCGGCGCGGGCGGCGTTGTCGAAGCCGCCGGTGTGGCCGAAGCCGCCCTCGTCGGGGGAGGTGCCGTCGGTCCCGGGCCGGCCGGCCTCGAAGACGTCGGCGTCGAACTGCTCGCCGTCGTGCCGGCCGGCGTCGGTGTGCGCGGTGTCGTTCCAGGGGGTGGAGTCCCACAGGACGGTGTCCTCGGGCGGCGGGCCGGCCTGGGCCGGGATGCCGGCGATGAGGTTCCGGTCCGTGGTCGTCCAGATCGCCGTGGCCTCGTGGTCGGCGGTCTCCTGGAGCGCGGTGGCCTGGTGGCCGCCGGTGTCGAAGGCGCCGGCGGTGTCGTATCCGACGGCGGCGTAACTCCCGGTGTCGTACGTGCCGGTGGGGTGGCTCCCGGTGTCGTACCCGCCGTGCCCGTAGGCGGTGGCTTCGTAGCCGGTCGTCTCGTACGAGGCCGCCGTGTCGTATCCGTGGGACGCGTAGGCGGTCGCGTCCTGCGCCGGGGCGTCGTACGCGGTGTGCGCGTAGGGGTCGTAGCCCGGGGCGGCCGCGTGCGGGTCGGCGGCGGGATAGGCGCCGCTGTCGTAGGCACCCGTCTCGTAGGCGCCGGTGTCCCACTGCGACGGGGCGTAGCCGCCGGTGTCGTAGGCGCCGGTGCCGTAGCCCGCCGCGTCGTACGTCCCCGTGTCGTACCCGCCGGTGTGGAAGGTGCCCGTGCCGTAGGCGCTCATGCCGTGGGCAACCGCGCCGTGCGTCCCGGTGTCATAGCAGCCGGTGTCGTACATGCCGGTTTCGTACGAGCCGGGGAGCGAGCCGAAGAGCGGGTCGCCATCGCCGTATTCGGCGCTGCCCGAGGGGGAATGCTGCTGCTCGTAGGTGTCGTAGGCCGGATAATGCGCATACGAGGCGTCAGAAGCAGATCCGGTCGGGAGCGGGGCCCCCGATGGGTGACGGTCGTTCACCAACTTCTCTTTCGCCTCGGCAGCAGGAGAATTAGCGGCGACTGTACCCGGCGGTACGCGGCGGCGACAATCTTCCACAGGTTTTGGGTTCGGCCGGACCGGGCATTTGGCCGCCTTTCGGCAGTCCCATGCGAGCTCTTGGCACCCCGTTCGAGGATTGTTCGGCAACGCGCCATGATCGGAACGGTCCCGCGGCGCCGTTCCGGCGGCGCGCAGGGGCATGACCGGGCCGCCCGTTCCGTGGCGGCGTCAGGCCACCGATATGACGTCCGCGGCCCCTTCGGCCGGATCCGCCGAGGCCAGCGCGTCGCGGATGCCCGCGGCGACGGTGCCGTTGACCGGCAGGGCGAGATGTCCGACACCGGCGACATGCACATTGAACGCATGCAAATCCGGGTGATTGATTCTGGCCGTAGTGGCGGGAACCATCACCCGGTCCTCCTCGCTCCAGAAAGCGACAAAGTGCGTCCGGCAATGCGGCGCCGGAAGCGACAACTCCGCAATCACCTCGGAATCGGGCCGCATCTGGCGGACGATCGGGTGCGCCGACATCAAGGGCGCGACGCCCGTCCCGGAGTGCGGGGTCCCGAGTGTGATCACCGTACGGACGCGGGTGTCGCCGCCGAGCCGCTGCACGTAATAGCGGGCGATGAGACCGCCCAGGCTGTGGCCCACGATGTCCACCCGGCGATGGCCGGTCCGGGCGCACACCTCCTCCACGTGCCGGCGCAGCAGCTCGGCCGCCTTGCGCAGGTCACAGGTCAGCGGGGAGTAGTTGAGCGCCTCGACATGGCGCCAGCCGTGCCGGTGCAGCGAGCGGCGCAGCAGCAGGAAGACGGAGCGGTTGTCGATGAAGCCGTGGAGCAGGAGGACCGGGGGATGGGCCCGGCCCTCCGTCGGCAGCATCGACGGCACGCCGGGCGTGCCGGGTGTGCCGGGCGCGGACGGCACGGGCTGTGGCGCCGGGTGCCCTTCCGGGGGGCCGGTCGCGGGGTGCGGGGCGGCTCCCGGCGCGGGGCGCTCCTGGGAGATGCCGGTCGGGTAGAGGAGGAGATGACCGGCGAGCACCGCCAGCTCCACGACCGTGCTGCGCACGAGCAGGGAAGGGGTGCGGGTGGGGAGCCGGCGGGCGCGCCGGAGCGGCTCGGCGAAGAGGCGCGCGAACACCAGGGGTGCGGAGAGAAAGGGCAGGGCCTGCATGGCCGACCTCCCGAACGGCACGCGGGAGGCGGCTTCGACCCCCGTATGCCCTCGTGGGAAGCCATGCGCAGCGACGGCGGACATGCGGCGTACCCGCCCTGATGCGCGCCCGGCGGCGCGGTGGCCCGGCTGCGACTCCCCGAGCGCCCGCCCCGCGCGTACGGATCCGCCCGGCCATGGCGTCACGACACGCGGAACACGGCGCGTAGCGAACGTGTCCCGTGTGTGATTTCCCCCTCCCCGGATGTCACGAAACGGCTGGGTACGCGATGCTGGCGATAACGTTCGTTCACGCTCGTGGCCGCCGGATCGCGGTCGCGCGATCGATTGTCGGCTCGGCGGCACCACAGTGCCGTGCATGGCTTGGAGGCAGTGATGAGTGTGGCTCGGCATGACGGAGCGCAGGCGGGGAACCAGGGCGCGGCGGGCAGGTCGGGTCCGATCCGTGTGGTCGTGGCCAAGCCGGGCCTGGACGGGCACGACCGGGGCGCCAAGGTCATCGCGCGGGCGCTGCGCGACGCCGGTATGGAGGTGATCTACACCGGGCTGCACCAGACCCCGGAGCAGATCGTCGACACCGCGATCCAGGAGGACGCCGACGCGATCGGCCTGTCCATCCTCTCCGGCGCGCACAACACCCTCTTCGCGAAGGTCATCGCCCTGTTGGAGGAGCGCGACGCCGCGGATATCAAGGTCTTCGGCGGCGGCATCATCCCCGAGGCCGACATCCCCCCGCTCAAGGCACAGGGCGTCGCGGAGATCTTCACGCCGGGCGCGACGACGGCCTCGATCGTGGAGTGGGTCAACGCGAACGTCCGGTCGCTGGCGGTCTGAGGCGGCGGGGACGCCTGAGGCGGGCGTCGGCGCCTGCGTTGGCGTTGGCATGGGCGTTGGCTCCGACGCCGATGGGGTGGCTGGGGCGCGGGGCAGGGGTCTCGTCATGAGGCGGACGATCATGGAGCGGACAGTCATGGGGCCAGGGGCTGTCGGGTGGGGCGGGGTGGGGCAGCGGCCTCGCCGCCGGTCCCGGCCCCGGGCCCGGTCCGGGGGTTCGTGTGGGCGTCGGCGGGGGCGGCCAGCGGGTCGTGGTCGTCCGGGGCGTTGTGGCCGGTGGGTGAGGGGGCGGTGAGTTCCGCGTGCATGGTGGCGCGCAGGCGCAGGGTGCCGACGAGGCGCTGGAAGGACTCGGCCCAGTAGCCGCCGGAGCCCGGTGAGGCGCCCTCGGGCTCGTCCGTGACGGCGGTGAGCAGGTCGAGACGGTCCGCCGCGGCCGGGTCCAGGCAGCGTTCGGCCAGGCCCATCACCCCGCTGAAGCTCCAGGGGTAGCTGCCCGCGTCCCGGGCGATGTCCAGCGCGTCGACGACGGCGCCGCCCAGCGGCTCGGCCCAGGGGACCGCGCACACGCCGAGCATCCGGAACGCCTCCGACAGGCCGTGGACCGCGATGAACTCCGCCACCCACCGGGCGCGTTCGGCGTCCGGCAGCACGGTCAGCAGTTTCGTCAGGTCCCGCGACGAGCCGGCCGGCGCGACCTCGGCGGCCTGGGACGGTGCGCCCGGCGCGCCTAGCAGCGCCCGCGCCCAGTCGGCGTTGCGCTGGCGCACGGCGGCGCGGCACCAGGCGTCGTGCAGTTCCGTCCGCCAGTCGTCGCCCACCGGGAGCGCGACGATCGCCGCCGCGTCGCGGCCCCCGAACCGGCCGTGCCAGCCGTCCAGCGGGGCCGCCTCCACCAACTGGCCCAGCCACCAGGACCGTTCGCCGCGCCCGGCGGGCGGTTTGGGCGCGATGCCGTCCCGCTGCATGCCCGCGTCGCACTCGTGGGGCGCCTCCACGGTGATCGCCGGCGCACCCGCCGTACGGTCCGGGCCGACGCAGGTGCGCGCACGCTGGGCCATCCGGGCCGCGAGGGCGGACCCGGGGAGCGTGGAGAGCAGCTCGGCGGCCGTGGCGCGGACGTTGCGGCTGCGGTCGGACAGGGCCTGTTCGAGGAAGGGCTCATCGGTCGCGGAGAGGCCCTCGCGCAGCGAGTCGAGGAACATCAGGCGGTCCTCGGCCCGCTCCGTGGACCAGGTCGTGGAAAGCAGTGCCAGGCCGGTCCGTGGGTCCTGGCGGCGCAGCGCGGTCAGCAGGGCGACCCGCTCGGCGAACAAGCCCTCCCCCCAGTGGCGTTGCACGCCGTCGGGGCTCTCGTCGCCGGAGAGCTCGGCCGGGCCGCCGATCCCCCGGAGAGCGAATTTCCACTCGGCGTTGAGCCGCGACAGCCACAGGGCGCGCGGCCCCGCCAGCGCCAGCGCGGCGGGCCGCAGGTCCGTACGGGCGCGGGCGGCGTCGAGGAGTGCGGGCAGCAGCGCCTCGGGGGCGCGATAGCCGTACTCGCCGGCGGCGGCCAGCCACTGGGGGAGCAGCTCGGTGAGGTCGGGGGCGGTGCCGCGGCGGCTGCCGCCTCCACCGCCGCCGCGGTCGGCGAGCAGCAGCGACAGCCGGCGGCGCGCGGCGGGCGGCAACGGGGGCCGCGGGTCGGCGGGGGCCGGGGCGGGGCGCTCACCTGCGGGTGCGGGGCGGAGCGCGGCGCGCCGGCGCACCGTGCTCACCGCGGCCGCGTCGAGCAGTGCGGCCGCGGCGCCCTGCCCGGAGCGCACCGCCACCGGGGGCGTGCGCCGCTCGGTCCCGAGGAGCGCGGCGCTCACCAGCTCGTCCCAGGGAGCCGGGGAGGTCGGGGCGGGCGGAGTGGGGGCGGAACTGTCAGGCGCGGCCGGGCTGATGGGGCCGGTGTACGTGGGTGACGTGGGCGTGGTGGTGGTCGTCATGCCCTTCCTCGGTGGCTCGGTGGTGGACGGCGTGTGCGGGTGGCGGGAGGCCGTGGCCGGCGGGGCGGCGGGGTCCTGGATCACAGGGACACCGGGGACGGGTCCCATACGGTCAGCGGGAGGAAGCCGCGGTGGCCGCATTCACCGAAGACCGTGATCGGCGCGCCGCCCGATATGGCGGCCAGCTGCCACAGGCTCGTACGGCCCAGGCAGCGCGGGTCCAGCGGCAGCGCCGACTCGCCGTCCGCGTCGGCCAGTTGCCAGCTCTCGCCGTCGGGGCCCGGGACCGGGGTGACCTCGGAGAGGACCACCGGCCAGGAGTCCAGCCACGGGTCGTCGCGCAGCGCGTCGCCGTACGCGGCCAGGGCGGCATCGACGCCGCAGCCGGGCGGTACGGGCCCCGGGGCCGCCGGGGCGTGCCGCTCGCCCAGGGTGGCGCGCAGCGGGCGGGCGCCCGGGTAGTAGGCGAGGTCCGCGTCGAGCACCAGGCCCGGCGGCAGGGCCAGGTCCAGAGGGCGGTTGTTGGCGCCGAAGGAGAGGTGCAGCGCCATCCGGCCGGTCCGCTCGCCGCGCAGGTAGATCTTGCGGGTGAGCAACCTGCCGTCGTCGGCGTCCTGTTGGGCGAGCACCAGCCAGCGGTCCCGGACCGTCGTCGCCTCGGGGCCGGCCAGCAGATCCGCCGCGTCCGTGGTCAGCCCGACGCGCGAGCGGACCGTCGCCGCGAGGGGCGCCGGCAGCCGTTCGATGCCGAGGAACCCCTGGTCGAGGAGGTGCAGCAGGGCACACTCCTCCAGCAGCCTGGCCGGCCAGTTGGGACCGGAGGCCACCGCCGCCCCCAGCTCCCGCACGCGCGAGGCGAGCCCGGGTGCCTGGGCGTCGACCATGCGGGCGGCCGTCTCGTCCCAGGAGCCGCCGGGGCCGCCGCCCGGCCGGGAGAGCCCGCCGCCGGCGTGGCCGGCCGCGGCCAGCCCGGACCGCAGCAGATCCTCCAGGCGCTGCTCCAGTTCCGTCGCACCGGCGCCGATCCGCTGCATCCGGCGCTCCGCCCGCCGCTTCGCCGCCTCCGGGTCGGCCGGCGCGCGCGACGCGGCGCCGCCGCCCGGGGCCGGGCCGGCGGACCGCTCCTCGCGCGCACGGCGCCCGGCCAGCCACTCGGCCGCCCACTGCGCCGGTTCCCCCGCCGCCACCTCCGGGCCGCCGCCCGCCCAGAGCAGCAGCAGCCCCAGCGCGTGCTTGCACGGGAACTTGCGGCTCGGGCAACTGCACTTGAAGGCGGGACCGTTGAGATCCACGACTGTGTGGTACGGCTTCTTGCCGCTGCCCTTGCACTGTCCCCACACCGCGCTCGCGTCCGCGCCCGATTCCGACCACGGTCCCGGCGCCGCGAGCTTGCCGCCCGCCTTGCGCGAAGCCTCGTCAGGCGCCAGTGCGAGCACCTGATCCGTCGTCCAGCGTTCCCCCTGCGGATTCATGTCACCGACGCTACGGCGCCCCACTGACAATCGCCGTCGCCGACGGTGAACTCGCAGCTCAGGATGGGTTTTTCGGGGGATTGTCAGTGGCGTGGTGCAGGCTTGTCATCGCAAGCGGCCGCAGGGATTTCCGGGTCCGGCCGCACATGTTGCGACGAGGGGGAACCATGTCCGAGAAGAGCTTCACGACGACGGACGACGAGATCAATCCGAGCGGTGGGACGACGCCGCACACCACCGGCGCCGACGCGCTGCGGCCGCACGCCGAGGACAGTTTCGCGACGGAACTCAAGGCCCTCGCGGCGGCCGACGACCGGCCGCGGCCCGAGCGCTGGCGGCTCTCGCCGTGGGCGGTCGCGACCTACCTCCTCGGCGGCACGCTCGCGGACGGTACGGTCATCACACCCAAGTACGTCGGCCCGCGCCGGATCGTCGAGGTCGCCGTGACGACCCTCGCGACGGACCGCGCCCTGCTCCTGCTCGGCGTACCCGGCACCGCGAAGACCTGGGTGTCCGAGCACCTGGCGGCGGCCGTCAGCGGCGACTCCACCCTGCTCGTCCAGGGCACGGCCGGCACCCCCGAAGAGGCGATCCGCTACGGCTGGAACTACGCCCAGCTGCTCGCGAACGGCCCCAGCCGCGAGGCGCTGGTGCCCAGTCCGGTGATGCGCGCGATGGCACAGGGCATGACCGCGCGCGTCGAGGAACTGACCCGTATCCCCGCCGACGTCCAGGACACCCTCATCACGGTCCTGTCGGAGAAGACCCTGCCCATCCCGGAGCTGGGGCAGGAGGTGCAGGCCGTCCGCGGGTTCAATCTGATCGCCACCGCCAACGACCGCGACCGCGGGGTCAATGAACTCTCCAGCGCCCTGCGCCGCCGCTTCAACACCGTCGTCCTGCCGCTGCCCGCGACCCCGGACGAAGAGGTGGACATCGTCTCGCGCCGGGTCGAGCAGATCGGCCGCTCGCTGGACCTCCCGGGCGGACCGGAGGGGCTGGACGAGATCCGCCGCGTCGTCACGGTCTTCCGAGAGCTGCGGGCCGGCCTCACGTCCGACGGCCGTACCAAGCTCAAGTCGCCCTCCGGCACCCTCTCCACGGCCGAGGCCATCTCGGTGGTGACCAACGGGCTGGCGCTGGCCGCCCACTTCGGTGACGGTGTGCTGCGCTCCGGCGACGTGGCCGCGGGCATCCTGGGAGCCGTGGTCCGCGATCCGGCGGCGGACCGGGTCGTATGGCAGGAGTACCTCGAAACCGTGGTGCGCGAGCGCGACGGCTGGAAGGACTTCTACCGCGCCTGCCGTGAGGTGAGCGCATGACCGGGCCGGTGCTGCTCGGGGTGCGGCACCACGGCCCCGGCTCGGCGCGGGCGGTGCGCGCCGCCCTCGACCAGAGCACCCCGGACGCGGTCCTGATCGAGGGGCCCCCGGAGGCGGACGCGCTGGTGCCGCTGGCCGCCCAGGAGGACATGCGTCCGCCCGTCGCCCTGCTCGCCCATGCGCAGGACGACCCCGGCCGCGCGGCGTTCTGGCCGCTGGCCGAGTTCTCCCCGGAGTGGGTGGCGATGCGCTGGGCCCTTGAGCACGGCGTCCCCGTCCGCTTCATCGACCTCCCCGCGGCGCACTCCTTGGCGGCGGAGGAGAAGGACGGGAAGGACGGGAAGGACGAGAAGGGGGAGACGGAAGAGACGGAAGAGACGGGGGAGACGGGCAAGGCAGACAAGGCAGACAAGGCAGATAAGGCAGACAAGGGGGAGGGGGCTGTCGGGCAGGAGCAGGACGCGGTTCCTGATGAGGCTGCCGGCGAAGCTCCCGGCGAGGCCGATGTGCGGGTCGATCCGATCCGGGCGCTGGCCGAGGCGGCCGGGTACGACGATCCCGAGCGCTGGTGGGAGGACGTCGTCGAGCACCGCGGGGGCGGGGCCGGAGAGGGTTCCGGAACCGATGCGCTGGCCCCGTTCGCGGCGCTGGCCGAGGCCATGGGCGCGCTGCGCGAGGCGTACGGCGACGGCGGACATGACCGCGACCCGGTGCGCGAGGCCCATATGCGGCTGCGACTGCGCGCCGCCCGGCGGGAGTTCGGGGACGACATCGCCGTGGTGTGCGGCGCCTGGCATGTACCCGCCCTGGCGCGGCGCACCACCATGGCCGCCGACCGGCGGCTCCTCAAGGGCCTGCCGAAGGTGAAGGTGGCGGTGACCTGGGTGCCCTGGACGCACCGGCGGCTCTCCCGCCACAGCGGCTACGGCGCCGGCATCGCCTCACCGGGCTGGTACGGCCACCTCTTCAGCGCCCCCGACCGCCCCGTGGAACGCTGGCTGACCAAGGTCGCCGGGCTGCTCAGGGAGGAGGACTACGCCGTCTCGTCGGCGCATGTCATCGAAGCGGTGCGGCTCGCCGAGGGGCTGGCCACGGTACGGGGCCGCCCGCTGGCCGGGCTGACCGAACTCGACGACGCCGTCCGGGCCGTCATGGGGGACGGCACCGACGCGCCGTCCTCGCTGATCCACGACCGGCTGGTGGTGGGCGAGGTGCTGGGCGAGGTCCCGGAGGACGCCCCCGCGGTGCCGCTGCAACGGGACATCGCCCGCAGCCAGCGCACCCTGCGGCTCAAGCCCGAGGCCCGGGAACGGGAACTGGAGCTGGACCTGCGCAAGGAGACCGACGCCGGCCGCAGCCGCCTGCTGCACCGCCTCCGGCTGCTCGGCATCCCCTGGGGCGAGCCCTGCCACTCCCGCGGCAGCACCGGCACCTTCCGGGAGACCTGGCGGCTGTGCTGGGAGCCCGAACTCTCGGTGCGGGTCGCGGAAGCCGGCATCTGGGGCACGACCGTACGGGCGGCCGCCACGGCCAAGGCCGCGTCCGAGGCGTCGGAGGCGGCCGCGCTCGCCGGGGTCACGGCGCTCGCCGAGCGCTGCCTGCTGGCCGGACTCCCCGACGCCCTCGTGGTGGTGATGCGGGCCCTGTCGGACCGCGCCGCACTCGACGCGGACGTGGGGCACCTCGCCCAGGCGCTGCCCGCCCTCGTCCGGTCCGTGCGCTACGGCGATGTGCGCGGCACGGACGCTGCGGCGCTGCGCGAGGTGGCGACGGGCCTGGCCGAGCGGGTCTTCGTCGGACTGCCGCCCGCCTGCCTGGGCCTGGACGCCGACGGGGCCGCCGAAAGGCGCGCTCATCTCGACGCCACCCACCAGGCCGTCGGCCTCCTCGGCCGGCCGGAGGCCGGGCAGCGCCCCGGACCCCAGGACCTGCGGGCGCGGTGGACCGGGGTGCTGCGGGCGGTGAGCGCACGCGACGCGGTACCGGGTCTGATCCGCGGACGGGCGGCCAGACTCCTGCTGGACGAGGGCGAATTGGGCGACGGCGGAGCCGAGCGCCTGATGCGGCTCGCCCTCTCGCCGGGCACCCCGCCCACCGACGCCGCCGGCTGGATCGAGGGGTTCGTCGGCGGCGGGGACGGCGGCATGCTGCTGGTCCATGACGCACGGCTGCTGACGCTGGTCGACGGCTGGCTGACCGGGGTGCCGGACGCCGCGTTCACGGACGTCCTGCCGCTGCTGCGCCGGACCTTCGCGGAGTACGAAACCGGCGTGCGGCGCACCCTCGGGGAACTCGTCCGGCGCGGCCCCACGGCCCCGTCCCGCCACCCGGCAGGCGACCCGCCGGACGCCGCGGCGCCCGGCTTCGGCCCCGGCCTGGACCGCGACCGCGCCGCCGCCGTCCTGCCCACCCTGCGGATGCTCCTGGGCATCGGAGCGCACGGCTTCGACGACGAGCCTGCCGAGGTGTCGGGCGACGCCCCGGGCGACAGGCCGGGCGACAGGCCGGGTGACGCACCGGGCGACGGATCGGGCATCGCGCCCCATCGCGTCGGCGCCGCGCCGGGCCACGCGCCGCTCGGCCCGTGCGACCAGCCCGGCCACGCCCCGCCTGACGCACACCCGGACACCAACCGACCGGCCGACGACCTCACGGGGGCACGGACATGACCCGCACGACACCGGACCCGACCACCACCCTCGCGACCACTGCCCCGGCCCCCACCCCCGACCCCGAGCGGCTGCGGCGGTGGCGGATGGTGCTCGGTGGGGGTGGGGCGGACGGGACGGGGTGTGAACTCCGGGGGCGGGACGCGGCGATGGACGGGGCGCTGGCCTCGCTCTACGGCCGGGAGAAGGCCAACGGCGCCAACGGGACCGGCGGCCGGCGGTCGGCGGGGCTCGGGGCCTCGGCGCCCGGGGTGGCCCGCTGGCTCGGCGACATCCGTACGTACTTCCCGTCGTCCGTGGTGCAGGTGATGCAGCGCGACGCCATCGACCGGCTGGGGCTGTCCGTGCTGCTGCTGGAGCCGGAGATGCTGGAGGCCGTCGAGGCGGATGTGCACCTGGTGGGCACCCTGCTCTCGCTCAACAAGGTCATGCCGGAGACCACCAAGGAGACCGCCCGCGCCGTCGTCCGCAAGGTCGTCGAGCAGCTGGAGAAGAAGCTGGCGCAGCGCACCCGCGCCACCCTCACCGGCGCCCTGGACCGCTCCGCCCGGATCAGCCGGCCGCGCCACCGCGACATCGACTGGGACCGCACGATCCGGGCGAACCTCAAGAACTACCTCCCCGAGTACCGCACGGTCGTGCCCGAGCGGCTGATCGGCTACGGCCGGGCGGCGCAGTCGGTGAAGAAGGACGTGGTGCTCTGCATCGACCAGTCCGGTTCGATGGCCGCCTCGGTCGTCTACGCCTCGGTGTTCGGCGCGGTGCTCGCCTCCATGCGGGCCCTCGACACCCGGCTCGTCGTCTTCGACACCGCGGTCGTCGACCTGACGGACCAACTGGACGACCCGGTCGACGTCCTCTTCGGCACCCAGCTCGGCGGCGGCACGGACATCAACCGTGCGCTCGCCTACTGCCAGTCCCGCATCACCCGCCCCACCGAAACCGTCGTCGTCCTCATCAGCGACCTCTACGAGGGCGGCATCCGGGACGAGATGCTCAAGCGGGTCGCGGCGATGAAGGCGTCCGGCGTGCAGTTCGTGACGCTGCTCGCCCTCTCCGACGAGGGGGCGCCCGCCTACGACCGGGACCACGCGGCGGCCCTCGCGGCCCTGGGCGCACCGGCGTTCGCCTGCACCCCGGACCTGTTTCCCGACGTGATGGCGGCCGCGATCGAGAAGCGGCCGCTGCCCATACCGGACATGGCGGAGCAACGGTGACAGGACCCCCGGGGGGAGTTGCGCGGCACCTGGCACCTCGTGCAAGGATCAGGCCATCGCTCGATCGCCCGCGACGCGCGTGACGCCGAGGCCGCCTGGCCCGGCTGTCCCCGTCCGTAGGGGAAGGTCCCTCCTTGTCTGCTGTGTTCGCCCTGCCTGCCGCCGTGCGCCTGTCGCGCACGGTGGTCGCGCGGCGTGCGCTGCTGGCCGGGCTCTTCCTGGTGGGCTTTGTCGCCCTCGGCTTCGCCTTCGGTCCCGGCGCCCATGCCGCGGACCGCACGCGGAGTGCGGACCTGACCGGGGCCTCCGCCCCGGCCAAGGCCGCGGCCGAGGCGTCCACCCCGGACCGGGCCGCCACCCGGGACGGGGCGGCGACCCGCCTGCGGGGCTCCGGCTCCGCCCTCGAACGGCGGGGCAAGGCGTCCGGCGCGAAGCTCGCCGAGCGCACCCACGCCGCGTCCGGCGCGGTGGCGAAGACCGTACGGCCCGCCGCAGAGCAGGCCGCGCCGGTCACCGGCCGGGTCACCGGACCGGTGAGCCGCGTCGTGCGGGAGGTCGGGGACTCGGCAGGCGCCGCGCTGCCCGTGCACCTCCCGTCCGGTGCGGACACCACGCGCCCCGGAGACGGCGAGCGGCACCAGCACGGCGGTGCGCAGGGCGACGTCCCGACGGCCGGTCAGCGCACCGCTGGCCAGGCTGCCGACGCGCCCGCCGCCCAGCCGTCGCACCTCGTCGAGGGCCTGGCCCTGCCGGCCGCCGGGCACCCCTCGGCCGCCGCCCACGAGCAGCACGCCCCGGGCCATGACGGCCTTCCGGGCCCGTGCCCGCAGGCCCCGATGACGCCTGCCCCGCACACCGCCGGCGACGGCCACGGTCCCCGTGCCGGGGACCAGCACGCCGCCTCCCCGGCGGACTCCCTGCGCTTCCGGCTGCTGCCCGGTGGCGTCCGCACGGCCGATGGCGCTCCGACGCGTCGGCGTGCCGAAGACATCCTCGAATTCCCGGGCTAGGGCAGACCGCTCCGCGTCTGTAACTGACCTGCCGCGCGGGGGCGGGACAGGTCTGCCCTTTCACCCCTTTTTGAATTCGAAGGACTTCACCTCCATGCGCTCCAACATCCGCCGTTCCATCGTCGTCGCCGCTGCCGCCACCGGCCTGTGGGCCCTCGGCTCCGTCGCCGCCAACGCCGCCGAGCTGCCCGTCGGTTCGGACCTGCCGGCCACCGGGACGGTGACCGACACCGCCGGGCAGCTGCCCGCCGGTGGCGTGGCCGGCACCGTGACGAAGACGGCGAAGTCCGTCACCACGACCGCCAAGGAGACGGCGGGCAAGGCCACCGGCGCGCTCGGCGGCGACGTGTCCGCCCAGGACCTGCCCACCGGCAAGCTGCCGCAGGTCGGCGACGTCACCGGTGCGGTGGACGGCGTGCAGAAGCAGGCCCACGGCGCCGGCCTGCCGAAGACCGGTGAGGTGCGGAAGGCCGCCGGCCTGAAGAAGGCCAAGAAGGCCGTCAAGACCGTCAAGAAGGCGGCGAAGACCGCGGACCTCGGCACCGCGGGCCGCCTCACGAACGGCACGCTGCCCGCCGTTCCGTCGCTGCCCGCCACCCCCGGCGTCCCCTCCGCCCACCTCCCCGGCGGCCTGCCCCAGGGCCTGCCCGCCACCCCGGCGCTGCCCAAGGCCCCCGCGCTGCCCAAGGCTCCGGGCTCGGCCGACAACCTGCTCGCCGGTCTCGCCGGTGCGGGCGTACGCCCCGAGCAGCTGACGAAGCAGGCGCAGGGTGCCCTGGCCACCGCCCGTCCGGCCGTGGACCAGGCGGCCTCCGACGTGCTGCCGCCCGTCGCCCGCCGGGTCGTCGTGAAGGTCGTTCCGGTCGCGCAGGGCGCGGTCGGCGGTGCCGGTCACCTCGCGGGTGACGCGGCCGGCCAGGCGACCCCGTTCGTGCTCACGGTCGGCGGCCAGGCGCAGCTGTTCGTGCGGGGTGCCGCAGCCGACGCGGTGCCGTTCGCCCAGGGTGTGGCCGCCGACGCGGTGCCGTTCGTGCAGGGCAGGGCGACCGACGCCGTGGCCTTCGCCGGGGGCGCCGCCGCCGACGTCACCCCGTTCGCGCAGGGCCTGACGGCCGTGGTGGCGACCGACGCCCAGGGCACCGCAGGCAAGGCCGTCGCCGGCGTGCAGGGCCTGACCCCGGTCAAGTCCCTGCCGGCCGTCCCGGCCGTTCCCGCAGTCCCCGCCGTCCCGGCCGTCCCCGCCGTCCCGGCCGTTCCGTCGGTGCCCGCGGTTCCGGCCCACGTGACGGACGCGGTTCCGGCCGTGCCCGCCGTGCCCGCCCACGTGACCGACGTCGTCCCGGCCCACGTGACCGACGCCGTCCCGGCCCGCCTGGCCGACGCCGTCGCCGCCCCGGCCGTGCCCGCCAACCTGGCCGACCTGACCAACGCCGCCAACATCCCGGCCCTGCCGGCGCTCCCGGCCCTGCCGGTCCAGGCGGTCTGAGGCCCCAGGCCGACACCACCGGTCGATCGGCCGCGGCGGCGGCCGACGCCGGAACACCCATGAACAGCCGGGCGGTCCTCTGTGGGGGAGGACCGCCCGGCTTTGGTGTTTTCCGTGCCACGGCCGTGCGGAGCAGCGCCCGGACCGCAGGACCGCCCCCTTGCCGGACGGCACCAGCCCCACGCCCCACGCCCGCCCCACGTCCTACACCCCACACCCCACGCCAATCCGGCACCCCCGCCTACGACTTCGGCACCCGCAAGCGGTCCCAGCTGACCTTCCCCGGCACCCCGTCCGCGTCCTTGCCGTGGAAGCCGAGCTTGCGCTGCCAGGCCGCGTACGACGTCCGGTCCGCCTCCGTCCACTCCGGGCCGGGGCCGACCTCGTAATGGCCGCAGCCCTCGGCCACCAGCCGCTCGCCCATCGCCGTGATCACCGGACTGCGGGCCCCGGTCCGGAAGAACGCCTGGCCGGGGAAGGGCTCGTACGCCGGCTGCTGCGGTTCCGGCGAGCCCTCCGGCGGCTTCGCCAGCCGCTTCTTGATCCGGCCCCGCAGGTCGTCCATCCCGACTCCGGCGCCCCGCGGATCGACCTTCCCCGGCTGCCATTCGAGGTGCCCGATCACCGAGCGCTCGGTCCAGCCGTGCGCCCGGCAGATCGCCGCCGCGGCCTTCTCCATCGCGACCCGCTGCTCCGTGGGCCAAGGGTCCTTGCCGTCGCCGAGGTTGATGCATTCGAAGCCGTAGAAGTAGCGGTTGCCGTCGGTGTCCGCGGCGTTGTCCGGCGGCAGGGGCGAGTCCTCGTTGATCACCGCGCGCAGGACGTCGGCGTCGCCGAGTCCGGCGTGGTTGGCGCGGCCGTTGCCGACGAGGTGGACCTCGCCCGCTTTGTCGATCACGCCGTGGCACAGCGGCCCCGGCAGGTCGGAGCGCCCGTCGTAACACAGGTTCACCGAGCTGTCGGTGCCCTGGGTGGCGGTGTGATGCAGCATCACGCCGTGCGTCGGTCCCCAGGGGCCCTTGGAGTTCCGGTTGTGCTCGCGCCAGTCGCGGACCTCGTGGACCACCAGGCCCTCGTCGCGCAGCGCCGCGATCAGCTTGCTCGCGGTCAGGGGAGTGGCCATCGGCCGTACCTCCTACGTCGACCGCGGCTTCGGCCGCCGCGGTGGTCTGTGCCCTGCCCGGCGCCGGACCCGCCGCGCCGTAGGTCGCTCCCGGCGCCGGGTGAGAGGGGTCCGGGAAAGCGAGAAAGGGGGAAGCGGGACGAAGCCGGCAGTGCCTGAAGTGGGTGTGGCTCCTGGTGCCTGTGTACCCGTGGATGGTCAAGACAGTGTCTGCAGCGCGAAGTTGAAGGGTCAAGCGGTCTTTCCGACCCGCCTGCGGAGGCCCGCTGGGTGCGGGGCGAGGCGACGGCGCCGTGGATTTCGGTGCGGCGCGATTCGGGTGCCCCTACGGATTCCCGCGTCCCCGGATTCCCGTGACCCCATGGATTCCCCTGCCCTTACGGATTCCCGCGCCACCGGAACCGGAATCGCCGGAGCCGGGGCGCACAGAGGCGTACCGGGAGGAGATCGCGGCGGATGCGCGACGTGAGCCCGTCCGCCGAGTGACAACGGGCCGCGGGGTGTCGGGGTCTTCGCCGGGCCGGGCCCTCGCCCGCGGGTCGTCGTCCGGCCGACGGCCCACGGGCGGTACGTCCCGACGCCCTCCGCCCGGCACCGCCCGCAACCGCCCAGGCCCCCGGGCACCCCGGCCCCCGGACGCCCTCCGGTCCCCCCCCCGGACACCCTCCGGCCCCCCGGGGGGCACCCCTCCGGACAATCCCGCCCCGGACAAGCCACCTCACGACAAACCGGCCGACGACATGCAGAAATCCCGAGAAGGCGTAACTTGGCCAAAAGATCTGTGATGGTAATCACCGCTGGAGTGTGATCTGCGATTTAGGGCCGCACGTCCAGCGGCGATAACCTGCGGGACGGACATGCCGCGTATCCGGTCACCGTGTACGCCTCCCTCAGTGACAGCGCCGTCACGTTGCCCTTCGCGGCACGCCCATCGCAGACGAACGAACCGCGATCACTACGGCGATTCTGAGAAGACAAGGGACGGACGCGCGTGGACCTGTTCGAGTACCAGGCGAGGGACCTCTTCGCCAAGCACGGTGTACCGGTGCTGGCCGGTGAAGTCATCGACACGCCTGAGGCGGCGCGCGAGGCGACCCAGCGGCTGGGCGGCAAGTCGGTCGTCAAGGCGCAGGTGAAGGTCGGTGGCCGCGGCAAGGCCGGCGGCGTGAAGCTGGCCACCAGCGAGGACGACGCGGTCGAGAAGGCCGGTCAGATCCTGGGCATGGACATCAAGGGCCACACGGTCCACAAGGTGATGATCGCCGAGACCGCTCCGGAGATCGCCGAGGAGTACTACGTCTCGTACCTCCTCGACCGCACCAACCGCACCTTCCTGGCCATGGCCTCCGTCGCCGGCGGCATGGACATCGAAGAGGTCGCGGCGACCCGCCCCGACGAGCTCGCGAAGGTCCCGGTCGACGCCAACGAGGGCGTCACGATCGAGAAGGCCCGCGAGATCGTCGCCCAGGCGAAGTTCCCGGCCGAGGTCGCCGAGAAGGTCGCCGACGTCATGGTGACGCTGTGGAAGACCTTCGTCGCCGAGGACGCGCTCCTCGTCGAGGTCAACCCGCTCGCCAAGGTCGCCAGCGGTGACGTCATCGCCCTCGACGGCAAGGTGTCCCTGGATGAGAACGCCGAGTTCCGCCAGCCGGAGCACGAGGCCCTGGAGGACAAGGACGCGGCCAACCCGCTCGAGGCCGCTGCCAAGGCCAAGGGCCTGAACTACGTCAAGCTCGACGGCCAGGTCGGCATCATCGGCAACGGCGCGGGTCTCGTCATGAGCACCCTGGACGTCGTCGCCTACGCCGGCGAGAAGCACAGCAACGTCAAGCCCGCCAACTTCCTCGACATCGGCGGCGGCGCCTCCGCCGAGGTCATGGCGAACGGCCTGGAGATCATCCTCGGCGACCCGGACGTCAAGTCCGTGTTCGTCAACGTCTTCGGTGGCATCACCGCGTGCGACGAGGTCGCCAACGGCATCGTCCAGGCCCTGGAGCTGCTCAAGTCCAAGGGCGAGGACGTCAACAAGCCCCTGGTCGTGCGCCTCGACGGCAACAACGCGGAGCTCGGCCGCGAGATCCTGTCGAAGGCCAACCACCCGCTGGTGCAGCGCGTGGACACCATGGACGGCGCGGCCGACAAGGCCGCCGAGCTGGCTGCTAAGTAAAGGACGAGGACACAACAACCATGGCTATCTTCCTGACCAAGGAAAGCAAGGTCATCGTCCAGGGCATGACCGGTGCCACTGGCATGAAGCACACCAAGCTGATGCTCGGTGACGGCACCAACATCGTCGGCGGTGTGAACCCGCGCAAGGCCGGCACCAGCGTCGACTTCGACGGCACCGACGTGCCCGTCTTCGGCTCCGTCGCCGAGGCGATGGAGAAGACCGGCGCCGACGTGTCCGTCCTCTTCGTGCCGCCGGCCTTTGCCAAGGCCGCCGTCGTCGAGGCGATCGACGCCGAGATCCCGCTGGCCGTCGTGATCACCGAGGGCATCGCGGTGCACGACTCCGCCGCCTTCTGGGCGTACGCCAAGGCCAAGGGCAACAAGACCCGGATCATCGGCCCGAACTGCCCCGGCCTGATCACCCCCGGCCAGTCCAACGCCGGCATCATCCCGGGCGACATCACCAAGCCCGGCCGTATCGGTCTGGTGTCGAAGTCCGGCACGCTGACCTACCAGATGATGTACGAGCTGCGCGACATCGGCTTCTCGTCGGCCGTCGGCATCGGTGGCGACCCGGTCATCGGCACCACCCACATCGACGCCCTCCAGGCGTTCGAGGCGGACCCCGACACCGACCTGATCGTGATGATCGGTGAGATCGGCGGCGACGCCGAGGAGCGTGCGGCCGACTTCATCAAGGCCAACGTCTCCAAGCCGGTCGTCGGCTACGTCGCGGGCTTCACCGCGCCCGAGGGCAAGACCATGGGCCACGCCGGCGCCATCGTCTCCGGCTCCTCCGGCACCGCCCAGGCGAAGAAGGAGGCCCTGGAGGCCGCCGGCGTCAAGGTCGGCAAGACCCCGTCGGAGACCGCGCGGCTGGCCCGCGAGATCCTCGGCGGCTGACTGCCTCCCGGCGCCCGCGCCGAAGGGGACGTACCCCGTTCCTGACGGCCACCGCCCTCGACACCGCCGGACCCGCGCCCTCGTGGCGCCAGGGTCCGGCGGTGTCGCGTTTCCGGGGCGGGACCGGCCCGCCTACCGGACGTCGGGCGCCAGCCGGGCCTCACGGAGCTCACGCAGCAGCTTCCGCACGCCGGCGTCGCGGTGCTTCTTGCGGGGCGGCTTCCTGCGGCTCGTCTTTCTGGCGTCCGCCTTCCTGGCGCCCGCCTTGCCGACGTCCGCCTTCCCGGTGTCCGTCTTCTCGAAGTCCGCGTGGGTGCCACGGCGCCCGGACGGTGAGACGCGGATCTGCGGGGCGGTCGCCAGGGGCTTGTGCGGCGACGGCGTGTAGTGGTCCGGCGTCGCGATCATCATCACCAGCAGCACCAGCACGAACGCCCCGGCCAGCCCGAACCCCGCCCGCGTGGTCCGCAGACCGCTGCGTTCGGCGTCGCTGCGTACCCGCTCCGCGGCGGTGGGCGTCACCTGCTGAGCGGCCGTCAGTGCGGTGAACCGGGTCCGCAGCAGCTCCCCCTGACGCACCGGCGGATGCCCGTCGAGCCCCAGCTCCGGCAGCCGCGCGGCGATCCGCTCGCGCGCATGGGTCAGCCGCCCGGCCGCGGCCGGCGTGCTCGCCTCGATCTCCGCGGCGGTCTCGTAGAGCCCCAGCCCGACCCCGTCGTGCAGCAGCAGCGCCCGCCGGTAGGGGGCGGGCAGGCTCAGCAGCGCGCGCAGCAGCGCCCGGTCCGCGGGGTCGCCGGTCGCCGCGAACTGCCGCGGCGTGCGGGCGGTCCGCAGCCCCGGGCACAGCCGGTGCCACGGTTTCAGCGCGTACTCGTAGGCGGCTGCCCGCACCCACCCGGCCGGATCGGGGTCCACCGCGACCTGCGGCCAGCGCTGCCAGGCCAGCCGGAAGCCCTGTTCCACGGCCCGCCGGGCGAGCCACGGCCGCCCGGTGAGCAGGTAGGTCTGCCGCATCAGCGCTGCTGCGTGCCGGGTGTGGAGGTCGTCGAAGGCGGCGGCGGCCTGCTCGCGCTGGGTCATACACAGCAGTGTGGAAAACCGCGTCACGGGATCCGGCGCGACACGTCGGGCATATCGCCAGTGCGGGGATGAAACGTCAGTTATTGGCAGCATGGCCGCGTGAGCCAGCCGACCGATCGTGGCCCTACGTTCTCCTCGCACGGCCGAGCCGCCGCGCAGCGCTCCTCCGCGATCGGCGCGGCCTTCCTCGGCGGCGTGACCGCCGCCGGACTCGGCCTCGGCGCGCTGGCGGTCGCCGTGCTGCTGCTGTGGGTCGCCTCCCCGGCCCCCGACAGCGGCCCCTCACGGGCCCTCCACCTGGCCGCCGACCTGTGGCTGATGGCGCACGGCGGGGACCTCGTACGCACCACGGGCCGCCTCGCCGCCCCGGTCGCCGTGACCCCGCTGCTGCTCGCCGCCCTCCCGGTCTGGCTGCTCCACCGAGCCGCCCGCCACACCCTGGCGACCGCGACGGACGGCCGCACCGCCCCCGGTCCGGACCTCGGCGCCGGTACGGGACCCGTCCCGGCGGTCGTGCCGCGCACCCTGCTCGGCGCACTGCTCACCGGCTACCTGCTGATCGCGGCCGCGGTGCTGATCTACGCCTCCGCCGGGGAGCTGAGCGCCGAGCCGCTGAGCGCGCTGGCGTTCGTCCCGGCCACCGCGGTCGCCACGCTCGGCGGGACGGGCTGGTACCTGCTGCGGCACCCCGGCGCCGACCTGCTGCCCGCCTGGGCCCTGCGCGCGGTGGCCGCGGTGCCGGACGGGGTCCGCGGCCTCTTCGCCGGCCCCCGGTTCGCCGCCGCGCAGCGCGCCGCCGGTGCCGCGCTCGGCGGCCTGCTGGTCTCCGGCGCCCTGCTCACCCTGCTCTCCCTCGGCCTGCACGCGGGCCGGGTGCGTCAGGACCTGCTCCAGCTGGCGCCCGACTGGGCGAGCCGCGCCACGGTCCTGCTGCTGTGCCTGGTCCTGCTCCCGAACGCGGCCGTCTGGGGCGCCGCCTACGGACTCGGCCCGGGTTTCACGGTCGGCGCGGGCAGTGCGGTCGGCCCGCTGGGCACCTCGGCCCACCCGGCGCTGCCGCAGCTGCCGCTGCTCGGGGGGCTGCCGGACGCCGGCCCGGGAAACCCGCTGACCTGGGCGGCGGTCGTGGTGCCCCTGGTCGCGGGGGCGCTGCTGGCCCGCTCGGTCGCCCGCTTCGTGACCCGTCCCGCGACGGCGGCGCCCGACGCCCCGGAACTCCCCTGGACGTGGTGGACGACCGCCTGCGCGGCGGCCCTGGGTGCCGGCCTCTGCGGTGTGATCGCGGCGGTGCTCGCGGGTCTCTCGGGCGGTGCGCTGGGCACCGGCGCGCTCGCCGATTTCGGCCCGAGCTGGTGGCGCACGGGCCTCGCGGCGGCGGCCTGGACCGCCCTGACCGGCATCCCCGGCGCGATCGGACTACGGGCCTGGCACCGGC
The DNA here is from genome assembly GCF_019933235.1 of Streptomyces angustmyceticus. Taxonomy (NCBI): domain Bacteria; kingdom Bacillati; phylum Actinomycetota; class Actinomycetes; order Kitasatosporales; family Streptomycetaceae; genus Streptomyces; species Streptomyces angustmyceticus. Next base: position 3,215,267 of record NZ_CP082945.1, on the reverse strand, counting down.
ACACGGGCCGACGGAGACCGCGGGACGAGGACACCTGCCCCGGCAAGGGCAGCGGCAAGGGTCAGGCCACCACGGGCGATGGCCGGGCTTCGGGCGAGGGCAAGGCCGACCGTACGGACGACGGCGACGCGACGCCCCCTGCCGCCGAGGCTGCCGCCCCGCGAGCCGACGCCGCCGCCCCGAACAGCGACGAGACCGTCCCCAGGGCCGACGAGACCGCCCCCGCCGACGACGCCCTCCCGGCCGCCGACCCGGCAGACGCACCACCGTCCGCCGTGGAATCGTCCGCCGCGGCGATCCCGGCCGTCCCCGAACCCTCCACCGGGGAACCGGTCGCCACCCCCGCCACCCCCGTCACCCCGAACGGCTGAGTCCGGCCCTTACCGCACGGCCGGACTCAGCCGGACCGGCGCATCCACGGCAAGCAGGAGACCCCTCCCGGCCCACGGAACCACGGCCCACGGAACCACGGCCCCACCACAGCCCTGCCCCCACGCGAGCCCTACCGCGAGCCCGAACGCGAGCCCTACCGCTCCGTACCCGTGCTCAGCAGCGGGCGCAGTTCGCGCGGCAGCAGTTGTTCGCAGGACTTTCCGGCGGACTGGGTGAGGGCGTCGTCCACGCAGGTGAAGTAGTCGCGGTAGACGATCTGCACGGTGAAGGTGGCGGCGACCATCATCAGCGCCAGGGAGGCGGTGACCAGGCCCGCGATCGCCGCGGTGACCTGCGGCCGGGTGCTGCCCGGCGAGGTGGGGGCGCCTCCCGGCCGGGCGTCCGGGGCGGGGCGGCCTTCTATGGCGGCGGTGGTGGCCGCGGCGTCGGCCTTCGCGGTGTTCGGCTTGGCGCGCAGCGAGCTGATGCCCCAGTAGAGCGCCAGCGCGCCCAGCAGCAGGGCGAGCTCCGGCAGGCTGAACAGCACGCAGAAGAATGCCCACATCCCCGCGAGCAGCGCGAAGCGCGCCCGGCGCTGGGCGGGGTCGGTGGGGTCCCAGCGCAGCCCGCCGGAGTTGCCGGAGTTGCCGGTGCCGCCGCCCTGCTGGCCGTTGCGGCCGCCCGGGCGGGTGCCGAAGCCGCCGCTCTGCCGGCCCGGCTGCCGGGGGCTCCACTGGCTGCCCCAGCGCGGCGTCGACTCGTCCTGCCGCGGCTCGCCCTCGTCGCCGTCGTGGTGCTCCGGCGTCTGCGCGGGGCGGCGGGGGCGCCACTCCTGGTCGGGGGCGTCGGGCGGCGGCGGGGCGAACGGGTTGTCGTCCCGGTCGGCGTTCGGGGAGTCCGGTGCGGCGGGCTCCGGGGACGAGGACGACGACTTGCGGTCGCGCAGCAGCACCGCCCCGGGGGCGGTCGCGGGCTGAGGGAGCAGGAGGGCCGCGCGGCGGCGTCGGTCCGTCATCAGGAGTGCGTCTTCCCCTTGTCTCGTCCGCGCGCGGGCCTTCGCGCCGGCGCCGGGTTATCACGAACTGCATGCAGTCTTACGCCCGACGCTACCTCCCGTGCCCGCCCCCGTCCCGTGGGGGCCGCGCGGTGTGCCGGTATCGTTGCTGACGGTCGGCGCCTTCGTAGGGTTCCCCGGATCTGCGGCACCCGCAGTCTTGTACGACCACACAAAGCACGCGAGATCGGAAAAGAGCCCCGCCGTGGCTTCCTCCCCACCCCCCGCCCAGCAGCCCTCCGCCCCCCAGGTACCGGGCGTGACCCCGACGGGGCGGCCGGCCCGCATCGTCGCTCTCGTCTCCGGTTCCGGGACGAATCTGCAGGCGCTGCTGGACGCCATCGCCGATCTCGGTCCGGCGGAGTACGGCGCCGAGATCGTGGCCGTCGGGGCCGACCGGGGTGCCATCGCGGGCCTGGAGCGTGCCGCGGCCGCCGGGCTGCCCACCTTCGTCTGCCGGGTCAAGGACTACGGGAGCCGGGCGGACTGGGACGCGGCGCTCACCGAGGCGACCGCCGCGCACGAGCCCGATCTGGTGGTCTCGGCCGGCTTCATGAAGATCCTGGGCAAGGAGTTCCTCGCCCGCTTCGGCGGCCGCACGGTCAACACCCACCCGGCGCTGCTGCCGAGTTTTCCCGGTGCCCATGGCGTGCGCGACGCGCTCGCGTACGGCGCGAAGGTCACCGGATGCACCGTCCACTTCGTCGACGACGGGGTCGACACCGGCCCGATCATCGCCCAGGGCGTGGTCGAGATCCGGGACGAGGACGACGAATCCGCGCTGCATGAGCGCATCAAGGAAGTCGAGCGATCGCTGCTCGTCGAGGTCGTGGGGCGTCTGGCCCGGCACGGCTACCGCATTGAGGGACGAAAGGTACGTATCTCGTGACCGCCACCGAAGGTACGCAGCGGCCCATCCGCCGCGCGCTGGTCAGCGTCTATGACAAGTCCGGGCTGGAGGAGCTGGCGCAGGGGCTGCACGCGGCGGGCGTCCAGCTCGTCTCGACCGGGTCGACGGCCGCGAAGATCGCCGCGGCCGGGGTGCCGGTCACCAAGGTCGAGGAGCTGACGGGCTTTCCCGAGTGCCTGGACGGCCGGGTCAAGACCCTGCACCCGAAGGTGCACGCCGGCATCCTCGCCGACCTCCGCCTGGAGGACCACCGCCGGCAGCTGGCCGATCTCGGCGTCGAGCCCTTCGACCTGGTGATCGTCAACCTCTACCCGTTCCGGGAGACCGTCGCCTCCGGCGCCACCCCCGACGAGTGCGTGGAGCAGATCGACATCGGCGGCCCCTCGATGGTCCGCGCCGCCGCCAAGAACCACCCGTCGGTGGCCGTGGTCGTCAACCCGGCCCGGTACGCCGACGTGCTGGCGGCCGTCGCCGACGGCGGCTTCGCGCTCGCCGACCGCAAGCGGCTGGCCGCCGAGGCGTTCCAGCACACCGCGGCCTACGACGTGGCCGTCGCCTCCTGGTTCGCCGACGGCTACGCCCCGGCCGACGACTCCGCCTTCCCCGAGTTCCTCGGCGCCACCTACGCCCGCAAGAACGTCCTGCGCTACGGCGAGAACCCGCACCAGGGTGCCGCGCTGTACGTGGACGGCAGCGGCGGGCTCGCGGAGGCCGAGCAGCTGCACGGCAAGGAGATGTCGTACAACAACTACACGGACACCGACGCCGCGCGCCGGGCCGCGTACGACCACGCCGAGCCGTGCGTGGCGATCATCAAGCACGCCAACCCCTGCGGCATCGCGGTCGCCGCGGACGTCGCCGAGGCGCACCGCAACGCGCACGCCTGTGACCCGCTCTCCGCGTTCGGCGGCGTCATCGCCGTCAACCGCCCGGTCACCGTGGCGATGGCCGAGCAGGTCGCCGAGATCTTCACCGAGGTCATCGTGGCCCCCGGCTACGAGGACGGCGCGGTCGAGATCCTCGCCCGCAAGAAGAACATCCGGGTGCTGCGCTGTCCCGACGCGCCGTCGAACCCCGTCGAGGTCAAGCCCGTTGACGGCGGCGCCCTGCTCCAGGAGACCGACCGGCTGCAGGCCGAGGGCGACGACCCGGCGAACTGGACGCTGGCCAGCGGGGCCGCGCTGTCCGCCGATGAGCTGGCCGAGCTGGCCTTCGCCTGGCGCGCCTGCCGGGCCGTGAAGTCCAACGCGATCCTGCTCGCCAAGGACGGCGCCACGGTCGGCGTCGGCATGGGCCAGGTCAACCGCGTGGACTCGGCGAAGCTCGCGGTGCAGCGGGCGGGCGAGGAGCGGGCGCGCGGCTCCTACGCCGCCTCCGACGCCTTCTTCCCGTTCCCCGACGGCTTCGAGGTGCTGGCCGAGGCCGGCGTCAAGGCCGTGGCCCAGCCGGGCGGTTCGGTCCGCGACGAGCTCGTCGTCGAGGCCGCCGAGAAGGCCGGCGTGACGATGTACTTCACCGGGACCCGGCACTTCTTCCACTGAGCCGCCGGCACCGACGCGAAGGGCCGCACCCTGCCGGGGTGCGGCCCTTCGCGGTGTCCGGAGCGTTCAGTAACGCGGCCGGTTGAACCAGGCGTTGCTCTCGTCCTTGGAGACGAAGACCACGACCAGGATGCCCAGGATCGTGTGGACCAGGCCGATGGGGAAGCTGAACAGGCTCAGGATGATGGTGCCGACGCCGAAGACGATGGTGCCGACCCGCACCCCGCTGCCGCCGTTGGCGAACTGCAGGGCCAGCGTGATCGCGGTCGCGGTGAAGGCCACGATGACCACGATCACCGCGATCAGCACGCCCTTGCCGACGTTCATCGCCGTGATGCTGTCCGCGGTGGTGTACGGCGAGACGTTGTGCGACGCCTTGCTGACGCCGCCCAGCCCCATCACGGCGAGGACCAGTCCGATGAGGTTCAGGCCGGAGAGGACGAACAGCATCACCCGGGCGGCCTTGGGACCGCCGGGCATCACCGTCGGGTAGGGCATCTGCTGCCCGGGCATCCCGCCGCCGCCCGGGTAGGGGCCGTACGGCGACGGCTGTTGGGGCTGCTGGGGGTAGCCGTAACCGGGCTGCTGGCCCTGCGGCGGACCGTAAGGGTTCTGGTTGGGGTAGCTCACGAGTGGCGTCCTTTTACTGCGTCTTGACGACCACGGTGCCGACGATCTTGTCGGCGAACGTCTGGGACTTCTCGTCCCACAGCGGCCACCAGTAGCCGAGACCGCACAGCGGGCCGTCCACGGCGTGGCACAGCTTGCGGACGAAGGCCATGCCGAAGCCGAGCGGCTGACCGGTCGTCTCCTTGACCAGCCGGATGTTCAGGGCCTTCTTGCCCGGAGTCTGGCCGGTCTTGCCCTCCTTGGCGCACAGGAAGAGGGCGGCACCGAAGGTGACCAGGCCGGCGAGCGTGATCAGGATGAGCGCGGCGACCGGCATGGCGCTGCTGCTGGACGTGGACGACGCCGCGTTGATGGCGTCCGTGACGCACTGGGTGTCACCGGGCGCACAGGCCGACGTGTCGGGGATCGAGGCCGCGGAGTCCGACGCGGAGCTCGCCGCCATCCCGATGGCGATGCCGTACAGGATGCTCGGGACCACGCCGATGATCAGGCCGTCGATGAGCATGGCGCCGACCCGCGCGCCCCAGCTCGCGTACCCCGTCGGCATGCCCATGCCCGGCATGCCGGGCTGGCCGTAGGGGGCCTGCTGCGGGTAGCCGTAACCCTGCTGCGGGACCTGCTGCTGGGGGTAGCCGTACGGCTGCTGCGGGGCCTGCTGGGGGTAGCCGTAGCCCGGCTGACCCTGCTGCGGGGCCGGGGGCTGCTGGCCGTACGGGCCCTGCGGGGGGACCGGCGGCTGCTGACCGTACGGGCCCTGCGGCGCCTGCGGCTGCTGGCCGTAGGGGTTGTTCGGGTCGCCGAAACTCATCTGCTGTTTTCCTCCGTTGGGTGACTGTCGCGCGACGCGGCGTGACGCGGAGGAAAAACAGGATTCACTGGCCACCCCCCGACATAGCCTGCGGCACTGTGCGTCAATCCTTCTAGTTGCGCATTCACTCTGTCCAGTCAAGGCCCACAGCTGTTGTGCAAGTGCAATGATCAATTCCGGCCATGCGCGCGGGGCATGCCCTGATTGGAACGCGGCCACCCCCATCCGGGAAGATGGGGGGTATGACTGCCCAGATCCTGGATGGCAAGGCCACCGCAGCCGCTATCAAGTCCGAGCTGACCACCCGCGTCGAGGCGCTCAAGGCCAAGGGCGTGCAGCCCGGTCTGGGCACGCTCCTGGTGGGCGACGACCCGGGCAGCCGCTGGTACGTCAACGGCAAGCACCGCGACTGCGCCCAGGTCGGCATCGCCTCGATCCAGCGGGAGCTGCCGGAGACCGCCACCCAGGAGGAGATCGAGGCGGTCGTCCGCGAGCTGAACGAGGACCCGGCCTGCACCGGCTACATCGTCCAACTCCCGCTCCCTAAGGGCATCGACGCCAACCGTGTCCTGGAACTGATGGACCCGGCCAAGGACGCCGACGGGCTGCACCCGATGAGCCTGGGCCGCCTGGTGCTCGGCATCGAGGGCCCGCTGCCGTGCACCCCGTACGGCATCGTCCAGCTGCTGCGCCGCCACGACGTCGAGGTCAAGGGCGCGCACGTGGTCGTCGTCGGCCGCGGCATCACCATCGGCCGCCCGATGCCGCTGGTGCTGACCCGCAAGTCCGAGAACGCCACGGTCACCCAGTGCCACACCGGCACCCGTGACCTGTCCGCGCACCTCAAGCAGGCCGACATCATCGTCGCCGCCGCCGGTGTGCCGCACATCATCAAGCCCGAGGACGTCAAGCCCGGCGCGGCGGTCCTGGACGTCGGCGTCAGCCGGGACGAGGCCGGCAAGATCGTCGGCGATGTGCACCCGGGCGTCGCCGAGGTGGCGGGCTGGGTGGCCCCCAACCCGGGCGGTGTCGGCCCGATGACCCGCGCCCAGCTGCTGGTCAATGTGGTCGAGGCCGCCGAGCGCGCGGCGGGCTGAGCGCGCGAGATCTGAGAGTCTGGTCCCGAGAGACCTCCGGTCTCGAAGAGACAGACGCATCCGGACACCGGAAGGGACTGCCAGCCATGGGTGCCGAAGCGCATTCGGACGGGGCCTCCGAGCCGCAGCGCTCCTCGCGCCGCTTCCCGACGCTGACCCGCGACACCGCCCGGCCGGAAGGCGGCGGGCGGGCCGCCTCGGGCGACTTTCCCGCGCCCGCCCGGCAGTGGCCGCTGCTGAGCGTCATGAGCGGGGTCGCGTTCGGGCTGCTGCTGGAGGCGCTCGACGCCTTCCGCTGGGGGGCGATCGTGATCGGGCTCTCCCTGCTGGCCGGGGCGGTGCTGCGGTGGGCGCTGCCGTCGGTCGGGATGCTGGCCGTGCGCTCCCGCTTCACGGACATGGCCACCTACGGGGGGCTCGGCTTCGTGATCGTGATGCTGGCGCTGATGGTGCAGCCCAAGCCGTGGATCCACATCCCGTTCCTGGACGACATCGTCCACTTCACCGTCTGGTAGCCACCCGGCCCACGGCGCCCGCTCGGCGGCCCGTCTGCTCCTCCAGGAGCGGGCGGGCCGCCGTCGTGCTGCGCCGGGCGTCGTACGCGGCGGGCGGGCGGCGCACGGGCCGCGGCACGGGCGGCGCGGGGCGGGCCGTGCGGTCGGGGGCGCGCCACCGGCCGTGCGCCCGCCCGCCGGTGCCCCGATCCGTCCGCCGCCGGATGCGGATCCCGTGGGACGTCCCGGCTGTGACCTGCGGGGACGTGACCGGGAGGGACGCCCCGGTGGGACGCCGGCCAAGGTGGCGAGGAGGTCCGGATGCCGCGTGGAAACGGTAAAAACCGGAAAACGGAGGCCGTATCCGCGCCATCATCGGCGGCACAGGGGGCCATCGCCTCGGGGGACACCGCACGCGTACGGGGTGGGACATGTCGCGTTGGAAAGGGCTGCCCGCATCGCTGGACCACCGGGTGCGGCATCTGGTCGTCCACCTGCGGCGGCTGAAGGACCACAGCGGGCTGAGCCTGACCGCGCTCGCCGCGCGGACCTCGTACAGCAAGTCGTCCTGGGAGCGCTATCTCAACGGCAAGAAACTGCCGCCGCGCGAGGCGGTGGCGGCGCTGGCGCGGCTCTGCGACGCCGACGCGCCCCGGCTGCTGGCGCTGCACGAGGTCGCCGCGACGGCCTGGCGCGCCCAACGGCCCGACCCGGGGGCCGGGCGGCCGGGACCGGGACCGGAGCCAGGGCCACCCGGCCGGGACGAGGCCCCGCCCGCCGAAACCGCCCCGCCTGCGGCACCCACTCCCGCGCCGCCGCCACCACCCCGCCGCCGGCTTCCCCTCGGGCCGCTGGCGCTGGGCGCGCTGGCGGCGCTCGTGATGGCCGGTGCGGCGCTGCTGGTGGTGCGCCTCTGGCAGGACGCCACCGGCATCGGCAGCGCCCCGGGCACCGCCCCGGCCGCCGCCGCGCCCGGGGCCGCACCGACGTTCACCCACCGGCCGGGCGAGGTCTTCGGCTGCTCGGTCGCGCGCCGGGCGGGCGCCCTCTCCGCCGGGCACAGCCGCACGGACACCGCCGTCCTGGGCAGCGGCGCGACGGGCTGGGACGTCGTCGAGGCGCAGTGCCTGCTGCATCGCAAGGGCTATGACCCGGGCGCGGTGGACGGCATCGTCGGCGGGCGGACGATGCGCGCCGTCAAGCGTCTGCAGGCCGGGGCCGCGCTGCCGACGGACGGGATCGTGGGCCCCGACACCTGGAAGGTGCTGCGCCGGTGAACGCGCCGGGCGGCGGGCCGAGGGAGCCGCGGGACGGTGTCGAGGGCGCCCGACTGGCCGAGCGGATGCGGGAGTTGCGGCGGCGTACGGGGCTGACCCTGGCCGGGCTCGCCGAGCGGACGCCGTACAGCAAGTCGTCCTGGGAGCGTTACCTCAACGCGAAGAAGCTGCCGCCGCGCGACGCGGTCGAGGCGCTGTGCCTGCTGGCGGGGGAGCCGTCCGGGGGGCTGCTGGCGCTGTGGGAACTGGCGGACGCGGCCTGGAGCGGACGCGCCCGGCCGGACACCGGCGGGCAGGCCCCGGCCCGGCGGGAGCACCGGCCGCCGCCCCCGCCGCAACCGCCGCCACCGCCACGGTCGCCGCAGGCCCCGCCGCAGCCGTCGCCGGTCCCGACGCGGCCGTCGCCGTCCCCGCCGCGGCCGTCGCGGCCGTCGCGGCGGGTGGTGGCGGTGGCCGCCGGTGCCGGTGCGGGTCTGGTGACGGTCGTGGTCGCGCTGGCCTTCTGGGCGGGGGAGCAGGCCGCCGGGAGCGGGCGGCCGCAGGAGGCCGCGCCCACGCCGTCCGAGGTGACCGGCTGCCGGGCGGCGGGCTGCGACGGCAAGGACCCGGAGTCGATGTTCTGCGAACTCCCGGACCTGGTGCTTACGCCCGTGGAGCGAACTGCCGCCCGCGGGGAGCACGTTCAGCTCCGTTACGGCAGGGCGTGCGGCGCGGCCTGGGGGCGGCTCCGCAACGGCCGGGTGGGGGACCGGCTGGAGGTGTCGGTGCCGGGGGCGCGGCCGCGGTCGGTGCGGGTGGTGGACCGGTTCGACGCCGAGGCGTACCTCGTCACGCCGATGGCGGCGGCGCGCGGGCCCGAGGGCATCAGGCTGTGTCTCTATCCGGCGGGCGGCGGGACACGGGAGTGCTTCGCACGGTAGGCCACCGAGAGGGGTGCGTGGGCTGTTCTTGTCAGAAAACGTACGGAACCCATAAGCAGTCCGGTCGAAATGCGACACTGCAGGGGCCACGGCGTGTACGGGCGGGTGACCTCTGCCCGGATGCCGCCGTGCGCCCCTGCACGGACCCTGTCGCCCTGACCGGGGGCAAACCGTGCGGGGAGCAAGGAGCGCGGGCCGGGGGAGCCGCGCTGTCGCACGTATGCGGGGGAGTAGGGGGAGGCAATGCCTCGCTGGAAGGCGCTGCCGGAAGAACTCGACCCTCAGGTGGGGGAGTTCACCGGTCAGCTGCGCAGGCTCGTGGACCGCAGCGGGCTGAGTGTGGCCACCGTCGCGGACCGAACTGGCTACAGCAAGACGTCCTGGGAGCGCTATCTCAACGGGCGGCTGCTGCCGCCGCTGCGCGCGGTGGTCGCGCTCGCCGAGACGACCGGCGCCCAGCCCTCGCACCTCACCACGCTGTGGGAACTGGCCGAACGGGCCTGGAGCCGGGCCGAGATGCGGCAGGACGTCACCATGGAGGCGATCAGCGTCGCCCAGGCGCGCGCCGCCCTGGGCGAGTTGGACACCGCCCCGGCACAGACCGGGCCCGCGCAGAAGTCCGCGAAGACAGCGGCGAAGGCCGGCAAGGGCGCGAAGGCCGCCCAGGCCGCGGCGCCGGACGGACCGCCGGCGCAGGAGGGGTTCCCTCACGCCCCGTCGAGCACCGACTTCCCCGAGTGGCAGGCGGCCGCGGCCCCCGCCCCGGCCCCGCCCGCCGCCCGACGGGCCCGCCGCGGCCGGACCGCCGTCTTCGCCGCCGGCGCGATCGGCGCCCTGCTGGTGGCCGGCGGCGCCGTCCTGCTGCTGAAGCCGTCCACCGGTCCCGCGAAGCCGGTGTCGGCCGCGGCGGCCCCCGCGGCCGCGCCGAGCGCGCAGCCGACACTGCCGACGGGCGTGCGCTGCACCGGCGACGGCTGCGTGGGCAAGGACCCGGAGAAGATGGGCTGCGGCGGAACGCACGCGACCACCCCGTCCCGCGGTGTGGCCGGCCGCTCGGTGATCGAGGTCCGCTACAGCGCCGTCTGCCACACCGCCTGGGCGCGGATCAGCCGCGCGGCCCGGGGCGATCAGGCCACCGTCAGCGCCGGCGGCCACAGCGCCACCGCGCGCGCCGAACGCGGCGGCGACGCCTACACCCCGATGGTCGCGGTGTCCGGTGACCCGGCGAAGGTCGCGGCCTGCCAGACGACCATGGCGGGCACGAAGAGCTGCGCCCGTCCGGTTCCGGCCACGCCCGCCGCGCCGACCACACCCGCCGGGCAGCCGGGCCAGGCCGGGCAGACCGGCCGGTCCGGCTCCGCCACGGAAGCGCCGAGCAGGTGAGCAACCTCCCGCGCACGTTCCGGCTCGCCTAGTCCGCCCGGGACGACACCAGGCGGCCACCAAACCGGGCCGGGCGCTCCGCAGACTCTGCGGAGCGCCCGTCTTCCCCAATGGGGCGAGTGTCCTTGCGTAAGCGGATCTCCGCCTCGGAGGAGGCACTCAATGAACGACCATCGGAGGATCGAGTGGCGCAATTTCCCGATTGAAGAACTCTGTGAAATCTTCCCCTTGGCCGTAAAGCACATCGAAGCCGGCGGAAGTTTCTTCAATCGTCATCCGGTCCGCGATCCGATTGGCTCCCGCCGCATTCCCATCGTCGTCGTAAACCACCTCATACATGACCTCGTCGCCAAGGATCACGACTTCCGGCACGAGGTGATCGACTTCGATATCTGAGATATTGCGGGCATCCATCACTCGGATGTTGTCGCCCAGTTCTACCCGTAGGCGAAGTACGAACAATTCCCACTGTACGTACGGTGTAACAGGGAACTCCACTACGCGAAGCCGACGCTCCAGAATTCCGAGCCCAGCAGCCTTCTGGAACTGAGCGGCGTAGACTTCACGCTTCTCCTCAATCAGGGAGAGCGCTCTATTCCACTCGCCGGCCGCAAAGGCTTCCCAGCTGGGAAACCCTCGCTCCTTGAAATTCTGCCCACGCTCAAGCTTTTTCAAGAAGCGGATGCCGCTCTCATGATGGCGACGAAAGTCCTTGTGGTAGCTTGGCCGATCCAAATACTCTGAGGTAGTTCGCTGGAACGACTCAAACACTTGGGATATCCGGCTTCGCCGCGACCATCATGCTCCTCGGGATGACCACGAGTCGTTCGTCGTCGCCCACCGATACTCCTGCCGGAAGATTTTTACCGAGCGAGCCTGTCAGATCCCTGCCGATGATGGCGACATCCCCATTTTCCAGCTCCCAGATATCGGGACAGTCGGGATTGTCCGTGGTGTGCCCTAACTCCTGTGGGGATTTTCCCAGCCGCCTCTTGAACCGCGTTGTAGGGTCAGCTTCCCAAGGCCTGGTCACAGGCACTCCTCTCCTTCGGGTGTTACCAGGGCTTTTGGAGCTTAACGCCTGAAGCTCGATGCGGCCAGAGCAAACGCTGGTGCTACGCAGGAAAAATGGACGATGGCATATGCCAGGGGAAAATTTTATCGAGGGTCGCTTGTCTGTTCAGTTTGATGGTGCAACGATGTTGACCTTGAGTTGGCGCACGGTCCTCACGGCCTTGGTGGTCCGCGGTTTGGACTAATAGCAAAGCCCTCGGAATGCGAGCGGCACCTGGGGCCGGAGCACACAGTCACGCTGGGAGCACGACACAACCATGCCTGGGCGCTTTACGTACTCGGGCGCTTTGGCGAGGCCGATGAGGAGATTCGGCTGGTCGCGGACACGTATGAACGTCGATTCGGGCCCGATTATCCCATCGCGCTTTCGGCGCAACAGCTATACGCCCGAATTCAAGATGGCCTCGGACACTTCGAGGCGGCGGTGGGCCTGATGAATGACGTCGTGGAAAGGCGGACCAACAGCCTCGGAGCTGACCATCCTTTCACGGCTGCCAGCAGGAAGGTGCTGGCTGAGCTCAAGGAGAATCGGCGAACTGCTCCCTGATGCAGCAGCGGGTCGGCGCGGGGCCCGCCCGGCCGGGGCCCGCCCGTCCCGCTCCCGTCCCGCTCCCGTCCCGCTCCCGTCCCGCTCCCGGCCCGCGCCCGCCCCACCGCGCGGACCCCCACCGCCCTCCCCGGAGAGTGTCCGAAATTCAGGGGGCATGCCCTCCGGGATCCCGGGCAGGCGTCGGTTACTCCCCCCACGGGTGTGGCACAACTCGGCGGCCGCCCGCACTCCCCCCTCCTTGAGCGGGCGGCCGCCGCCCCTTTCCCGCACCACCCGCACTGCCCGCATGCCGGGCCGGCCGAGACTGCGTACGGCTGTGCCACGGGCGGCCGTACGGACGCCCCGAAGCACCCGGTGAGGTGTTCCACACCGGCCCGTCGCCTGTGCCGGGCGGGGTTCCGATAGCCTGACGGCCGGGTCTCTCGATACCAAGAGACCTCGATAGCCGGGCAGGGACACCCACCGCCAACCATGGTGGTCCAGGGGCTTGCCCCCGGAAAACACCGCGCAGGAGATCGCCATGACCCGCACTCCCGTCAATGTGACCGTGACCGGCGCCGCCGGCCAGATCGGTTACGCACTCCTCTTCCGCATCGCTTCCGGTCATCTGCTCGGCGCGGACGTGCCGGTCAAGCTGCGCCTCCTGGAGATCCCCCAGGGTCTGAAGGCCGCCGAGGGCACCGCCATGGAGCTGGACGACTGCGCCTTCCCGCTGCTGCAGGGCATCGACATCTCGGACGACCCGAACGCGGCCTTCGACGGCGCCAACGTCGCGCTGCTCGTCGGCGCCCGCCCCCGTACGAAGGGCATGGAGCGCGGCGACCTCCTGGAGGCCAACGGCGGCATCTTCAAGCCGCAGGGCAAGGCCATCAACGACCACGCCGCGGACGACATCAAGGTCCTGGTCGTCGGCAACCCCGCCAACACCAACGCCCTGATCGCCCAGGCCGCCGCGCCGGACGTACCGCGCGAGCGCTTCACCGCCATGACCCGCCTGGACCACAACCGCGCGCTGTCGCAGCTCTCGAAGAAGACCGGCACCCCGGTCTCCGAGATCCGCAAGCTGACGATCTGGGGCAACCACTCCGCCACCCAGTACCCCGACATCTTCCACGCCGAGGTCGCGGGCAAGAACGCCGCCGAGGTCGTCAACGACCAGAAGTGGCTGGCCGAGGACTTCATCCCGACCGTCGCCAAGCGCGGCGCGGCGATCATCGAGGCCCGCGGCGCGTCCTCCGCCGCCTCCGCCGCCAACGCCGCCATCGACCACGTCCACACCTGGGTCAACGGCACCGCCGCCGGCGACTGGACCTCGATGGGCATCCCCTCGGACGGCTCCTACGGCGTCCCGGAGGGCCTGATCTCCTCCTTCCCCGTCACCACCAAGGACGGCAAGTACGAGATCGTCCAGGGCCTGGAGGTCAACGACTTCTCCCGCGAGCGCATCGACGCGTCGGTGCAGGAGCTGGCGGAGGAGCGCGACGCCGTCCGCGGTCTCGGCCTCCTCGGCTGACCCACCGCCGCGGCCGCCCCACGCGGGGCGGCACCGCAGCACCTACGAGCCCGCACGGCCTGCAACGGCCGTGCGGGCTCGGTCGTATGGGCCCGGTCAGTCACCGTCCGACGCCACCGGCAGACGCGCGCCCCGGCTGTCGGCGACCCGCAGCACGTTGCCAAAGGACTGCGTGGTCGCCCGCAACGCCAGCCGCAGCGCATGCTCCCCGGCCTTGCCGTCGTCCAGTACGGCCACCGCGCCCTTGAGGACGTCGGCACCGTCGCACAGCTGCTCCGCCTCGATCTCGTCGGCCAGCCGCGACAGCACACCCCCGGCCCCGTCCGCCGACAAGAAGCACGGCTTCCCGCCTTCGCCCTCCCACGGCAGCAGGCGCAGCCCCGGCCACATAGGGGCGGCATCCCGGTCGTAACTCATGCTCAATGACTCCCAAAGGTTGGTTGGTCGAGAAGGCGGCACAGTCGGCCGGACGACCCGTTACGTTGGGTGTGTTAAGCGTTGCGCCCCGTAGTGCGGGACCGCAACGTCGGACGCGTGACACCCACGATCTGGCACCAAGGGGGATGCGGTGAGCCGACGACGACGCAACGCCGCGAGTGGACCGGCAGCCACCAATGCCGCCGTGTTCGGGGAGGTGTTGAAGCACTTCCGGGAGGCGGCGGGGTACACGCAGGAGGAGCTGGCGCGCAAGATCCCGTGCGACCGTTCACAGGTGGCCCGCGTGGAGGCGGGCACGCGCGTACCGCAGGAATCCTTCGCCAGGCAGTGCGACGAGCTGCTCCAGACGGGCGGAGTGCTGCTGCGGTTATGGGGCCGGATCGACTGGTACCCGGAGGTGCAGCATCCGGACTGGTTCGAGCGGCGGGCGGAGATGGATGCCGAGGCGGTGGCCCTGCGGGAGTATCAAGCGCAAGTCATGCCGGGGCTGTTGCAGTCGGAAGAGTACGCATGGGGGCTGTTCGCCGACCTGGAGAGCAGCGACAAGGCGGAAGAGCGGGTCAGGGCGCGACTCAGCCGACAGGGGCGCTACCTCGGTCGTGGCGGCCCCCTGTACGTCGCGGTCCTGGACGAGAGCTGCCTGCGTAACGTGGTGGGGAGCGCAGACGTCATGCGTGGCCAGTGCGCACATCTGCTGGCCGTGGGGCAGCGCCCCAACATCCGCATCCAGATCGCCCCGGCCCACCGTCCTGAACTCATCCGGCCCAAAACTTCCATGACTCTGATCGTCCTGCCGGACGGGGAGCAGTGGGTCTACTCGGAGTCGCTGGACCGCGGCCATTTCCACGACGATCCGGCCGTCTATGCCCGCCATAGCCAGACCTATGATGTGCTCAGGGCGGATGCTCTGTCAGCCTCCGAATCCGCCGCTCTGATCGGCGACTTCATGGAAGGGTACGGGGACCATGGACAAGCACTGGCTGAGCACAGCGATATGGACCAAGAGCAGCTACAGCGACCGCGACGGCGGCAACTGCATCGAGGTGTCGCTCACCTGGATGAAGAGCAGCTACAGCGACAACAACGGGGGCAACTGCCTCGAAGCGTCGCTCCCCTGGACGAAGAGCAGCCACAGCCACGACGACGGCGGGGACTGCATCGAAATAGCCCCCGGTATCCCCGACGTCGTCCCCGTCCGTGACAGCAAGGACCCCCACGGCCCCGTGCTGGTCTTCCCGACGGGCGGCTGGTCGTCCTTCGTCGCGGCTCTCAAGGACGGGGAGTTCCCCGCGGCCATCTGACCCCCGCAGGGAAGGCGCGCAGCCGGATGGTCCGCAGGCCGCGGAGCAACTTTGCGTTATCGCGCTGACACGGAGCGCTCCGCTCGCTTATGCTGCGGCTTCGCGCCGTCCTGTGCCCGGCCACCGGCAGCTCGCTCGCCAACTCCGGCACGGGGGCGGTCAGTTGGTGTTCCGGGGGAGGGTGATGGCTCGTACGGATGTGCCTCAGCAGCAAGGAGAGCCCGACGGCCCCCGGCGGTCGGACCGGACACCGGAGGGCGCCGGGCCCCCGCCGCTGCCGCCGACCCCGCCGGGTGCCAGCGAGGCCACCCGGCTGCTGTGCGCCGGCGCCTACCTGGACGACACCTTCCGCGACACCGTCATCGACGAGCTGTACATCCACGAGGAGCGGTTCGCCGCGCCCTCCCTGGGCATCGACGCCGCCCGGGTCCTGGCCCATGCGTTGCGCGCCCGGCGGCTGGAACTGAGCTGGGCGGCAGCGATCCTGCTGTTATGGATCGCGGCCATCCCGTTGTCCGCGGGCCTCGTGGTGCTCTACCTGTTCCCCATCGTCCTGATGGCACTCGGCCGCGCCGTCCGCCGGGCACCGATTCCGCGCTGGCTCGCCGTGCTGTGCGCCTTCGTGCTGTGCTGGTACGGACGGCTGTCGCTGACGCTCTACTGCTTGTCGCTGCTGGTGGTGGCGTGCGGCGGGGCCAACGTGAACGTGGACTGGATGTTCCTGCCCCTCCCGGATGCCCTCAACCCCCTGACGAGCGGCGCCCCGGACGGCTCCGGCTCGTACGGCAGCTCGCCGTCGGAGGGCGCCCTCAGCCAGGGAATGGTCGCCTCCGCACTCGGGGGCGGCATTGGCGTCACCACCCTGCTGCCGGTGTGGATCGCGCTGCTGCTGCCGCTGGCGCTGGCTGTCATCGTCGCGCTGCAACGCGGCCAGTTCGCCCGTGCGCTGGCGCACGAACTGTCCAGAGAACGCTTCCCCGACGTCATGTCCGACCCTGCCGAACGGGCCCGGAGCCACCGCTCCCGGCGGCTGCGGGAGCGGGTGCGGGTCGAGCAGCACGGGCCGCTGGTGATGTACCGGGCCGCCCACCCGTTCTGCGGCGCCGGATACCCGTACAAGACCTGGTCGCTGGCGGTGGAGCTGAACCCCCGGGCGGACCGCGATCCCGAACCGTTGGACAACGGCGCCATCCTGGCCCGGATCATCCCGCTGGTGGCGGCGCTGCGGGTGCCGTCACCGCACGGTTCGCCGGGGGCGGCAGCGGTGCGCGACCGACTGCGCGCGCTGGAGATCGACGAGTGCGTCTTCCTGCCGGCCGAGGGGCTGCCGACCCGCGCTGCGGCGCCGTACGCACCGGCGGAGTTCGAGGGGCACCGCGCGGCGGCGGTGGAGGAGGGCGGGGAGACTCGCCGGCACTTCCTGCGCATCCGGATCGGCGGCTGGGACGAGGGCATCGTCACCACGCTCTTCGTACGGGTGCACACGCAGGGCGGGATGCTGATGCTGGAGGTGGCACCGCATGTGCTGTTGCCGCTGCGGCAGCTCTTCCAGGACGCCGACCGGCTCGCCCACCAGTACCGGCACCACGACCGCTTCGGCAAGGCGGTGTGGGCGCTGTCCCACACCCCGCGCTCCGCCGGAAATGCCCCCCTCACGCTGCTGCGCGGCTTGCTGCCGAGCTGGCAGCTGGGCACCGCGGGACATGGTGTGGCGCTCCCCGAAGGCCCCGGTGCCTCCGTACGCGAGCTGGGTTCGTTCGGTGAGTCGTCGCTCTTCCAGGACATGGACGTCGCCCGCTATCTGGGGACCGTTCAGCAGCGGGTGGTGGCCGGGGTGACCACGGCGCTGCGCGAGGCGGGCTATCAGACCGCCGAGTTCGAGCAGCGGGTGGTGCATGTCGCCGAGGGCGGCGTCTACATCGAGTCCGCACAGGGCGCCGTCGGCGTCGGCGACCACAACACGATCACCCACAACACGCCCCATCGCGACTCCGATTAGAAGGGAAGTACCCAGCGTGGCAACGGCTGACGAGCGCGGCAACGGCATCCACATCGGCAGCGTCCGGGGTGCCTTCGCCATCGGCGACCACAACACCGTGACTCATTACGAGGGCGGGTCCGCCCCCGCGGACCCGGTGCAGGAAGAGCTGCTGCGCGCCGTCCGGGCGCTGCGCGACGATCTGTCCCGGGCGGTGGAGAGCCCGCAGATCACGGCCCTGAGCGGGGAACTCGCCGAGACCGAGACGGAGATCGCGGACCGCGGCGCGGCGGGTCCCGGCCGGCTGGCGCGGCTCCGTACGGCGCTGGCCGACGCCGGTGCCGTAGTGGGCCTGCTGGCCTCCGGTGCCGCGGTGAGCCAGGCGGTCGCGGCCCTTGCGGGAGGCTGACCATGACGCGTGGCGGCCAGGCCCGCTGGAACGACGAGACCCAGAGCTGGGAGGACGGCAGCCCGCCGCCCGCGCCCTACACGGGCCCGACGCCGCCCCGGCCGAACTTCACGCCGTCGGCGGGCGGTACGCCGAGCGGCGCCGTCCCCCGGCCCGCCACCGAGCCCCCGTCCTCCGCCTCACCGTCCTCCGCCTCACCGTCCTCCGCCTCCCCTCCCGCCACCGACCCGCCTCCTTCCTCCGACCCGCCGCCTTCCCCTGACCCGCACTTCGGCCCGGCCCGCGGCGCCGACCCGCACTCAGCGCTCCCCGAGCCTCCCGCCGACTGGTTCCACGACCCCGGGACGTACGACCCCGGGGCGTACGCCGATCCCGTGCCCATGCCGGGTTACCGGCGCCGCGGTACGGGGCTGGTCGCCGGTGCGGCGGTGGCCGTGATCGCGGCGGCCGTGGGCGGGGGCTATCTGCTGTGGGGGCACTCCGGCGACGACCCGGCCGCCGCCCGCCCCGCGGCCCGCACCAAGACCTCCGCCGCGCAGCACCCGACCACCGCCGCACCCACCGGCGCCACGGCCAGCACCACGTCCCCCGGCCCTCTCTCCACCGAAATCCCCAGCGGCTACCGCCTCGTCCACGACACCAAGGGCTTCACGCTCGTGGTGCCCCGCACCTGGAAGCGCAGCGAGCGCAAGACCGGGGTCTTCTACACGTCGCCGGACGACCGCAAGCTGGTGCAGATCTTCGAGATCAGCGAACCGGACACCACCCCGTACGAGGCGCTGGAGACGGCGTCGCGGGGGCTGGCGGGCAACCCCGGATACAAGGAAATAAGCCTCGGGCCGCTGGGCTTCCCCGGGCCGGGCACCGACGCCACCCAACTGGTCTACGCCTATGACAGCGAGCGCCTCGACGAGCGCGTCAAGGTCGTCGACTGCGCCTTCACCGTCGGCGACGGCCGCCAGTTCGCCCTCCTCGTCCTGGGCCCCGAGGCCGACTGGCCGGACCAGGAATGGACCCAGCAGAACATGCTGCGGAGCTTCGTTCCCGGCAACTGAGCGCGCGCGTTGCCCGGCCGGGCCGGGCCCACGGGGGCGGGATCGGGGGCGGGGTCGGTGTCCCTATCCGGGCAGCTCCGTGCGCTCCCACCACTCGTAGACGGGCAGGGGCCCCTCGGCGGTGTGCTGCTGCCGGGTGGTGGCCCGGAAGTGCTCGTAGCCGTTCCGGAACGGGATCTTGAGCTCGCCCCCGGGCGGATCGACCGGCACGATCCGCTCGGGAAGCTCCTCGGGACCGCCTTCGAGCACCGCTTTCACCGCTGTGTCACCCATGCCTGCATTCTCATCCGCCCCACCGCCCCCGTCCCCTCCGGTTCGGCAGCGCGGGTGACGCCACCGGGCGGCCGCCGGCGTCAGTCGCGGGGGAATTCCTCGGTGGAGAGGGTGAGGCCGACGACCGTGTGGGTGAGGTCGATGGGCATGCCGTAAGTGACGGTGAGGTCGATCTTGTAGTCGCCGTCCTGCGGGTCGGTGAACACGCGGCACCGGCCGAGGTAGGGGTCGGCGATCAGGTAGACCGGTACCTCGGCGAGCGCATAAGCGGTTTTCTTCGGGCCGTAGTCGTTCTTGCCGGTGCTCTGGGAGATGACCTCGGCGACGAATTCGATGTCCTGGTAACGCGGTTGGTTCTTGTCGTTCTTGGTGGCCTCTTCGGCCAGCGCCACCAGGTCGGAGGCGAACCCGTTCAGATGGCCGGGAAAGTCGATGCGCACGTCGGACAGCACGCGCTTCCTTGGATACCGCGCGCGGAGCTGTTCGTAGATGTCAGCGATGGTCTCCCAGTGCGTGCCCCGCTGCGGCGCCATGTAGATGGTCCCCTCGACGATCTCGACCTTGTAGCCCTCGGGGATGTGCATCTGCTCCAGGCGCTCGAACAGGTCGTCCAGCTCGCCGTTCTCGCCGCTCTCGGCCATCTCGGTCCTGTCGGTCAGTGCGATGGTCACCGTGCCGCTCCTCCCCGCTGCCGCGCGGGCGCGGGAAGCCGCACGGTTCAACGATACGTATGTACGAACGGTTACGTACCGTGCGCGCCGGTCACGCGCCCTGCGAGCCCTTCATCAGGTCCTCCAGGGCCGAGATGTCGGCGGTCTCGCCGGGGGCGGGGGTCTTGGTGGAGACGGGGGTGTCGTAGTCGCTCAGGAGGATGGTGCCGGTCTCGTGGTCGACCTCGGCGGTGAGTTTGCGGGGGTAGTGCTTGCCGTCGATGGCCACGTAGAGGGTCTGGACGGCGCCGTGGGCCTTCTTGACGACCGGGAGGACGCGGGCGCCGTCCTCGGTGGTCGGGCGGCCCTTGGTGAGGGGGGCGGAGCGCGAGGGGGAGGGGGTGCCGGACGAGGGCTTCCCGGAGCCCGTGGCCGACTTCTGGAACGCCTTGAGGTCGCAGGCGGCGGTCACGCCCCGCAGGAACGCGTTCTTGGTGGTGCCGTGCAGATAGGTGTCCTTGTACCGCTGTGCGGCGTCGTCGCCCTTCCTGCCGGGGAACTGGGTCTTCCAGAAGGCCGCGTCCGGTTTCATCCAGACCTGCTCGCCGCGCTTGACGAGGTCGACGCGGCCGAACTCGCCCTTGCTGACGGAGCCGGTGCAGTTGCCGGCGCGGTCGAGGGTGAGGTCGAGCTTGGTGGGATCGGCACTGGTCTCGGTGCGCAACCGCAGGGACTGCGCGGTGAGCAGTTGCCGGAGGGACTCGTCGGAGATCTGCTGGGCGGATTTGTCCGCGAGGTCGCCTTCGCCGCCGTCGGAGGCCGGGGCCGCCGCGGCGGCCGGTCCCGCGAATCCGGCGATGACGGCAACGCCGCAGGTCAGTGCCGCCGTGATGCCGGCGGCACGCCGTCTGCTGGTCATCTCGGTACCTCCGGTCCCGAGGGGACAGTCCGGCAAGTACATACGGCTATTCAGGGTACGTTCCGGGACATTCCGCCGCACATTCAGTGAGTCGAGTCACTTTCCATGAAGCTGTGGGCATAGATACGCGGCTTCAGGGGAGGGGTCCCCGTTGCTGGTGACACCAGTGGTTGCACCAGTGGGAACAGATCGGTAACCGGAAGGCAGAACGACGTGTCGTCAATCGAGACCATTCACGTAGACGGGGTGTGGCTCCCGGCCGCATCCGGCGAAACGCGGGAGGTCCTCGACCCCGCCGACGCGACGACGCTCCAGCTGGTCTCCGAGGGCGGTGCGAAGGACGCCGACGCCGCGGTCGAGGCCGCCCGCCGCGCCTTCGACAACGGCGCGGGCGCCTGGCCCCGCACGGCCGTCGCCGAACGCTCCGCGCTGCTGCGCCGGGTCGCCGACCTGCTCCAGCGCGACCGTGAGGAGATCGCCCTCATCGAGAGCCGGGACACCGGCAAGACGCTGGAGGAGGGCCGGGTCGACGTCGACGACGTCACCAACGCCTTCCGCTACTTCGCCGACCTGGCGATGAACGAGAGCGGCGGCCGGGTCGTGGACGCCGGATCGCCCGATGTGCACAGCGTCGTCGTGCACGAGCCGGTCGGTGTCTGTGCGCTCATCACGCCCTGGAACTACCCGCTGCTGCAGGCAAGCTGGAAGATCGCGCCGGCCCTCGTGGCCGGCAACACTTTTGTGATCAAGCCCAGCGAGGTCACCCCGCTGTCGACCGTGCACCTGATCAAGCTGCTGGTCGAGGCCGGACTGCCGGCCGGTGTCGCCAACCTCGTCACCGGCGCGGGCCTGCCGGTCGGCCAGCGGCTGGCCGAGCACCCGGACGTCGACCTGTTCTCCTTCACCGGCGGCCTGGTCAGCGGGACCAAGGCGGGCTCCGCCGCGGTGGCCGGCGCCAAGAAGATCGCGCTGGAGCTGGGCGGCAAGAACCCCAACGTGGTGTTCGCCGACGCCTGCGCCACCGACGAGGGCTTCGACACCGCCGTCGACCAGGCGCTGAACGCGGCCTTCATCCACAGCGGCCAGGTCTGCTCGGCCGGCGCCCGGCTGATCATCGAGGAGTCGGTGCGCGACCGCTTCGTCGCCGAACTCGCCCGCCGCGCCGAGAAGATCAAGCTCGGCCGCGGCACCGAGGACGGCGTCGAGTGCGGCCCGGTCGTCTCCCAGCAGCAGCTCGACAAGGTCGAGGCGTACGTCGCCTCCGCGCTCGCCGAGGGTGCCCAGCTGCGCTGCGGCGGCGCCCGCCCCGAGCCGTCCGACGTCCGCCCGGCCACCGGCTACTTCTACGCGCCGACCGTGCTCGACGGCTGCCACCGTGAGATGAAGGTGATCCGCGAGGAGACCTTCGGGCCGATCCTGACGGTCGAGACCTTCACCACCGAGGACGAGGCCGTGGCGCTCGCCAACGACACCGAGTACGGCCTGGCCGGCGCGGTCTTCTCCGGCGACACCGCGCGCGCCCGCCGGGTCGCAGCGAGGCTGCGGCACGGCACGATCTGGATCAACGACTACCACCCCTACCTCCCGCAGGCGGAGTGGGGCGGCTTCGGCAAGTCCGGCATAGGCAGGGAATTGGGCCCCGCAGGTCTGGACGAGTACCGCGAGAGCAAGCACATTTACGAAAACCTCCGGCCGGAGCCGGTGCGCTGGTTCGCGGGCTGACACCCGCCCCCGTCACAGCACCACCCGCACCACGCACGTTGTAAGAAGGAGCACCCCCAATGCCTGTGTATGACTATGTCGTTGTCGGCGGCGGCACCGCCGGTTCCGTCATCGCCTCCCGCCTCACCGAGGACCCGGACGTCACGGTCGCCGTCATCGAGGGCGGCCCGACCGACATCGACCGCGAGGACGTCCTGACGCTGCGCAAGTGGCTCGGCCTCCTCGGCGGGGACCTCGACTACGAGTACACGACGACCGAGCAGCCGCGCGGCAACTCGCACATCCTGCACAGCCGCGCCAAGGTCCTGGGCGGGTGCTCCTCCCACAACACGCTGATCTCCTTCAAGCCGCTGCCGTCCGACTGGGACGAGTGGGAGGAGGCGGGCGCCACCGGCTGGAACGCCCGCGAGATGGACCCCTACTTCGGCAAGCTGCGCAACAACATCGTGCGGGTCGCCAAGAAGGACCAGAACGAGATCGCCAGCGACTGGATCGAGGCCACCAAGACGGCCCTCGGCGTCCCCGAGGTCGTCGGCTTCAACGACCGGCCCTTCGAGGAGGGCGTCGGCTTCTTCGACCTCTCCTACCACCCGGAGAACAACAAGCGCTCCTCCGCCTCCGTCGCCTACCTCCACCCGCACATCGAGGCCGGCGACCGCCCGAACCTCACGCTGATGCTGGAGACCTGGGCGCACAAGCTGGAGCTGGACGGCACCACCGCCAAGGGCGTCCACGTCCGCACGAAGGACGGCGAGGAGGTCTACGTCGAGGCCGCCCGCGAGGTGCTGGTCTGCGCCGGCGCCGTCGACACCCCGCGGCTGCTGATGCACTCCGGCATCGGGCCGCGCAAGGACCTGGAAGCCCTCGGCCTGCCCTGCGTGCTCGACCTGCCGGGCGTCGGCGAGAACCTCATCGACCACCCCGAGTCGGTCATCGTCTGGGAGACCAAGGGACCGATCCCGGGCAACTCCGCGATGGACTCCGACGCGGGCCTCTTCGTCAAGCGGGACCCGGAGCACAAGGGCCCCGACCTGATGTTCCACTTCTACCAGATCCCGTTCACCGACAACCCCGAGCGGCTGGGCTACGAGCGCCCCGAGCACGGGGTGTCGATGACGCCGAACATCCCCAAGTCCCGCTCCCGCGGCCGGCTCTACCTGACCTCCGCCGACCCGGAGGCCAAGCCCGCTCTCGACTTCAAGTACTTCGAGGACGAGGGCGACTACGACGGACAGACCCTCGTCGACGGCATCAAGCTGGCCCGCAAGGTCGCCCAGGCCGAGCCGTTCAAGAAGTGGCTCAAGCGCGAGGTCTTCCCCGGCCCCGAGGTCACCGACGACGCGGAGATCAGCGAGCTGGTCCGCAAGGCGGCCCACACCGTCTACCACCCGGCCGGCACCTGCAAGATGGGCGCCGCCGACGACCGGCTCGCCGTCGTCGACCCCGAGCTGAAGATCCGCGGCCTGTCCGGCATCCGCATCGCCGACGCCTCCGTCTTCCCGACGATGCCCGCGGTCAACCCGATGCTGGGCGTGCTCATGGTCGGGGAGAAGTGCGCCGAACTGCTTCAGAAGGCTCCGACCCAAGGAGGTGATGCGTGATGGCTACCACCGCCGCCGGCGCATCCGAGATACCCAACGCCCGCACGCCCGAGTCCGCTTCCGCAGCGGACGGCCGCGAGGTCGTCTTCTCCGTCCGTCACCTCTGGAAGGTCTTCGGCCCCAAGGCCGAGCGCATACCCGAGGACACCTCGGTCGCCAAACTGAGCGTCCAGGAACTGCGTGAGCAGACCGGCTGTGTGGCCGCCGTCCGCGACGTCTCCTTCGACGTCCACAAGGGCGAGGTCTTCGTCGTCATGGGCCTGTCCGGCTCCGGCAAGTCCACCCTCGTGCGGTGCCTGACCCGGCTGATCGAGCCGACCAGCGGTGAGGTGGAGATGGACGGCGAGGACGTCTGCGCCATGGACCGCAACGCGCTGCGCGAACTGCGCCGCCGCCGCGCCGCCATGGTCTTCCAGCACTTCGGCCTGCTGCCGCACCGCACCGTTGTCGACAACGTCGCCTACGGCCTGGAGATCCAGGGCATGGGCAAGGCGGAGCGCCGCGAAAAGGCCAACGAGATGGTCGACAAGGTCGGCCTGGCCGGCATGGAGAAGCGCCGTCCCGGCCAGCTCTCCGGCGGCCAGCAGCAGCGCGTCGGCCTGGCCCGCGCGCTCGCCGCCGACCCCGAGGTCCTGCTCTTCGACGAGCCGTTCAGCGCCCTCGACCCGCTCATCCGGCGCGACATGCAGGAGGAGGTCGTCCGCCTGCACCGCGAGGAGGGCCGGACGATGGTCTTCATCACCCACGACCTCGCCGAGGCGCTGCGCATCGGCGACCGCATCGCCCTGATGCGCGACGGCGAGATCGTCCAGCTCGGCACCCCCGAGGAGATCGTCGGCTCCCCGGCCGACGACTACGTCCGCGACTTCGTCCGGGACGTGCCGCGCGAGCAGGTGCTGACCGTCCGCCGCGCGATGCGTCCGGCCGAGGACGGCGAGGCCGACGAGGGCCCCGCGCTCGGGCCCGACACCCTGATCTCCGACGCCATCGAGGCGGTCGCCCGCTCCGGCGGCGCGGCCCGCGTCGTCGACGGCGGCCGCTGCCTGGGCATCGTCGACCACGCGTGCCTGCTGAACGTGGTCGCCCGGCTCGACGGCGCCCCGCACGGTGAGGTGGCCGCATGATGTACGCCGCCACCACCCACCGCGGCGCCGTGCGCGCCGTCGGCTCCAGAGCTCCCGCGGCCACCCCGCGGGCCCGGCTGCGCGCCGGCCTGCTGCGCCACTGGCGCGAGGCCCAGCGCTGCGCCGCCCTGAACATCCCCACCGGCACCGTGAAGCGGGGGCGCGCATGAGCACCACCGCCCCCGCCACCACGCCCCGGCCGCTCGGCACCGACACCAAGACCGGACCGGTGCAGGCCCTGCTGCGCCGCCGCGGCCTCGCCAAGCTCCTGCTGCTCGCCGTCATCGCGGCGGTCCTGGTCCCGCTGGTCCACGCGCAGTGGCCCAGCACCCTGTGGCCGCACGCCCTGACAGTCGACCTCTCCGGCCCGCTGGGCAAGGCCAGCGACTGGATCATCGACAACCGCGACAGCCACTGGCTGTTCCTCTACTTCCTGGGTCACCTCAGCAACGCCGTGGTGATCTCCGTCCGCGCCGTCTACCTGCTGCTGCTCGCGCTCGGCTGGGCCGGTGTCGTGGCCGGCGCCGCGCTGATCGCCTGGCGGGTCGCGGGCGTGCGGCTCGCGGTCCTGACCGTGGCCTCGTTCGGCCTGTGCGGGCTGCTCGGCATGTGGGTGCCGACGATGCAGACGCTGGCCCTGATGGTCGTGGCCGTCGTCGCGTCGGTCGTGCTCGGCATGCTCATGGGGCTCGCCGCCGGTCTCAGCGACCGGGTCTTCCGCATCCTGCGGCCGGTCCTCGACACTATGCAGGTCCTGCCGGCCTTCTCGTACCTGCTGCCGGTCGCCCTGATCTTCGGCGTCGGCGTCCCCGCGGCGGTCTTCGCCACCGTCATCTACGCCGCCCCGCCCATGGCCCGGCTCACCGCGCTCGGCCTGCGCGGCGCCGACGCCGGCGTGATGGAGGCCGTGACCTCGCTGGGCACCACCGCCCGCCAGCGCCTGTTCTCGGCCCGCCTCCCGCTGGCCCGCAAGGAGCTGCTGCTCGGCCTCAACCAGACGATCATGATGGCGCTTTCCATGGCCGTCATCGCGTCGATGATCGGTGGCGCCGGTCTCGGTGACCGCGTCTACCAGGCGCTCGGCTCCGTGGACGTCGGCGCGGCCCTCGCGGCCGGCATCCCGATCGTGCTCCTCGCCGTGGTCCTCGACCGCGTCACGGGTGCCGCGGGCGAGCGCCTGGGCGCCGACGCCGAGGACACCTCGGTGCTGCGCGGCTGGCGCGGCTGGTCCCTGGCCGGTGCGGCGACCGTCGTCGTGGCGCTCGCCGCGCGGTTCGCCGGGCTCCTGGACTGGCCGACGGGCTGGACGGTGGACATCGTCGAGCCGGTCAACACCGCCAAGGAGTGGATGGTCGACCACCTCTACACCGGCGTGCCCGTCGTCGGCGGCACCGCCGACTGGGCCGCGCACTTCACCACCTGGGTCCTCAACCCGGTCCGCGACGGACTGCAGGGCCTGCCCTGGTGGTCGGTGCTGCTCGTGGTCGCGGCCCTGGCCTGGCTGATCGGCACCTGGCAGACCGCGCTGACCGCCGTCCTCGCCATGGCCGGCATCGGCGTCCTGGGCGTCTGGGACAAGTCCCTCGACACCCTCGCGCAGGTCCTCGCGGCCGTCGCCGTGACCGTCGTCCTCGGCTTCGCGATCGGCATCGCGACCGCCCGCAGCGCCCGTCTCGAACGGCTGCTGCGCCCCGTGCTCGACATCTTCCAGACGATGCCGCAGTTCGTGTACCTGATCCCGGTCGTCGCCCTCTTCGGCATCGGCCGCGCCCCCGCGGTCGCCGCGGCCGTCGTCTACGCGCTGCCCGCCGTCATCCGCATCACCACGCAGGGCCTGCGCCAGGTCGACGCGGGTGCGATGGAGGCCGCGCAGTCGCTCGGTGCCACCAACTGGCAGCAGCTGCGGCAGGTCCAGCTCCCGCTGGCCCGCCCCGCGCTGCTGCTCGCCCTGAACCAGGCGGTCGTCCTGGTCCTGGCCGTCGTCGTCATCGGCGCCCTGGTCGGCGGTGGCGCGCTCGGCTACGACGTCGTGTTCGGCATCGCCCAGGGCGACCTGGCGACCGGCATGGTGGGCGGCGTCGCCATCGTCTGCCTCGGTCTGGTGCTGGACCGGGTGACGCAGCCCACGGCCCGCCGCGAATCCGGCTCGACGAAGGGAGCGTGACATGCGCAAACGCACGCGTGCAGTGAGCACCATGACCGCGGTCGGTGCCCTGCTGGCCCTCTCCGGGTGCGGCGCCGCCGACATGACCAAGCAGGCGTCCCCGTACGCGAACGCGGCGGGCGCCAAGACCGTGACGCTCTCCGTCCAGAGCTGGGTGGGAGCCCAGGCGGACGTGTCGGTCGCCGAGTACCTGCTCACGCACGAGCTGGGCTACCGCGTCGACCGGGTCCAGATCGACGAGGTCCCGGCCTGGGACGCCCTCAGCCAGGGCCGCGTCGACGCGATCATGGAGGACTGGGGTCACCCGGAGCAGGAACAGCGGTACGTCAAGGACAAGAAGACGATCACCGCCGGCGGCGGTGTCGGCGTGACCGGCCACATCGGCTGGTACGTCCCCACGTACTTCGCGAAGAAGCACCCGGACATCACCAACTGGAAGAACCTCAACAAGTACGCCAAGCAGTTCCGTACCGCCGAGAGCGGCGGCCAGGGACAGCTGATGGACGGCTCCCCGTCGTACGTCACGAACGACAAGGCGCTCGTGAAGAACCTCGGCCTGGACTACAAGGTCGTGTTCGCGGGCTCCGAGGCGGCGCAGATCACCCAGATCAAGCAGTTCGCCAAGGCGAAGAAGCCGTTCCTGACGTACTGGTACAAGCCGCAGTGGCTCTTCGATAAGGTCCCGATGACGGAGGTGAAGCTGCCCGCGTACAAGGAGGGCTGCGACGCCGACCCGAAGAAGATCAAGTGCGGGTACCCGCACACGCCGCTGCAGAAGTACTTCAACACCAACTTCGCGAAGCACGGCGGCAAGGCCGCGGCCTTCCTGAAGAACTTCAAGTGGAGCCAGGCCGACCAGAACGAGGTCGCCCTCGACATCGCCGACAAGAAGATGTCCCCCGAGGACGCGGCGAAGAAGTGGATCAAGGGTCACAAGTCGACGTGGCAGGCATGGCTGCCCAAGTAGCCGTCCCGGCCTGACCCGCGACCCGTGAGGGGGGTGCCGCACCTGGTGCGGCACCCCCCTTCTCCTTGCGTCGACCGCCCCTCGGCGACCGCTACTTGAGCGTGTGGCACGCTTTCTTCGCGACATGCGCCCACTGCACGCAGACCAGCGTGCCCTTGCGGAGCTTCGGCCCCGAGGCCGCCCCCACCTTGCCCCACTCGACCTCGGCGGCGTTGCCGCGCGGAACCTGGTGGGCCCTGCGCCAGCTCTGGCCGACATGGGTCCGGCCGCCCGGCTGCTTGTACAGCCAGCGGGCCTTGCCGGCCTTGTACGGGGACCGCGCCGACTGGAGGTAGTTCAGGCCGCGCGAGCCGGAGCCCTTCTTGTTCCAGTAGAAGAAGGAGGCCGAGTACGTGCAGGCCCGGCCGCTGTGCTGGACGCAGCGGACCTCCTGGTGCTTGCTGATCCTCGCGGCCGCGGCCGCGTCCTGGGCCCCGGTCCCGGCGTGGGCCGGCGCCGCGGTCGTGACGGCGAGCGCCGCGGTGGCGCCGACGAGGAGCGCCTTCCCCGTTTGCTTCAACACGTGCTGACTACCTCCGTGGGTGGTGCCTACCTGGTTTCCTGCAACCAACTCCCGCAGACAGTAAGGCACTTGGCGGCGCACCGATATTGTCCGAAGGGACGGTACGGGCGCCTGCGCCGAAGCCCCGCGACGGGCTCGGCGTTGCCCTTTCGGCCAATAGCGGGGCCTGAAAGCGCGCCCTACTGTGAGCGGTGTTCATGACAGACATGACAGATCCGCAAGAGATTGGACGTGTATGGGACTCTCCCGTCGAGTGGTGACGTCGGCGTGTGCGCTCGCCGTCGGTACCGCTGTCCTGACGCCGGTGCTGGGCAACGAGTCGGCGCAGGCCAGCTCCGTGAACGCGGCCCCGGCCGCCGCGAAGCAGCACGCCGTGGTCGTCAAGGCCGGCGGATTCCACTCGAAGAGCGGCACCCTCAACTGCCGCAAGAAGGGCGAGACCGCCTGGATCTGGGACTCGGCGGCCGGTGCCTCACGGGTGTCGTGGAAGCCCAAGGGCGGTCACCTGGTGTCCCGGGTGTGGCGGCACACGCCCGACGGCATCTCGACGCGCACCGTCCCCACCTGGCGCAAGTCCGTCAAGTGGAAGGTCACCTCGACCTACGGGAACGGCCGGAACCTCAGCAAGGTGTACGGCTACTGCAGCACGCAGGGGTGGCGGGTCGGAAAGGCGTCGGACAAGCTCAGCCAGAAGAAGTCCGGCACCAAGCGCTGCCCCGCGGGCAAGACGGTCTACATCTCCTCCGGCGGCATCGGCAACATCAAGCACGTGTTCAAGTCGACCAGCGGCGGCGCGCTGCACACGCACAACTTCGGCGGCTCCCAGCAGGTCCTGGTGACGGACCGTGCGACGCCGACCGAGATGCGTGCGGTGAAGTGGCGGGTGGAGGCCTGGAGCATCAAGCACGGCATCCCCAACGCCCAGACCGGGCGGGTCACGCTCTCCTGCATCAGCAAGTACTGACATCGCGTGACCGACGAGGTCCTGTCGTCATGCTGCCGCCGTCGCTCCCGGGCGACGGCGGCAGCATGACGACAGGACCTCGTCGTGCGTGGTGCCGGGCGGGCGCACCGCATCGCGGTCATCCACCACGGCGTGCTCTGCCCGGCCGGAGCCGGTGACCTTGTCCCGGCGGACACCTCCCCAAGAGACGATGGCGGCGCCGCGAGCCCGCGCCGGATGATGGTGTCGCCTCCCTGATCGCCCCTGCTTCCGCCGGCGCGATCAGGGCTACATCTGAAAAGAGAACGGGGACGACATGCTCATCACGCGAGGGATCTTCGCCTCGGCCATGGCGGCCGGCGTGCTGCTGGCCGGGCCGGGCGCGGCCATCGCCGCCGACGGCGCCGCCGCGGCGAAGGCCGGTCCGAGCAGGCAGGCGAAGTACCAGCGGCTCTACCAGCTGACCCGCTCGACGACGACGAGCGTCGAGGACTGGCGCCATACGCGCGCACTCGCCACGTCCGGCATCGACCGCTGGGACTTCGTCTGGAGCACCGACTGGTGCACCAGGCTCGTGGACAAGCCGGGCGGCTTCAACTTCAAGATGTCATGTGCACGACATGATTTCGGCTACCGCAACTACAAGAAAATGATGGGGAAGACGGCGTTCCGGCACTCCACGCACGAGCGCCGCATCGACAAGGCCTTCCTGTTCGACATGAACCACCAGTGCGCCGTCCAGCCGCACAAGACGGAAGCGGAGCGCCGGCAGTGCCGGAAGACCGCCAGGAGCTACTACGACCGGGTCAGCGGCTGACCACCCCACCCGGCTCCTGCCGGCGGTCCGCGGGCCGTCGCACCGCACGTGCGGCGGCCCGCGGCCGTTTTCCGCCGTCCGGAGCCGGACGACCCCGTTCGGGTGGCGGCGGGCCGACTGCCGCACGGCGCGTCGGCGGGCCCACCAGGCTGGGCTGCCCCGCCGACGAAAGGCCCGCCATGCCGCCGCCCCCGACCTGCCCCACCCCCGACTGCGACGCTGTGCTCTGGAAGGACACCACGCACACCAACACCGACTGGGACAACTGGCGCTGGTGGTGCGGCCGTTGCGGCAAGCAGTGGTACCCCACCGCCGAACAACTCCAGGACTACCGCTACGCCCGGCCCGGCCGCCCCCACGCACCCGCCCACCGGGACCCCAGGGCGGGGCGGCGGTAGCGCGGTGGCGACGGGGGCGTATGCCGTCCGGGCCCGCCCTCCGTCCGGGCCCGTCCTCCGTGCGTAGCGCGCCGTCAGCCCACCCGCAGCAGCAGCTTGCCGGTGCTCCTGCGACTGCCGAGGAGCCGGTGCGCCTCCGCGGCCTCGGCGAGCGGGAACTCCGCCGTCACGGGGAGCCGCACGGAGCCCTCGGCGACCGTACGGAAGGCCCGCCCGGCCAGCGCCCGCAGTGCCTCGGGCGCCGTCTGCGCCAGGGACAGGATCGAGAACCCGGCGACCGCGTGCCCCCGCGGATACAGCTCGGGCTGCCCCACCTGCCACGGCGCGGCGGAACTCGCATTGCCGAACGACACCAGCCGCCCGAAGACGGCGAGCGCGTCCATGCCGCGCCGGAAGGTCTCCCCGCCGACGGGGTCCAGCGCGAGATCGACGCCCCGTCCGCCCGTCGCCCGCCGCACCTCCTCGTCGAAGTCCGGGCCGACGAACACCTCGTCGTAGCCGTGGGCGCGCGCGTGCCCCGCCTTCGACGCGTCCGAGACGACACCGAGGACGGCGCCCGCCCCCGCCGCCTTCGCCAACTGGCCCACGACCGTGCCGATCCCGCCCGCCGCGCCCTGCACCAGCACCGTCTCGCCGGCCCGCAACCGGCCCACCTCGTGCACCAGGGCGTGCGCGGTGGGCAGCACCGTCGGCAGGGTGGCCCCGGTGCGCAGGCCGACCCCCGGCGGGAGCGGGAACACGGTCGCCGCGCCGGCGACGACGGTCTCCGCGTACGCGCCGCCGTCCGTGAGCGCCGCGACCTCCTGCCCGGGCCGCAGCCCCTCGACCCCGGCGCCGACCGCGCGGATCCGCCCGGACACCTCAAGCCCCGGCCGGAAGGGCAGCCGCGGGACGCGGTAGCCCTCGGCGCGCGCCTTGAGATCGGCGAAGTTCACCCCCGCGTAGGCGACATCGATGCTCACCTGTCCGGGCCCCGGCTCGGGCACCTCGGCCGCCACGACCCGCAGCACCTCGGGACCGCCGTACTCCTGGAACTCCACCGCATGCATGACGGCACACGCCCCCTCATGAGTGTTCAATGAAATGCGAACACTCCGACTGTAAGATCTGGATCGAACACTCTGCAAGGGGGACCGAGAAATGCCGGACCGCAGCAGCCACCGCGCCCTGCCGGCGCACACCCACCCCGAGGACGTCCCCGTCGAGACCGCCCTCGCCGCCCTCGCCGACCCCGTACGCCTCCAGCTCGTACGCGAGCTGGCCGCGGCCGCCGACTGGTCGCACAGCTGCGGCAGCTTCCAGGTACCCGTCGGCAAGGCCGCCCTCAGTCACCACTTCACCGTCCTCCGCGCCGCCGGCCTGGTGGAACAACGCGACCGGGGCCCCAAACGCCTCAACCGCCTCCGCCGCGAAGAATTCGACACCCGCTTCCCCGGCCTCCTCGGCCTGGTGTTGCGCGAGGAGGGGTAGGGCGGGGCCGAGCGCCTATGCGGCGGTGGCCGCCCACTCCTCGCGGGTCAGGGCGTAGGCCACGTCGCCGTGTTCGGCGCCCTCGATGTAGTCCGGCCATGGGTCGAAGAAGGTGCGGAGGTGGCGGAGGCCGGTTTTTTCCATGACGCGGCGTGAAGCGTGGTTGACCGTCATGGTGGTGGCCGTGATGCGCTGCAGGGGCGGGTCGGCCGGGGTGGTGAAGGCGCGGTCCACCAGGGCGCGGGCGCCTTCGGTGGCGTAGCCGTGGCCCCAGGCGGTGCGGTGCAGGCGGTAGCCGAGTTCCGCCTCGTCGGTGCGGCCGGGGGCGGTCGGCAGGAGGGCGAACCAGCCGATGAACGCGGCGGTGGCGGTCACCTCCGCGGCCCAGACGCCGAGTCCGGCGGGGTGGTCTTCGGGGCGATTGCCGGGGTGGCCTCCGGGACGGTCGTCGGGGTGGCCTTCGGGGGCGTCTTCGGGCGCGCCGAGGAAGTCCGGCAGGGTCTTTTCCAGGACGTGGGTGCGCGGCACCGGGCGTCCGGTGTCGATGAAGTGCATCACGTCGGGGTCGCCGTGCAGCGCGACGAGCGACTCGGCGTCGTGCGGGGTGAACCGGCGGAGCAGGAGCCGTTCCGTCCGGAAGGAGGGCGGCGAGAGGGGCATCGCGTACGTCCCGTTCTGTCCGTCGGGGCGCCGGGACCTGGTTGCCCGGCGGGCGTGGCGTCACGGCATAGTAGGGCGCAGTCCGATGAGGGACATGACAATTACGGATCGCCGCTCGCCCGGCGCCGTCACGTATCAGGGGGACCGCGCTCCATGCCATCCATCCGCCGCTCCACCGCCACGGCCGCGGCACTGGTCGCGCTGCTCGCCGGTACCGTCACCGCCTGCGGTCCCAGTGACGACAAGGCGGCCGCCTCGGGGGCCGCCGACCAGCAGGGCCTGCAGATCCCCAAGGGCATGCCGACCGGCCTGGACGATCTGAAGAAGTGGAAGGACGGCGGCTGGCAGAACTGGGACAAGTGGGCCCGCAGGGCTTCGGACTTCGCCAACCCCGTCATCAAGGACCACTGGAAGGCGGACCGGCTGGCCGAGGCGAAGAACTCGCCGGAGATCGGGGTGCAGGCCACCGGCGCGGGAAGCGAGTTCGACGCCACGGACCCCGAGCCGCAGCCGGTCACCGCCGAGCAGGTCGCCCGCCCGTACCACCAGCACATGGCGCCGGTCGGGAAGATCTTCTTCGACAGTCCGAAGGGCCCGATGGTCTGCTCCGGCACGATCGTCGAGGACCCGGCGCACCCGGGCAAGTCCAATCTCGTGTGGACCGCGGGGCACTGTGTGCACTCCGGCAAGCGGGGCGGCTGGATGCGCAACATCGTCTTCGTGCCGTCCTACAACGACAACGGCGTGCCGATGAACCAGGTCGGCGCCACCCCCTCCCAGCAGGTCACCCCCTACGGCCGGTTCTGGGCCGACTGGATCACCACGTCCGGTGAGTGGATCAACATGGGCAGCGAGGACACCGGAAACGGCGGCTCCGCCTACGACTTCGCGGTGCTGCACGTGAAGCCGGAGAACGGCAGCGGAAAATCGCTCCAGGAGACCGTGGGCGCCGCCGCCCGGGTCGCGTTCGACACCCCCTCCGCCGACCGCATCGGCTCGCTGGACGCCTTCGGCTACCCGGCGGCGCCCCCGTTCGACGGCGCGCGCATGATGAACTGCCCGGCCCGCCCCGGCCGCCTCGTCATGCAGCAGGGCACGCCCGCCATGAACCGCATCGGCTGCACCATGACCGGCGGCACCTCCGGCGGCGGCTGGTTCGTCAACCACGGCGGCAAGCTGACGCTGGTGTCCAACACCTCGATCAGCTCCAAGACCCACACCTGGCTCGCCGGCCCGCACCTGGGTCCCGAGGCGGAGCGCGTCTTCCACGACATCAGCCGGAAGTTCGCGGGCCAGTAGGCCGGGAGAGGTCAGCCCCCGGCTCCCCGGGTCAGCGCGCGGCGCAGGGCCTCCAGGGCGGCCGGGAAGGCGCCGTCGGTGGGGGCGGCGTAGCCGACGACCAGGCCGTGGCGGGGCGGTGCGGTGGCGGCGGGGTGGCGGTAGCCGGAGAGGGCGTCGAGGGCCAGGCCCTGGCGGCGGGCGGCGTCGAGGGCGCGGTCCTCGTCCGACTCCGTTGCCTCGTCGGGGAGTTGGAGGACGGCGTGCAGGCCGGCGGAGAGGCCGGTGACGGTCAGGTGCGGGGCGTGGCCGGTCACCGCGTCGGTCAGTTGGTCGCGGCGCCTGCGGTAGCGCTGGCGCATCCGGCGGATGTGCCGGTCGTAGGCGCCGTGGGTGAGGAACTCCGCGAGGGTGAGCTGGTCGGTGACGCCCGCCCAGCCCTCGCGCTCCCCCTTGGCCGCCAGTACGGGGTCGACGAGGCGGTCCGGGAGCACCATCCATCCCAGGCGCACCGCGGGCGACAGGCTCTTGCTGACCGAGCCCAGGTAGAGGACGTGTTCGGGGTCCAGTCCCTGGAGGGCGCCGACCGGTTTGCGGTCGTAGCGGAACTCGCCGTCGTAGTCGTCCTCCAGGAGGAAGCCGCCGGTGGCGCGCGCCCAGTTGACGGCGGCGGTGCGGCGGTCGGGGTGCAGCGGTACGCCGGTGGGGAACTGGTGGGCGGGGGTGAGGAGGGCCGCGCCCACGCCGTCCAGGGCGGTCAACCGCGGGGTGCCGGCGCCGTGTTCGTCGACGTCGAGGGGGTGGGTGCGGATGCCGGCCGTGGTCAGGAGCTGCCGGTGGAAGGGCAGGCCGTACGCCTCGACGGCGAGGGGGCCGGGGAGGACGGCCGGCAGCAGCAGGCGCAGGGCGTGGGCGACGCCGGAGCAGATGACGATGCGTTCGGGGTCGGTGCGGACGCCCCGGGTGCGGGCCAGGTAGTCGGCGAGGGCGCGGCGCAGTTCGGGGCGGCCGCGCGGGTCGCCGGGGCCGAAGGCGTCGTGGGGGGCGGCGGTCAGCGCGCGGCGGGCGGCGGCCAGCCAGGCGGTGCGGGGGAAGGAGGCGGCGTCCGGCTGTCCCTGGAGGAAGGTGTGCGCGGGGTGGCTCGCCGGGGCGCGGGCGGGCGCCGGCGGCTCCGCGCGCTCCCGGGCGCCGTCCGGGAGGTGCACGCGGGCGACGCGGGTGCCGGAGCCCTGGCGGGCGCTGAGCCAGCCCTCGGCGACGAGTTCGGCGTAGGCGTCGGCGACGGTGTTACGGGCCAGGCCGAGGTCGGCGGCGAGCGAGCGGTAGGGCGGCAGCCGGGTGCCGGGGGCCAGCCGTCCGGACCGTACGGCGTCCCGCAGCGCCCGGATGAGGACCGCGCGGCGGCTGCCGGCGCCGGTCAGCTCCAGATGCAGATCGGCGCCCAGGCTCTCGGCGAGATTGACCCATGATTCCGGCATGGAAATGCACCCTACAGCCGGTCGCACGGGCTTCTAGATTTGAGACATGACGCAGACAGCTACCGCACGGACCGACGCAGCCGGCACGGGGAACACGACGCACACGACGAGGGAAACGACCGCGGCGGACGGGGCGGCGCCCCGCAGCCCCCGGGTCAACTTCGCCCGGTCCGCCCCGAAGGCGTTCAAGGCGCTGATCGGCTTCGACGCCGCGGCTCGCGAGGGCCTGGACCCGGCCCTGGTCGAACTGGTCCAGATCCGGTCCTCGCAGCTCAACAAGTGCGCGTACTGCCTCCATATGCACACCTCCGACGCCCGCAAGGCCGGCGAGAGCGAGGAGCGGCTGCACATGGTCGCGGTCTGGCAGGAGGCGGCGCACTTCTTCACCGAGAAGGAGCGGGCGGCGCTGGCGCTGACCGAGGCCGTGACGCTGGTCGCCCGGGGCGGGGTGCCGGACGAGGTCTACGAGCGCGCCGCCCGGCACTTCGAGGAGCCGGAGCTGGCCCAGTTGCTGGCGCTGATCTTCACCATCAACACCTGGAACCGGGTCGCGCTCAGCACGGGGAAGGTGCCGGGGACCGACGAGCGGTAGGGGGCCGGGGAGTGGGAGCGGGGTCGGCCGCCGGGCCCAGCCTCCTCCCCGGCGCCCGTGCGGGCCGGCCGCCGGCGCTCGGCCCTCACCCCTCCGCCGCCAGCTCCTCCCGCAAGCGTTCCGCCATCCCCGTCACCGCGGCCATCGCGCGATGCTGGAGGCCGGGGCCGAAGGTGATCCGGGCCGCGCCGAGGGCGCCGAGTTCGCGGGGCGTGGGGCCGTCCGGGGTCACCACGGCATTGACGGGGAGGCCGATCCGGGCGGCCAGATCGGCCAGCAGCGACGGCGGGGCGAGGATCGGATAGACGCAGTCGGCGCCCGCCGCCGCGTACAGCCGGCCGCGCCGGACCGTCTCCTCGATGCCCTTGTCGCCGTGCAGATACGTGTCGATCCGGGCGTTGATCACCAGCCCCTCGCCCGCCTCGGCCCGCACCGCGGCCAGCAGGTCCGCCTGTTCCCGCGGGTCCCGCAGGGCGCCGGTGGCCGGGTCGGTGTCCTCCAGGTTGCAGCCCACCGCCCCCGCGTCCGCGAGACGGCCCGCCAACTCCCGTGCGGGCAGCCCGTATCCGGCCTCCACATCGGCCGAGACCGGGATGTCCACGGACCGCACGATGCGGGCGATCGCCGCGAACATCTCGTCGTCCGGCGTCCGCCCGTCCTCGTAGCCGAGGGAGGCCGCGATGCCCGCGCTGGGTGTGGCGAGCGCCGGGAAGCCGGCGTCCGCGAAGACCCGGGCGCTGGCCGCGTCCCACGGGCCGGGCAGGACCAGGGGCAGGCGGGGCCCGTGGTGCAGGGCGCGCAGCGCGGCGGCGGCCGGGGCGCGGTCCGTGGCGGTCATGCCCGGCCCGGGGTCATCCGGGTGGACACGCCGAAGCGGTTCCAGGCGTTGATGGTGGTGATCAGCGCGAGCAGCCGGGCCAGTTCCGCCGGGCCGAAGCGGGCGGCGGCGCGGTCGTAGACGGCGTCGGGCACGAAGCCCTCGGTGAGCAGGGTGACGGCCTCGGTGAGGGCGAGGGCGGCCTGCTCCTCGGGGGAGTAGAAGCCGGTGGCCTCCTCCCAGGCGTCGAGGAGGTAGATCCGCTGCTCGGTCTCGCCGGCCTTCCGGGCGTCCTTGATGTGCTTGTCGATGCAGAACGCGCAGTGGTTGAGCTGCGACGCCCGGATCTTCACCAGCTCGACCAGCGTCGGGTCGAGGCCCTGCGTCGCCGCCGCGTCCAGCGCCAGCATGGCCTGGTAGACCTCCGGAGCGAGCTTCGACCAGGGCAGGCGGGGGCCGTGCCGGTGCGCCGCTCCCGGAGCCGCAGCCGCAGCCGTCCCGGACGCCGTCGCCTGCGTTGTCGGTGTGACCTGCGTCTTCTGTGATGTCCGTGTCGTCATGCCTTCGACGCTACGACGGAAATGGCGCAGCGGTATGGTCCATTTCCATGGAGGATTCGTGGGCCACTTTCGGCCGTGATCTGCATCTGGACCTCACCGGTCCCGGCGGGCTGCGCGCCGCGCTGCTGCGGGCGCTGCGGGAGGCCGTACGGTCCGGGCGGCTGGCCCCCGGCACCCGCCTGCCGTCCTCCCGCTCGCTCGCCGCGGACCTCGGCCTGGCCCGTAACACCGTCGCCGACGCCTACGCCGAACTCGTCGCCGAGGGCTGGCTCAGCGCCCGCCAGGGCTCCGGCACCCGCGTCGCCTGGGTGCACCTCCCCGACGGTGCCCGGGGGAGCGCGACGCCGCGTGCCACGCCCGCCGCCCGGCGCGCCCCCGCCCCGGCCGACCGCGCCGACCGGCCGCGCTTCGACCTCACCCCGGGCACCCCCGACGTCTCCGCCTTCCCCCGCACGGCCTGGCTGGCCGCCGCCCGCCGCGCCCTGACCGCCGCCCCCAGCGAAGCCTTCGGCTACGGCACCTCCCGCGGCCGCCCCGAACTCCGCACCGTCCTCGCCGACTACCTCGCCCGCGCCCGCGGCGTCCGCGCCGACCCCGAGCGCATCGTCGTCTGCGCCGGCTTCATGCAGGGGCTGGCCCTGCTCAGCCGCGCCCTGGGCCCCGGCCGGCTGGCCGTCGAGTCGTACGGCCTCGACTTCCACCGGGCCGTGATCACCCGCGCCGGCCTGCGCACCGTCCCGCTCCCCGTCGACGAACGCGGCGCGCGCACCGAGGAGCTGACCGCCCTCGACGAGGTCCGCGCGGCCCTCCTGACCCCCGCCCACCAGTTCCCCACCGGCGTACCGCTGCACCCCGACCGCCGGGCCGCCGCGGTCGGTTGGGCGCGCGCCACCGGCGGTTTCATCCTGGAGGACGACTACGACGGCGAGTTCCGCTACGACCGCCAGCCGGTCGGCGCCCTCCAGGGCCTGGACCCCGAACACGTCGTCTACCTGGGCACCGCCAGCAAGAGCCTCGCCCCCGCGCTGCGGCTGGCCTGGATGGTGCTGCCGGACCGTCTCGTCGATCCGGTGCTCGCCCTCAAGAGCACCGGCGAATGGCAGTCCGGCGCGCTGGACCAGCTCACGCTCGCCGAGTTCCTGTCCACGGGCGCCTACGACCGCCATCTGCGCGGGATGCGGCTGCGCTACCGGCGCCGCCGCGATCAGCTGGTGGCCGCCCTGGCCGACCGCGCGCCCCAGGTCCGGGCCTCCGGTATCGCCGCCGGCCTGCACGCCGTACTGGAACTCCCGCCCGGCACCGAGCAGTCCGTCCTGCACACCGCCCGCCGGCACGGCCTCGCCCTCGAGGGCCTGCACCGCTTCCACGACCCGACCGCCCCACCGGCCACCCGCGACGCCCTGGTGGTGGCGTACGGCACGCCGCCCGACCACTCCTTCGCCGGCGCCCTGGACGCCTTGCTCGGGGCGCTGCCGCCGGGGGAGTAGCGGGGGCGTGCGGGCGGGGGAGCGGGCGGCGCGCACCGGCGGGCGAGCGGACCGGTGCCTACCCATGCCTATGTGCCCACCGGTGCCCACGCATCTACCGGCGCCTACCGTGCCCACCTGCGGTGCCCCGGCTCACAACTCCCGTACGAACGACACCCGGTCGAGCCCCGGCCCGTCGTAGTCCTCGTGCACCGGCACGCCCTCGGCGTCGGTACGGTCCCCCGGCTCCAGCCGGAAGCCCATGCGCCGGTGGTACGCGACGGAGTTGCGGTTGTCGGGACTGGTGATGCAGCGGACCTGGCTGCGGCCGGCGGCGCGGGCCACGGCGAAGAAGCGCTCGTAGAGGGCGCTGCCGACGCCGTCCCCCCGGCCCTCGGGGCAGACGCCCACGAAGTGGATGTACGCGGTCGCGGGGTCCGACTGGGAGAGGAAGCCGATCAGAAAGGCGTGCAGGGTCCGGTCCGGGCGCTCGACGAGGAGGCTGGTGTCGGCGAAGTGCTGCAGGAACAGGCGCGGTACGAGCAACCGGCGCTGCAGCGCGCCCGCCTCACCGCCCAGCCCGTCCCACCACCCGACCAGAGCCACCTGGAGCCGCGCGTGGTCCGCGGGCGCCGGATGCCGCAGCGTCAGATCGCCGGGGAGCTGTCCCGGTACGTGGGTGCGCTCGGTCATGGTCTGCCTCCTCCGTGCGGCGGGCTGACGGGCACCCCGGCCTGCGGTTCTGCCCTACGGCGCTCCCTGCGACGCCGTCCCCGAGATCCCATGGTGCGCCTCCCGCTCCCCAACTGCGCCGTTGTGCGGAGATGTTGACCGTGGCGCGGCAGCGGCTCGCGGGGATGGCGCGTGCCGGGCGTCCGCCACCCGTGCCGACGTCCCGCACGGCCGCGCCCCGCAGGGTGCGCCGCGTGATGTCGCGCGAGCCGCCGCGCGCTGCGCCATTCAGGGCAAATGCGCGAACCGGCTCTGGCGTGGTGGCCTGATCTGCGCGCCTACTGATGCTATCGACCGGCGGGTTGCCCACCTGGCGGAGGACCGCGGCAGACAGCGGCGCATGGGCGTCGGCTGTTGCTGTCGTGCTCGCTCCCCAGGTGATGCCCACTTCCCGCAGAGCGTCACGCACGACGGGGAGCTGAACGGCCCGCCACCCTCATACCTTTCGGAGGGCCATTTCATGGCACCCACCTTCACCTTGGCGTCGGCCTCACCCAATCCGGCAGTCTTCGGCCAGCCGGTCACCCTGACCGCCACGGTCATCCCGCTGGGTGTGGGAACCCCCACCGGCACCGTCACCTTTGTCATCACCGGCGGGCCCACCGTGACGGGCACGCTCGTGGGCGGCACCGCGACCGTCACCGTCAGCAACATCAGTGTCGGCTTCCACACCATCACCGCGAATTACAACGGCAGCGCCCTGTTCTCGCCATCGAGCGGCCTGGCCTCCGTGACCGTGAACAAGGCGTCGACGACCACGACCGTCACCTCCTCGCCGGACCCGTCGACCTTCGGCCAGCCGGTGTCCATCACGGCGACGGTGGCCCCGGTCGCACCGGGGGCTGGGACCCCGACCGGCACGGTCACCTTCGTCATCAGCGGCGGCGGGGGCGGCACCCTGACGGCCCCGCTCTCCGGCGGCACGGCGACCGTCACCACCAGCAGTCTCAGCGTCGGCAACCACACCATCACCGCGACCTACAACGGCAATGCCCAATTCAATCCGTCCTCCGGCACCGACACCCAGACCGTGCAGGCGACCCTGCTGCCGACGACCACCACGGTCACCTCGTCCCCGGACCCGTCGGTCTTCGGGCAGGCGGTGACCTTCACGGCGACGGTCGCCCCCGTACCGCCCGGCTCGGGCACCCCGACCGGCACGGTGACCTTCGTGATCTCCGGCGGCCCCACGCTGACGGCCACCCTCTCGGGCGGCACGGCGAGCGTCACCACCAGCAGTCTCAGCGTGGGCTCCCATACGGTCACGGCGACCTACAGCGGCAGCGGCACCTTCGCCGGGTCGAGCGGCACGGACACCCAGACCGTCAACAAGGCGTCCACGACCACCTCGGTGACCTCGGCGCCCGACCCGTCGGCGGTCGGCCAGCCGGTGACGTTCACGGCGACGGTCGCCCCGGTCGCGCCGGGCGCGGGGACCCCGACCGGCACCGTCACCTTCGTGATCAGCGGCGGCCCGACCCTGACCGGCACTCTCTCGGGCGGCACGGCGAGCGTCACCACCAGCGCGCTCTCGCCCGGTACGCACACCGTCACCGCGACCTACAGCGGCGACGGCAATTTCAACGGCTCCAGCGGCACGGACACCCATACGGTCGGGCAGGCGGCGACGACGACCACGGTGACGTCGTCGCCCGATCCGTCGGTGGTCGGCCAGCCGGTGACGTTCACGGCGACGGTGGCCCCGGTGCCGCCGGGTGCGGGGACGCCGACGGGCACCGTCACCTTCGTGATCAGTGGCGGTCCGACGCTGACCGGGACCCTGTCCGGGGGCACGGCGAGCGTGAGCACCAGTGCGCTGTCGGCCGGTACGCACACGGTCACGGCGACGTACGGCGGTGACGCCAACTTCACGGGCTCCAGCGGCACCGACACCCAGACGGTCAACAAGGCGTCCACGACCACCACGGTGACGTCGTCGCCCGATCCGTCGGTGGTCGGGCAGTCGGTGACCTTCACGGCCACCGTGGCCCCGGTCTCGCCGGGTGCGGGGACGCCGACCGGCACGGTCACCTTCGTGATCAGTGGTGGCCCGACGCTGACCGGGACCCTGTCCGGGGGCACGGCGAGCGTGAGCACCAGTGCGCTGTCGGCCGGTACGCACACGGTCACGGCGACGTACGGCGGTGACGCCAACTTCAACGGCTCCAGCGGCACCGACACCCAGACCGTCAACCAGGCGGCCACGACCACCACGGTCACGTCCTTCCCCGACCCCTCCGTGACGGGACAGACGGTCAACTTCACCGCCTTCGTCGGGCCGGTGTTCCCCGGCGGCGGGGTGCCGACCGGAACCGTCGGCTTCGTCATCACCAACGGGGTCACGACCGTGACCCTCAGCGGCACCCTCGACGGCGCCGGCGTCGCCACGGTCAGCACCAACGGGCTGGTCACGGCGGGGGTTTACACCGTCACCGCGACCTACAGCGGGGACGCGAACTACACCGGCTCCAGCGACACCGACACCCAGACGGTCGGCCAGGCAGCGACCACGACCACGGTGACGTCGTCGCCGGACCCGTCGGTGACCGGGCAGCCGGTGACGTTCACGGCGACGGTGGCCCCGGTGGCGCCGGGCGCGGGGACCCCGACCGGCACGGTCACCTTCGTGATCAGCGGCGGCCCGACCCTGACCGGCACCCTGTCCGGCGGCGTCGCGACCGTCACCACCAGCGCGCTGGGCGCCGGCCTCCACACGGTCACGGCGACCTACAGCGGCGACGCCAACTTCGCCGGATCGGTGGGTACGGACACCCAGACGGTCAACCAGGCCGCGACGACGACCACGGTGACGTCGTCGCCCGATCCGTCGGTGACCGGGCAGCCGGTGACGTTGACGGCGACGGTGGCCCCGGTGGCGCCGGGCGCGGGGACCCCGACCGGCACGGTCACCTTCGTCATCAGCGGCGGCCCGACCCTGACCGGCACCCTGTCCGGCGGCGTCGCGACCGTCACGACGAGCGCCCTGAGCGTCGGCTCGCACACGGTCACGGCGACCTACAGCGGCGACGCCAACTTCACGGGATCGGTGGGTACGGACACGCAGACGGTCGGGCAGGCCGCGACCACGACCACGGTGACGTCGTCGCCGGACCCGTCGGTGACCGGGCAGCCGGTGACCTTCACGGCCACCGTGGCGCCGGTCGCGCCGGGTGCGGGCACGCCGACCGGCACGGTGACGTTCGTGGCGACGGACGGCGTGACGACGGTGACGCTGACCGGGACGCTCAGCGGCGGCACCACCAGCGTGACCACCAACGGCCTGGTGACCGCCGGGACGTACACGGTCACGGCGACCTACAGCGGCGACGCCGGCTTCACGGGATCGGTGGGTACGGACACCCAGACGGTCAACCAGGCGTCGACGACGACCACGGTGACGTCGTCGCCGGACCCGTCGGTGGTCGGACAGCCGGTGACGTTCACCGC
This sequence comes from Streptomyces angustmyceticus, assembly GCF_019933235.1. NCBI lineage: Bacteria > Bacillati > Actinomycetota > Actinomycetes > Kitasatosporales > Streptomycetaceae > Streptomyces > Streptomyces angustmyceticus. The sequence goes on along the minus strand of NZ_CP082945.1, from coordinate 3,171,823 downwards.
GACGGTCGCTCCGGTGGCGCCGGGCGCGGGGACGCCGACCGGCACCGTCACCTTCGTGATCACCGGCGGCCCGACCCTGACCGGCACCCTCTCCGGCGGCGTCGCGACCGTCACGACGAGCGCCCTGAGCGTCGGGACGCACACGGTCACAGCGACCTACGGCGGTGACGGCAACTTCAACGGCTCCAGCGGCACCGACACCCAGACCGTCAACCAGGCGGCCACGACCACCACGGTCTCGTCGGCCCCGGACCCGTCCGTGGTCGGGGAAACGGTGACGTTCACGGCGACGGTCGCGCCGGTGGCGCCGGGCGCGGGGACGCCGACCGGCACGGTCACCTTCGTGGCCACCGATGGCGTGACGACGGTGACGCTGACCGGGACGCTCAGCGGTGGCACCACCAGCGTGACCACCAACGGCCTGGTGACCGCGGGCGCTTACACCGTCACGGCGACGTACAGCGGCGACGGCAGCTTCACCGGCTCGGTCGGTACGGACACCCAGACGGTCGGCCAGGCGTCGACCACGACCACGGTCTCGTCGGCCCCGGACCCGTCCGTGGTCGGGGAAACGGTGACGTTCACGGCGACGGTCGCTCCGGTGGCGCCGGGCGCGGGGACGCCGACCGGCACGGTGACGTTCGTGGCCACCGACGGCGTGACGACGGTGACGCTGACCGGGACGCTCAGCGGCGGCACCACCAGCGTGACCACCAACGGCCTGGTGACCGCGGGCGCGTACACCGTCACGGCCACCTACAGCGGCGACGCCAACTTCACGGGTTCCGTCGGCACGGACACCCACACGGTCGGGCAGGCGGCGACGACCACCACGGTGACCTCGTCGCCGGACCCGTCCGTGGTCGGCGAGTCGGTGACCTTCACGGCCACCGTGGCGCCGGTCGCGCCGGGAGCGGGCACGCCCACCGGCACGGTGGTGTTCGTGGCCACCGACGGGGTCACGACGGTGACGCTGACGGGGACGCTGAGCGGCGGCACCACCAGCGTCAGCACCAGCGGCCTGGTGACCGCCGGCGCGTACACCGTCACCGCGACGTACAGCGGCGACGCCAACTTCGCCACCTCCAGCGGCACGGACACCCAGACGGTCGGCCAGGCGTCGACGACGACCACGGTGACCTCGTCGCCGGACCCGTCCGTGGTCGGCGAGTCGGTGACCTTCACGGCCACGGTCGCGCCGGTCGCGCCGGGGGCGGGCACCCCGACCGGCACAGTGGCGTTCGTGGTCACCGACGGCGTGACGACGGTGACGCTGACGGGGACGCTCAGCGGCGGTACGACCAGCGTCAGCACCAGTGGCCTGGCGACCGCCGGGACGTACTCCGTCACGGCGACCTACAGCGGCGACACCAACTTCAACGGCTCGGTGGGTACGGACAGTCAGACGGTGACGGCGGCGGCGACCACCACCACCGTCACCTCGGCCCCGGACCCGTCCGTGGTCGGCGAGTCGGTGACCTTCACGGCCACCGTGGCGCCGGTCGCGCCGGGGGCGGGCACCCCGACCGGCACGGTGGTGTTCCTGGTCACCGACGGCGTGACGACGGTGACGCTGACCGGGACGCTCAGCGGCGGCACCACCAGCGTCAGCACCACCGGCCTGGTGACCGCGGGCGCGTACGCGGTCACCGCGACCTACAGCGGCGACGCCAACTTCACGGGCTCCGTCGGCACGGACACCCACACGGTCGGGCAGGCGTCGACCACCACCACGGTGACCTCGGCCCCGGACCCGTCCGTGGTCGGCGAGTCGGTGACCTTCACGGCCACCGTGGCGCCGGTCGCGCCGGGGACGGGCACCCCGACGGGCACGGTCACCTTCGCCATCAGCGGCGGCCCGACGCTGACCGGCACCCTTTCCGGAGGGACGGCCAGCGTCACCACCAGCGCGCTGAACGCGGGCACCTTCCCCGTCACCGCGACCTACAGCGGCGACGTCAACTTCGCGGCCTCCAGCGGCACCGACACCCAGACGGTGACGGCGGCGTCGACCACCACCACCGTCACGTCCGCGCCCGACCCGTCGGTCTTCGGGCAGACGGTGACCTTCACCGCCACGGTCACCCCGGTCCCCCCGGGCGCCGGGACGGTGACCGGCTCGGTCGTCTTCGTCATCGACGGCGGCGGGGGCGGCACGCTGACCGGCACCGTCTCCGGCGGCGTCGCGACCGTCACCACCAGCACACTCGACGCCGGAGTCCACAACGTCACCGCGACCTACAGCGGCGACGCCAACTTCAGCGGCTCCAGCGGCACGGACACCCAGACCGTCAGCCAGGCGGCCACGACCATCACGGCCACCTCGTTCCCCGACCCGTCCAACTCCGGCGACAACGTCGCGATCCTCGCGTTCGTCTCGGCGGTGGCGCCGGGCAGCGGCATCCCGACCGGGACGGTCGCCTTCACCGTCACCGACGGCGTGACCACCATCAGCCTCACCGGCACGCTCGACGGCTCCGGTGTCGCCGCGGTCAGCACCCCGCTGACCACCGGCGTCTACACCATCACGGCGGTCTACGGAGGTGACACCAACTTCACCGGCTCCACCGACACCGACACCCAGACGGTCCTCGCGGGCCCCTGATCCGCCGTCCCCCACCCCGCACCCACACCGCCGGGCCGTCCTCCCCGAGGGCGGCCCGGCGCCTGCACGCGCCCCGCCGGCAGGCCGGCCGGCAGGCCCGCGGCGCGTCCCCCGCCGGACCGGGCCTCCCGCCTTGCGGCGGCCCCACAGGTGCCGTCTACGCTGGCCCCGCTCCAACAGATGTTCACGGGGGAAGGCACGACATGGCAGAGAAAGCACGCCGGCGGCTGCGGTCCAGCACGGTCATACTCGGCGGCATGGGCGCCCTGGCCGCCGCGCTGACGTCCTGCGGCTCCGAGCCCGACAAGCGCTGCGTGGACCGCAACAGCTACGACGCCCTCAAGGGCTACCGCATCGTCGACTCCACGAACTGCTCGGCGGGCGGCAGCTCGTCCTCCGGCAGCACCGGCACCGGCGGCAGCGGCACGTCCGGCCGCGGCGGCGGGCTCGGCAAGAAGCCCGTCGACGGCCAGTGGTACTACGACCCGGACAACGCCGGCGGCAAGTACGCCGACCAGGGCACCTTCAGCAAGACCACGGCTGTCAACCGCGGCGGCTTCGGCTGCTCCGGCTCGGGCGGCGGCCGGCACGGCTCCTACGGCGGCTGAGCGGACCGGAACGGCATGGAACGCCACCTCATCGAGCCCCGCCCCGGCTGGCAGCAGACCGTCGAGGCACAGGGCCTGATCTACCCGCTGACCCGCTACCCGGACGACTCGCTGCGCCCCTACTGGGACGAGAGCGCCTACTACTCCTTCACCCTCCCCGAGGTCGAGGCCCTGGAGGACGTCGTCGAGGAGCTGCACGGCATGTGCCTGGCCGCGGCCGCGCACCTCGTCGAGCACGACCGCCTGGCCGACCTCGGCATCGAGGACCCGCGCCTGGCCCGCCTGGTCGCCGAGTCCTGGCGCCGCCGGGACGAACTCCCCTCCCTCTACGGGCGGTTCGACCTCCACTACGACGGCAGCGGCCCGGCCAAGATGCTGGAGTACAACGCCGACACCCCGACCTCGCTGGTCGAGGCGGCAGGACCGCAGTGGTTCTGGATGGAGGAGCGCTTCCCCGGCGCCGACCAGTGGAACTCGCTGCACGAGCGGCTGGTGGCGGCCTGGAAGCGGCAGGCCCCGCTGCTGCCGCCGGGCGCCCCGCTGCACTTCGCGCACTCCGCGGACGACGAACTCGGCGAGGACCTGATGACCGTCGCCTACCTGGAGGAGACGGCGCGGCAGGCGGGCCTGGAGACGGCCGCCATTCCGGTGGAGGAGATCGGCTGGGACCGGCTGTCCGGCCGCTTCGTCGACCAGCGGCTGCGCTTCATCCGGGCCTGCTTCAAGCTCTACCCGTGGGAGTGGCTGGCCACCGACGACTTCGGCCCGCACGTCCTGGACACCCTCGACAACGGCGGGGGCACCGGCACCACCCTGTGGATCGAGCCCGCCTGGAAGATGCTGCTCTCCAACAAGGCACTGCTGGCCATCCTGTGGGAGCTCTACCCCGGCCACCCCAACCTGCTGCCCGCCTACCTCGACGGCCCGCGCGAACTGGCCCACACCCGCGGCTACGCCGCCAAGCCACTCCTCGGCCGCGAGGGCGCCGGCGTCACCCTGCACCAGCCCGGCGCCGAACCGGCACCGCGCGCCCCCAAGGACCCCTGCTGCTACCAGGAACTGGCCCCGCTCCCGGACTTCGACGGCAACCGCGTCGTCCTCGGCGCCTGGGTCGTCGAAAACGAGGCGGCCGGCCTCGGCATCCGCGAATCGGCGGGCCCGGTCACCGACGAGTACGCGCGGTTCCTGCCGCATGTGATCCGCGGCTAGTGCTGTGACCGCGAAGGTTCACCGGGGTGGGGGCGTGGTGGTGGATGACGTCGCGGGGTAGCTGTTGGGCTGCTCCGAAATCGTTGGACGCCCTTTGGGTCAGTCAGCGAGCATCCGTAGGTGACAGATGAAGCCGATTACGGGGGACCGTTCACGCGGAGCCCGAGGTGCGTACGTTTTGTCGAGCTGTCCGGCGGGGCGATGTCCGCTTTGCTCGATGGTGACCTGTCCGAAGCCAGCAGGGTGGCTGGGGTTTCGCTGACCAGGTACTTCATGACCGACAGAGCACGGTGGCTATGGCGGTTCCGGCTCAACCAGATGGCCGCCGATCCCGGCCAGGCGCGGTGGATGGTGCGACAAGCGGTCGTCGGCGACAACGGTCTCGTCGTCGGACATGCCGGGTTCCACGGACCGCCTGATGAGGTCGGCATGGTCGAGATCGGCTACTCCGTCGCTCCCGACTTCCGTCGCCAGGGATACGCCCGATCCACACTGATCGAATTGCTCCACCGGGCAGCGGCTGAAGCCGCAGTCACGACTGTGCGGGCGACGATCAGCCCCGACAACGTGGCATCCCTGGCCACGATCTCGGGCTTCGGCTTCGTTGAAGTCGGAGAGCAGTGGGATGAGGAGGACGGTCGTGAACTCGTCTTCGAGGTTCCTGCTCGCCGGGTTCCACCCGCTTGATGGGAAGATTCACTACACACACGCCATTCTCCACACGGTGGCATCCGTCAGGGACACTCCCGGCGACACCGACGAGGCCGTCGCAGCACGAATGGAGCGCCAATGTGTCCGGTACACGGGAGGGCGCCGGTTCGCCTTCCTGATGGAGCTCTCCCTACCGTCGGGAAGACAAGTCGTTCACCCCGCGGAGACGTGATGACAAGCCCCATTCGGTACAGCGACCGCCCGTTGAACTGCCGCTGGACGGACGGCTATCGGACATCAGCGAATGCTCTGCGGCCACGGACACACGATGACGGAAGAACAGACCGGCCTGTGGGCCGCCCACATCTCACCGGCCGCGGTCGGAGCCTGAATGAGCGTGGTGAGCGTCGAGACCTACGAGACGCGCACGCCCGACCCCGAAGGCTGGCGCGGTGTGCCCTTCCGCCACCCGGCGGACATGGAGGAGGACGGCGGCAAACACGATGGCGGCCCGATGCCCCCGGAGGCTCCGCGTGAACCGTCGCCGCAGGGCGGGAACGGCAAGTAGCCCACGCCGGTAAGGGCAGAAGCGCTCCTGTTCCGGCACCCGGCCGGAGCAGGAGCGCGGTGCGTGGAGCGGACGAGTCGCCATGCGGCAGGCGGCGTCACGATCGAGGACCGCACGCCCCGGTGAACCTTCCGTGCCGGGCCCGCGTCTTTCCCCGCGATCGCGACCACCTGCCGGGGAGAACGAACCATGGCCGACAAGGACGTTGAGCAGAGCGACGAGCGGGGTTACGGCCCGGGGCCCTGGTGGGGGGATCTCGGGACGTGGGGGGCCGTCGGGCTGATCGTCTTCGGGGGGCTCGTGGCGGCATGGGTGTTTTTCCGGCTGCCCGGTACCCCCGACGAGCCGGCGTCCGGCTACTACGGGGCGGCCAAGGTCATCGCCATCGGCCTGGTGGTGGTGGGAAGCACTCTGCTCGGCCGTCGTCGCAGCCGGGCGGCAGCCAGCGGCGAGACGAAGGAGCGGGAGGGTGCCTGACACCACCGGCCGGTGAGCGACGGTAGACGGCGGCGGCGTCCGGAACCCCCGTACGACCTCACCGACCTCACCGGTCACTGGCCGAACTCACGGCATCCGCAGGCACATCGGAGTCGCTCACAGGGCAGCCGTTCGCGGGGGGGCGGCGCACGAGGGAAGCCCGCGTCCGGCCTCGCCTCATCCCTCCCGGTCTCCGCCTCATCCCTCCAGCACGCCGCGCAGTTGGTCCAGCCCCCAGTCCAGGTCCTCCTTGCTGATCACCAGCGGTGGTGCGAGCCGGATCGTGGCGCCGTGGGTGTCCTTGACCAGCACGCCGCGCTCCATCAGCCGCTCGGAGACGTCCCGGCCGGTGCCGCGTGACGGGTTGATGTCCACCCCGGCCCACAGGCCGCGGCCGCGCACCGCGTCCACCGCGCCGCCGCCCACCAGCAGCCCCAGCTCGCCGTGCAGATGCTCGCCGAGCTCCGTGGCCCGCTGCTGGAGCTCGCCGGTCCGCAGCATCGCCAGCACCTCCAGCGCCACCGCGCAGGCGAGCGGGTTCCCGCCGAAGGTCGAGCCGTGCTCGCCCGGTGCGAAGACGCCGAGCACCTCGCGGGAGGAGACCACCGCCGACACCGGCACCACACCGCCGCCCAGCGCCTTGCCCAGCACGTACATGTCGGGGACCACGCCCTCGTGCTCGCAGGCGAAGGTCCGGCCGGTGCGGCCCAGGCCCGACTGGATCTCGTCGGCGATGAAGAGCACGTTCCGGCCGCGGGTCAGCTCGCGTACGCCCGCCAGGTAGCCCGGCGGCGGCACCAGCACCCCCGCCTCGCCCTGGATCGGCTCCAGCAGCACCGCGACCGTGGTGTCGTCGAGGGCGGCCTCCATCGCGGCCAGGTCGCCGTACGGGACGCTCTCGAAGCCGGGGGTGTACGGGCCGAAGCCGGCGCGCGCCTCGGGGTCGGTGGAGAACGAGACGATGGTGGTCGTCCGGCCGTGGAAGTTGTTGTCCGCGACGATGATCTTCGCCCGGCCGTCGGGGACGCCCTTGATCTCGTAGCCCCACTTGCGGGCCGTCTTCACCGCCGTCTCGACCGCCTCGGCGCCGGTGTTCATCGGGAGCACCAGCTCCATCCCGCACAGCTCGGCGAGCCGGGTGCAGAAGTCGGCGAACCGGTCGTGGTGGAAGGCGCGGGAGGTGAGGGTGACCCGTTCCAGCTGCGCCCTGGCCGCGTCGAGCAGGCGGCGGTTGCCGTGCCCGAAGTTGAGCGCGGAGTACCCGGCGAGCATGTCCAGGTAGCGCCGGCCCTCCACGTCCGTCATCCAGGCGCCCTCGGCGGTGGCCACGACGACGGGCAGCGGGTGGTAGTTGTGCGCGCTGTGGGCCTCGGCGGCGGCGATGCCGCGTTCCGTGGACGTCACCGGTGACTCCGTTCGGTAGAGCGTGGGGCGCGGGCGGTGCCGCGTCCCCTTCCATTGTCGCGCCCCGCCCCGCGCCACCGGCCTGCGAAGATCCGCCGGAAGGCGCCGGAGGGTGTCCTAGACTCAGCGGTGCGCACCGCGACTGGCGTACGAGGAAGCAACCTCGAGGAAGCGGTGTGCGGCCACCATCACGAGGTGCCGCCCCGCCTGGGCACCCCGGGACCACGACCGGACCACCGATCGACCGCCCCGGAGGACAGCATGTCCCAGTCCCGCACGTCCCGGCCCCTTCCGCATCCCGCGCTGAGCGCCGCCGACCCCGAACTCGCCGCGCTGGTCGGCGCCGAGGAGCAGCTCCAGGCCGACACGCTGCGACTGATCCCCAGCGAGAACTACGTCTCCGCCGCCGTCCTGGAAGCCACCGGCACCGTCCTGCAGAACAAGTACAGCGAGGGGTACGCGGGCCGCCGCTACTACGAAGGCCAGCAGAACATCGACCGCGTCGAGACCCTGGCCGTCGAGCGGGCCAAGGCCGTCTTCGGCGTGGAGCACGCCAACGTCCAGCCGTACTCCGGCTCGCCCGCCAACCTCGCCGCCTACCTCGCCTTCGCCGAGCCCGGCGACACCGTGCTGGGGATGGCGCTGCCGATGGGCGGCCACCTCACGCACGGCTGGGGCGTCTCGGCGACCGGTACGTGGTTCCGCGGCGTCCAGTACGGCGTCCGCCCCGACACCGCGCTGATCGACTTCGACGAGGTGCGCGACCTCGCCCGCAAGGAGCGCCCGAAGATCATCTTCTGTGGCGGCACCGCCGTCCCGCGCACCATCGACTTCGCCGCGTTCGGCGAGATCGCCCGGGAGGTCGACGCCGTCCTCGTCGCCGACATCGCCCATATCGCGGGCCTGATCGCGGGCGGCGCCCACCCCTCGCCCGTCCCGCACGCGGACGTCATCTCCACCACCACCCACAAGACCCTGCGCGGCCCGCGCGGCGCCATGCTGATGTCCCGGGCGAGCCACGCCAAGGCCGTCGACAAGGCCGTCTTCCCCGGCCTGCAGGGCGGTCCGCACAACCACACCACCGCCGCCATCGCGGTCGCCCTGCGCGAGGCGGCCGCCCCGTCCTTCCGCGACTACGCGCACGCCGTCGTCGCCAACGCCGAGGCGCTCGCCGAGGCGCTGCTGGTCCGCGGCTACGACCTGGTCTCCGGCGGCACCGACAACCACCTGGTGCTGATCGACCTCACCGCGCAGGGCGTGCCGGGCAAGGCCGCGGCGAAGGCCCTGGACCGGGCCGGCATCGTCGTCAACTACAACACCGTCCCCTTCGACCCCCGTAAGCCCTTCGACCCCTCCGGCATCCGCATCGGCACCCCGTCCCTCACCTCCCGCGGGCTGGGGACGGACCGGATGCCGCTGGTCGCCGAGTGGATCGACCGCAGCGTCCGGGCCGCGGCCAAGGGGGACGAGGAGGCGCTGACCGTGATCCGCGGCGAGGTCGCGGACCTGATGGCCGGCTACCCGGCGCCGGGGCTGCCGGTCACCTGACGGCGGTGGGGCCGGGGAGGGCGGAGCCGTGGCTCCCGGCCCCGACCCTGGCCCCGCCCCCGGCCCCGTCCCCCCGCTCAGCCGCCCAGCCGCACCGGCAGGACGTGGGTGCTGTTGCCGATGAAGCTCCGGTGCGGCGGCAGCTCCGCGTCCGGGACGGCGAGGTCCAGCGCCGGATAGCGGGCGAAGAGCGCCTCCAGGGCGACGGTGGCCTCCAGCCGGGCCAGCGGCGCGCCCAGGCAGTAGTGCGGCCCGTGGCCGAAGGAGAGGTGCCGGGCGGCGGACCGCCGGGTCACGTCGAACCGGTCCGCGCCGGGCCCGTACGCCTCCGGATCCCGGCCGGCCGCGGAGTAGGAGGCCAGCATCGGGGTGCCGCGGGGGACGAGGGTGCCGCCGATCTCCAGGTCCCGTACCGGGTAGCGGAACGGGAAGTGGGCGACGGGGCTGTCGTGGCGCAGGGTCTCCTCGACCACGTCGTCCCAGGTCGCCCGCCCGCCGCGGACCAGCTCCAGCTGCCCGCGGTCGGTGCACAGCGCCCGGACCGCGTTGGTGATCAGATTGAGCGTGGTCTCGTGCCCGGCGATGATCATCAGCAGCAGGGTGCCGGCCAGCTCCCCGGCGCTCAGCCGGTCGCCGTCCTCCTCCTGGGCGGCGAGCAGCGCGCTGGTCAGGTCGTCGCCCGGGTCCGCCCGCCGGGCCTCGGCGACCTGCGTGAGGACGGCGATGATCTCGCGGTGGGCGGCCTGCGCGCCCTCCGCCGTGCCGACGATCAGGTTCGACAGCTCGTGCAGCCGGTCGCGCAACGCGGCCTCCACCCCCAGGAGTTCGCAGATCACGGCCATCGGCAGCGGATAGGCGAAGTGCCGGCGCAGCTCCACCGTGCCGTCGGCCGCGGCGGCCGCGGGCAGCCCGTCCAGCAGCCCGGCCGTCAGCTCCGCCACCCGGGGCCGCAGCGCCGCCACCCGCCGCGCGGTGAACGCCTGGGTCACCAGGCCGCGCAGCCGCCGGTGATCGTCCCCGTCGGCCGTGGTCATGCCCTCGACGGTGGCGAACGTGGCCAGCGGCCAGCCGGGCGGCACGGTGCCGTCGTGCAGGGCCGTGAAGTGGCAGGCGTTCTTGGCGACTTCGGGGTGGGCCAGCACCTCGCGCAGCACCTCGTGACGGGTGACGGCGACCGCGGGCACGTCCCCGGGCAGCAGCACCGGGACCACCGCCCCGGCGGCCCGCAGCCGCGCGTCGGCCGCGGCCCGGCCGGCGCCTCCGGGGGCGAGCCGGTGCGGCGCCCCACCCGGTCGTGCGGGGCAGGCGGCGCCACCGGACGGGGGAGCGGGGCGGCGGTCGTCGGTCATCGGCGGTCCTCACAGATCGGGGCGGAGATCCGGGGCGGTGCACCGGCCCGCACGGTGCGGACCACGACGCACGGCCCACGATCCCAGCTCCCGCCCGCCTCGAACAGGCCGCCGCCGCGCCGCCGCGAGGCCGCGCCCACCCCGTCCGCGCGCCCCTGCCGCGGGCTTGCGCCACCATGCGCCCCGGCCCCCTTGCCGACCTGAGACAATCGGTGCCATGGCTCTTGATCGCCCGTCCGTCGCCCATCACCAGCCCCAGGGGAATGGCTCCGCCATGCAGCATCGTCCGCGCGTGCTCTCCGGCATCCAGCCCACCGCCGGCTCCTTCCACCTCGGCAACTACCTCGGCGCGGTGCGCCAGTGGGTGGCCATGCAGGAGTCGCACGACGCCTTCTACATGGTGGTCGACCTGCACGCGATCACCGTCCCGCAGGACCCGGCGGAGCTGCGCCGCAACACCCGGATCGCGGCCGCCCAGCTGCTGGCGGCGGGCCTCGACCCGGAGCGCTGCACGCTCTTCGTCCAGAGCCATGTGCCCGAGCACGCCCAGCTCGCCTGGGTCATGAACTGCGTCACCGGCTTCGGCGAGGCGTCGCGGATGACCCAGTTCAAGGACAAGTCCGCCAAGCAGGGCGCGGAGGGCACGACGGTCGGCCTGTTCACCTACCCCGTGCTGATGGTCGCCGACATCCTCCTCTACCAGGCCGACCAGGTCCCGGTCGGCGAGGACCAGCGCCAGCACCTGGAGCTGACCCGCGACCTCGCGGACCGCTTCAACGGCCGCTTCGGCGACACCTTCACCATCCCCAACCCGTACATCGTCAAGGAGACGGCGAAGATCTTCGATCTTCAGGACCCGTCGATCAAGATGAGCAAGTCCGCCTCCTCGCCCAAGGGCATCGTCGACCTGCTCGACGACCCCAAGGTCACCGCGAAGAAGGTCAAGAGCGCGGTGACGGACACCGACACCGTCATCCGCTTCGACCGCGAGGCGAAGCCGGGCGTCAGCAACCTCCTGTCGATCCTCTCCACGCTCACCGGCACCTCCGTACCGGACCTGGAGCGGTCCTACGAGGGCAAGATGTACGGCGCGCTGAAGACGGATCTCGCCGAGGTGATGGTCGATTTCGTCACACCGTTCCGCAACCGCACCCAGGAATACCTCGACGACCCCGAGACCCTGGACGCGATTTTGGCCAAGGGCGCGGAGAAGGCCCGCGGGGTCGCCGCCGAGACCCTCGCCACCACCTATGACCGGCTCGGATTGCTGCCGGCCAAGCACTGAGCCGACCGTCGGCGCACGGCCCGGAGCACCCCTGAGGCGGGCCGCTCCGGGCCGCGTGGACGCCACCGGACCAGGGGCCCCCACCCGCGGCGGCTCCTGCGTCCGCTCACAAGACGGCCGAGGACGCTCCCCGCGAGGGGCGCGCACCCGGCACACTAAGAAGGTGCGCGAGCGCGCCGCCCATACGTCAGGAGGGAGAACGCCGTGGGGACCGTAACGCTGGGCGTTTCGATCGCGGTCCCGGAGCCGTACGGCAGCTTCCTCCAGAGGCAGCGCGAGGGCTTCGGGGACCTGGCCGCACCCGGCATCCCCACCCACATCACCCTCCTCCCGCCGACCGAGGTCCGCACCGAGGCGCTGCCCGGCATCGAACGCCACCTCTCCGAGGTCGCGGCCGGCTGCCGCCCCTTCCCGCTGCGCCTCGAAGGCACCGGGACCTTCCGGCCGCTCTCCCCGGTCGTCTACGTCAAGGTCACCGAGGGCGTGACGGGCTGCACCGCCCTCCAGGCCCGGATCCGCACGGCGTCCGGCCCCTGCGCACGGGAGCTGCAGTTCCCCTACCACCCGCATGTGACGGTCGCCCACGGCACCGACGAGGAGTCCATGGACCGCGCCCAGGCCGGCCTCAGGGACTTCTGCGCGACCTGGACGATAAGCGGCTTCGCGCTCTACGAGCAGGGCCCGGACGCGGTGTGGCGCCTTGAGCGGGAGTACCCCTTCGGACCGCAGACCGCCGCCGTCCCGCGCCAGGCCGTGGACCTCTCCCGGCCGCCTGCCCCGTCCTGCTGAGCGGCTGAACGGCTGAGCGGTGCCGGCTGCCCGTGGAGCGGCCGGCTCGTCGCCCGTACTGTCTGCCGCGGCGCCCCCCCCCGCTCCCGTACGGGCGCCCCGCTGCCCGGATACCCGGAGGTCAGGGCGCGTCCTTCCGATCGGCCCGGCCGGCCGCCTGACATCCTGCACACACCGGCGGGCACAAGGTCACCAGGGCACCGGACGCCTGGGACCGCACGAGGGGAACGCCATGGACTGGTTGAGCAAACTGCCGGTGATCGGACCGGCCGTCAGCTGGCTGATGACCACGCACCTGTGGCACGCCTACGAGCGGATGCTCCGGGTGCACTGGACCCGGCTCGCCGCCGCGATCACCTTCACCAGCTTCGTCGCGCTCTTCCCGCTGCTCACCGTCGCCGCCGCGATCGGCGCGGCCCTGCTCAGCGACGCCCGGCTGCACACCCTGGAAGACAAGATCGCCGAGCAGCTCCCCGGCATCTCGGGACAGCTCGACATCGCCGCCCTCGTCGACAACGCCACCACCATCGGCCTGGTCGCCGCTGCCGCGCTGCTGCTCACCGGCATCGGCTGGGTCGAGTCGCTGCGCGACTGCCTGCGCGCCGTATGGGAGAAGGACAACGAGAAGGCCAACTTCTTCGTCGGCAAGCTCCGCGACGGCGTGCTGCTGCTCGGCGTGGGCGGCGTCGCCGTGCTCTCCCTCGCCTGCTCGACCTTCGCCAGCGCCGCGGTCGGCAAGGTGGCCGAGGCGATCGGCCTGCCGGAGAACGGCATCGGCAGCATCCTGCTCTCGGCCGCCGGGTTCGTCATCGCCGTCCTCGCGGACTTCCTGCTGCTCGCCTACATACTGACCAGGCTCCCCGGCGTCCACCCGCCGCGCCGCGCCGTCGTGATCGCCGGCCTGCTCGGCGCCGTCGGCTTCGAACTGCTGAAGCTGCTGCTCAGCGGCTACCTCCAGGGCGTCGCCTCGCGCAGCATGTACGGCGCCTTCGGCACCCCGATCGCACTCCTGCTGTGGATCAACTTCACCGCCAAGCTGCTGGTGTACTGCGCCTCCTGGACGGCCACGGAGGGGGAGGAACACGAGCAGGACACGGAGCTGAAGGTGCCGGACGAGCCGGACCGGCCGGAGGGGCCCGAGCGACCGGAGGGGCGGGAGCGGCCCCGGGCGGCCTGAGACCGGCCGCCTTCGGGGCTCGTACGGGGACCGTGCCGGGCCCGTACGGGGGCGGGCACCCGGCCGGGCCCGCCTCCCGCCCGTACCGCCCCCTCGCTCACTTCCGGGACTGACCGCCCCGCAGCGGCCGGCGCCGGCGGACGGCGAACGCCACGACGCCCAGCACCGCCAGCACGGCGCTGGCGATGCCCACCGCGGTCCAGGCGCCGCCCGCGCCGCCGGTGCCGTTCAGCGCGGCCTGGGTGCTCTTGTCCGCGCCCTTGCCCTTGCCCTTGGCGCTCACCGCGCCGGTGCCGTCGTCCTCGCTCCGGGGGCCGACGAGCCGGCCGACCGGGTCCACCTTGTCGGCCGCGGCGAAGCCCCAGTCGAGCAGCCTGGCGGCCTCCCGGTAGGCCTCGTTGTGCTCCTTCTTCTCCGGGTTCATGACCGTGACGAGGAGCTTGCGGTCGCCGCGGTGGGCCACACCGGTGAAGGTCGACCCCGCGTTGGTGGTGGAGCCGTTCTTCACCCCCGCGATCCCCGGGTACGGCTTGATGTCGTAATCGCCGCTGAGCAGCCGGTTGGTGTTCTGGATGCCGAACGTCGCCCGCTTGCCGCCCTTGCCCTTGTCGCCGGGGAACTGCGCGCTGGCCGTCGAGCAGTACTCGCGGAAGTCGGCGTTCTGCAGCCCCGACCTGGCGAACAGGCTCAGGTCGTACGCGCTGGAGACCTGGCCCGGCGCGTCGTAGCCGTCCGGCGTCACCACATGGGTGTCGTTGGCGTTCAGTTCCTTCGCGTGCTTCTGCATCTGCCGGACGGTGGCCTCGGTGCCGCCGTTCATCGCCGAGAGCGTGTGCACCGCGTCGTTGCCGGACCGCAGGAAGACGCCCAGCCACAGGTCGTGGACGGTGTAGCTCAGGTTCTCCTTTATCCCCACGAGGCTGCTGCCGGCGCCCATGCCCGCCAGGTCGGCGGGCTTGACCGTGTGCTTCTGGTCCTTGGGGAACTTCGGCAGCACCGTGTCGGCGAACAGCATCTTCAGCGTGCTGGCGGGCGCGAGCTGCCAGTGCGGGTTCTTGGCGGCCAGCACCTTGCCGGAGGCGGCGTCGGAGATGATCCACGAGCGGGCGGTGAGCTCGTCCGGCCCCGGCAGTTTCGGGGAGCCGGGCCGCGGCGCCACCTGGACGCCGGGCGTGCCCAGCCGGTCACCGCCGATCTGCGACATCTTCGCCGGCGGCGCGGGGGTCTTGGGATCGGCGTGCGCGGTGCCGGCCAGCAGCGGGGAGGCCAGCAGTCCGGAGGCGGCCAGCGCGGCGGCGGTGCGCAGGGGGAGGCCGGTGCGCGCCGCACGGCCGGCCGCGGCCGGGGCAGCCGATGCGGTGGGGGCGGTCGGATCGGTGGAAGCCGTGGAAGCACAGAAGGTCGTCGGCACGTCGGTGAACGTACCCGTCTTTGTCCGGGACGCCGACAGCACCCCACGGAAGAGTGCCCCTGCCGACCGCCGGATGGAGCCGCTGCCCATACTGGGATGTATGAAGCTCTCTCGCCCCGTGTCCTGGTTCCTGCTCGCCTTCGGGGTGTGGAGCTGGTTCATCTGGATCACTTTCGTCAAAAACCTCTGGAAGGACGGGAGCGGCCTCGCCTTCGATGCTGCGGGTGACCCGACTGCCTACTTCTGGGTGCATCTCGCGCTCGCGGTGGCTTCCTTTCTCTTGGGGACGGCCATCGGCGTGATCGGGTTCCGTGGCGTCCGGGCCCTGCGCCGCGAGGCCGCACCGGGCACGTCCGACCAGCCCCCCGCCCCCACCTCGTCCGCCTCCTGACCCCGGGCACGGGGAGACGCCGTGATCTTCGCCCTGATCGTGATCCCGGTCCTCGGACTGTTCTTCGGCGTGCACCGCTACCTGTGGTGCCGGCTCGTCCGCGACACCACCACGCCCGGCAGCCGCCCCCGCCGCGCGGGCACCGCCGCCGCCTTCGTCCTCCCCGTGCTCACCCTCGCCGCCCTGCTGGCCGGCCGGGCCGGCGCGCCCTTCCCCCTCCAGCGGGCACTGGCCTGGCCCGGCTACCTCTGGCTGGCGCTGGTGCTCTACCTCACACTCGCGCTGCTGGCGGGCGAGGCGGTCCGGGCGGCGGGCCTCCGCCTCCTCCGCACCCGCGAGCCGGCCGAACCGACACCGCCGCCGCCCGCCACACGGGCCCCCGCCCGCGAGGACCTGGCCCCGTCTCCGGCCTCGTCTCCCTCCCCCTGCCCGTCCCCCTCCCCCTCTCCCACGCTTCTCCCGGCGGGCACCCCCGCCCTGCCGCCGACCGCCCCGCCGCCCCGCCGGCTCTTCCTCTCCCGGGCGGTCGCCGCGGGCGCCTCGCTCGCCGCCACGGCCGCCGTCGGCTACGGCACCGCGACCACCCTCGCCGGGCCGGTCGTGAAGCGGGTCACCGTGCCACTGGCCAAGCTGCCGCGCAGTGCCCACGGGTTCCGGATCGCCGTCGTCAGCGACATCCACCTGGGTCCGATCCTCGGCCGCGCCCACACCCGGCGGGTCGTCGAGACCATCAACCGCACCAACCCCGACCTGGTGGCCATCGTCGGCGACCTGGTCGACGGCAGCGTCGCCGACCTCGCCCCGGCCGCCGAGCCCCTGCGCGGCCTCCGCGCCCGCCACGGCGCCTACTTCGTCACCGGCAACCACGAGTACTACTCCGGCGCCGGCTCCTGGGTCGACCACGTAAGGGAGTTGGGCATCCACCCGCTGGAGAACGCCCGCACCGAACTCCCCGGCTTCGACCTCGCCGGCGTCAACGACGTCACCGGCCAGACCGAACAGGCGGGCCCGGACTACGACCAGGCCCTGTCCGGCCGGGACCCGTCCCGCGCCGTCGTCCTGATGGCCCACCAGCCGGTCACCATCCACGACACCGTGCGGTTCGGCGTGGACCTCCAGCTCTCCGGCCACACCCACGGCGGCCAGATGTGGCCCTTCACCTACATCGCCGCCGCCACCAACCCCACCGTCGCCGGCCTGGAGCGCTATGGCGACACCCAGCTCTACGTCACCCGCGGCGCCGGCGCCTGGGGACCCCCGGTACGTCTGGGCGCCCCACCGGACGTGACGGTGGTCGAACTGGCCTCGCTGCGGGCGTGATCGCTACGGTGATCACCGAATGGATCGGTTGCGCCGTGAAGGTAACAACCCCTCTACAAAGTGCGGCGCCATCCTGCGTTAATCCGGACAGATACCGACATTCGATCTTGCAGCGACAGCGGCCAACTCCCTAGTATTTATTGACTTCATATTGTCCCTGGCGTGACGGCTCTGCAGGGCAGTGCGGGCGGGGCGATCGGGGAACGGGGAGAGCGGTAATGAGCGAGCGGTTCAAGGTCGATCTCGACGAACTGGACGGCGTGGTGCGCCAGCTCCGGCACCTTCGGGCCGATATGGATGAACCCAGCCAGAAGGTGAAATACAGCACGACGATCCCGAAGTCGGCATTCGGCGTCGATTTCCTGGAGGCGGGGAGCCTCGCCCAGGCCCATGACGGCATGCAGGAGTACATGTCGCAGGTCATCAATGCGCTCCAGGACCTCATCCACAAGTTCGGTGAGAAGACGGAAGCAAGCCGGGGCGCTTACGAGGACCAGGAGCACGAGACGAAGACGTCGATGAACGGCTGACCTGGTCGCTGGACGCACGGACGAGAGACGGAGCTGAGATGAAGGGGGGCCTGCATGGTTGACGCCAAGCAGGAGTACGACAACGCCAAGGCGATGGAGCAGCAGCGCAAGAACCAGGAGCGTGAAGAGCGGCTGAAGTCGTTCAAGGGGCAGCATCTGACCCCCCGTTCGCCTTCCGACTTCCATCACCACGGCATCAACGCACTCCGCGCAATGATCGCCAACGCCAACCCCGAGGCGATCGAGACCTCCGGCCAGCACTGGCGCGCCTCCGCCGACCGGCTCGGCGGCCAGGACGGCCAGGGCGGCATCCGCAAGTCCTTCATGGACGCCGTCGATCACGCCACCGCGCACTGGGAGGGCTCGGCGGCCGAGGCCTTCCGCAGGGAGGCCGGCAAGGTCCTGGAGAAGATCGACCGGACCTACCAGCACTCCCGCAACGTCGAGTCCACGCTCATCGGTTCGCGCTCCTCGGGCCCCGAGGTCGGTGTCGCGCACAACCTGCGCCAGGCCAAGCAGACCATGTCAAAGATCCATGACCCGGGTCTCATGGACCGGGCCAAGGACGACAGCGGCGACGACAGCCAGTTCAAGCGGGACATGCAGAACCCGAAGATGGACACCCGCATGGCGCTGGAGCTCAACCGGGACAACCTGTCCCTGAGCAAGGAGCGTCAGGTTGAGGCGGTCATCGTCATGGACGAACTGGCGGCGCACTACGAGGGGCACGGCAAGCGGCTCAACGAGGGGATCGAGCCGGGCGGTCCCGGGGACGACTGGCCGAAGCCGCCGTCCTCCACCCCGCCGCCGCCTCCCGTGCGGATGCCGGTGGTCGGCGGCACCCACCCGAAGAAGTCGTCGTCTGACTCGGACACGCCCAACGGCGCGGGCGGCCACGCCGTTCCGAAGGGCTTCGACAGCCCGCACCACGTGACGCGGCCCGAGGTGCCGGTGACGACGGGGCTGGACGGCGTGCAGGGCGGCACCCTCGCTCCGTCGACGGGTCCCGGTGCCATCAACGGCGGGATGACCGGCGGCAGTCACGGTGTGTCCGGTGGTACCGGCGGCGGCTTCCCCGGCGGTGCGCTGGGGCCCGGGGCCATCGGCGCGGCGGGTGCCATCGGCGCCGGCGGTATGCGCGGCGGTGGCGGTATGCGCGGCGGCGGTATGCCGGGTGCCGGGCTCGGTGCGGGCAAGGCGGGCGCCGCCGGCGCGGCCGGCCGTGGCGGTCCGCAGGCACGTACCCGTGGCGGACTGGTCGGCAAGCCGGGCGGCCCGGCGGGCGGCACCAAGCAGGGCGGCTCCGGGCTGCACCGCAGCCGCGGCGGCAACCAGGCCGGTATGGCAGGCGCCGCCGGCGCGAAGGGCAAGGGCAAGGGGGACAAGGAGCGCACCACCGGACAGCGCCCCGACTACCTCGTCGAGGACGAGGAGACCTGGACCCCGCAACGTAATGTGGCCCCTCGCGTCATCGAATGAGGCGGCGATAACGTCACCTGCGGCCTAGAGGCACGGCCCCGCACTCCCACGTGTGCGGGGCCTTTCCTCAGACGGAACAAATGCCGCTCGGACAGCACGGCAAGAAGGAGCGAAGGATGAGGGTCCCCCGAACACTGCGCGCGACGGTGGGTGCTGCGCTGACCGGAGCGCTGCTGCTTGCCTCGGGCGGTACGGCTTCCGCAGACCAGGTGCGCAAGGATCTGTGGCCGTTGGAGGCATTCGGGGCCCAGCAGCTCTGGAAGGACGCCACCGGCAAGGGCGTGACGGTCGCCGTGCTCGACAGCGGCTTCCGCACGACCCACCAGGACCTGAAGGGCCAGTTCCTTCCCGGGCCGGACTTCGGAAAGGCGACGGAAGCCGAGGGCGCCAAGCATCTTTCCGGCAGTGAGGACATCCGGGACCACGGCACCGCCATGGCCGGGATCATCGCGGGGCACGGACACGGCCCGAACGGCTCCGAGGGCGTCAAGGGGCTGGCGCCGGACGCGAAGATCCTTCCCGTCCCGGAGTACAAGAACAGCGGACAGGCCACCCGGTGGGCCGTGGACCACGGTGCGGACGTCATCAACATGTCCTATGGCGGGGACATGGAGGGTGACACGTGCGAGTCCATCCAGTACGCCCTCCAGAAGGGTGCCGTGGTCGTGGCGGCCGCGGGCAACGACGGCTGGTCCCGGAAGAGCTACCCGGTGGGCTGCAAGGGGGCGATCGGTGTCGGCTCGGTCAACGAGTACGGCGAAGCCTCCGACGACAACAACTACAACTCGGACATGGACCTGCTCGCCCCCGGCGTGAAGGTCCCCGTGGCGATGGGCAAGAGCGACTCCGACTACCGCACGTCCGCAGACGGCAGTTCCGCCGCCACGGCCTACGTCTCCGCGGCCGCGGCCCTCCTCAAGCAGAAGTTCCCCGATCTCACGCCGGGCCAGATCGCCAACCGCCTGGTGAAGACCGCCGGACTGGCACAGGCCGAGAAGGACAAGAACCTCAAGCTGCCCGACACCCACTACGGCTACGGCTTCATCCAGCCCGGCCCGGCCCTGCGGCGCGACATCCCGGCAGGCCCGGCGCAGGGCCCGCTGCCGATGCCCGATGCCAAGGACTCCACCCAGAACCCGGCCGGCCAGAACTTCGACCCCGACCCCCCCATGGGCGGCAAGCAGGCCATCATGCTCTACGGCGGTATCGGCCTCGGCGTGGTCCTCGTCGCCGGCATCATCATCGGCGTCGTGGTCGCCGTCCGCCGCCGCAACAACCCCCGCAACCAGGCCTGGGGCTGAGCCCGGGACATAGCGCTGCCACGGTCGTCCGCTCCCAACTGGCCGCGGCGCATGCCTCGGACACGCATCGAACATGCAGTAGCTACATCAATTGGGGAATTGAGCTTCATGGGAAAGCAATTTGCAACGGACGTAAACCAGTTGGGACAGTTCCTCACCACGCTTGAGGGCTGTGTCCGTGAACTCAATGAAGCTCGTTCGGCTTTGGCGCATGTACGTGCCGACCAGATTGGCACCGATCGGCTCGACGAAGCGTGCGACGGATTTCAGGAGCGCTGGAAGTACGGGTCCGAGCAGACCAAGAAAATGATCGATGCCATCAGCGAGGGTGTGAAGGCGACCAAACAGAACTATCAAGAGGTCGAGGACGCCTTGGAGAAGACGCTCACACAGATCGCCAAGAAAACTTCCGGTGGGGCTGCAAAGTAATGACGCAGAACCCATACACGCATCTTGGGTGGAACCCGGTGCCCGGTGCCCGGTGCCCGGTGTGCCCGCCGAAGTCGGCGCGCTGCAGCACAAGGTCAGCACTGCGGCGACCGCACTGCGCAGCTGCCACCAGCAGATCCAGAAGCTCATAGGCGAGAGCAGCTACTGGCAGGGCGACGCGGCGGAAGCGTTCCGTGATGCCCTCGACGGCGAATTGCCGACGTACATCAAGAACGCGGCCCGCTCATTGGAGAAGGCCGCAGTCCAGTTGAAGAACTGGGACGAGCACCTTTCCTCCAACCGCGATCTGGCGCGGAAGTACGACGAAGCGGCCGCCGAGAAGAAGACCGCGGTGGAGCACGCCAAGTCGAAGCACGCCCAGGCCGCACAGCACCCGGACCTCAGGATCGCCGGCCAGGAGTTCCCGTCCCAGGCCGAGGCTGACGCGGCTACGGAACGGCTCCGGACGGCGGAACACAACCTCAATGCGGCGGCCGCCGAGCTGGACAAGGCCAATGAGTCGTACAGCGACGTCATCTCCAAGGCCCGAACCCTGGAGACCACCCACGCGGATCAGGCAGGCACGGTCGCCGGCGAGCTCGACGGCGCCACGGACAAGCTTGCCCCGAAGGAACCGAACTGGCTGAGCAAGGCCGTC
The DNA here is from genome assembly GCF_019933235.1 of Streptomyces angustmyceticus. Lineage (NCBI taxonomy): Bacteria > Bacillati > Actinomycetota > Actinomycetes > Kitasatosporales > Streptomycetaceae > Streptomyces > Streptomyces angustmyceticus. The sequence goes on along the minus strand of NZ_CP082945.1, from coordinate 3,150,634 downwards.
GACGCGATCTGGAACGGCATCAAAGAAGTCGGCGATTTCCTGTATGAGCATGCCGGGACCATCGGGGCAATCGCTGGCTTGCTGGCGCTGTTTCCGACGCCGCTGACCCCGCTCTTCGCCGGCATTGCGGTGGTGGCGAGCGCGGCGTCCATGACCAAGAACCTCTCCGATCCTGAATTCAGAGACGCCTTGATGTTCAAGGGGAGCGGAATGGAGATCTTCTCGGCGTATGCCTCGATGGCCGGAGACACCGTTGGCATGATCCCCGGAGGGTCGGCACTTGCTGCTGCGGGGCGGGAAGTCGCCGACGGTGTGGGTCTGGCCGGACGGCTGGGGGTAGGGGTGACGGGCGCTGAAAAGGGAGCAGCGTTCTGCAGGGAAATTGTCCCGGCCTTCAAGTCGAACGCGGTTTCCGAGGCAACCGAGGCGTGGGACGCGGCTCGTGCGTCCGCCAGCGGCTCCGCCAAAATGATGGGCGCCCTCAGTGCCGGCGGATTGAACGTCGGGGCCAACATGATGTCGTCCATGGAGAGTCTGGGAGTCCTTCCGGAGGAAGGGGCGGGCCACAATTCCGCGGAGAGCACCAAGGCGGCCGCTACAGCGCATGACATCGCCGGCTTGTTCGGCTTGCTGTGAGCCGGGTTGATGCCCTCCTCGAAAGGTGAAATGCGGTAGTGACTGAACTCCCTATGGAACCGACGACCAGCTTGCCCCCGGTCTACTGGTACGGGCTTCCACACGGATACATGCCGTTGGACCTCGATCCTCCGATCGAGAAGCTGACGGCGCTGGTGAACGACATCCTCGCCCTGCCTGAGGAGACCAGGGGCGAGGCAGAGCGCGTGCTCCGGCTCTACGCCGGTGTGGTGACGGCGCTGAATTTTCATGACGTTCAGGGCTGCGCTATCGGGGTGCACCCCGATGACGAGTGCGGTTTCGCCCAGTCCGTTCTGACGTTCTCCACCGTATCTGCGTCGGGCGTGAACGCGACCTTGGCGCTGGCCGACCTGGCGGTGGCGGCCGCCCAGGAACCGGACAAGGACGCAGCCTCTGGAGCTTCCGTGCGGCACGGGCTTCCTCGCTGTCGAGACTCGCAGCACTGTCGCGCCGGGTAGGCCTCCCGAGGAGGACGGTAGTTTCTCCGAGGAGCCGGTCTGGCAGGGCACGATCGCGGTATCCGGCCCCGGCACGTCCGACATCGTCGTGGTGCAGCTGGTCACGCCAGCTTTGGAACTGGCCGACGAATACCGGGATGTGCTGTTGGGTGTCGGGCATACGGTGTCGTTCACAGACCCGTCGCCTGCCGAAAGGGCGGATGGGGCCGGTGCTACGGGCTCGGGCGCCGCGGCCGATACGACGAAGAACCCGTTCGGATAGCTGTGGGCTGATCCAGAAGGAGAATGTCATGCCGTACGACGCGCGCACACCGGCACCACCCGAGGCTCCGGACGTGGTGCAGGTGCTGAAGGCTAATTACCGTGCCCTGATCGGGCTCTTTGCTCTGCGTCTTCTGATCACCGCGTTGTTGGTGGCAATCCCGGTCGCATTGTCCCGCGCGACCGGGTCAAACTCCGTCATTCTCACCGTGCCCATCGTTCCCGGGGTGTTCCTCTTCATCTACACGGTGTACCGCTTCGCTCACGGGCTGCGGGTGTTCCAGTGCGCGAGAGTACTTCGCGCCTATCCGATGGTGTTCCATCCACGGGTCGTCAAGAAGAGTGAGCGGCGGACCCGGTACGGCAACGTCTTCGAGATCCGTGTGACGACGCGCGGACAGCACGGGGCGCCACTGATGCTGGCGGTCAACGCGACCGGCCGCCGCCGCTGGCCGCAGAGCACGGAAGCGGGTGTGTGGCTCGCCGGCGACCTGCCCTTCGGCGGCGTCATGGTGATGCCGGGAGGCAAGGAGATGTTCTTCCTGAAGCCGGCGGACTGGGACAAGACAGCACGCGGTCGTGACGAGGCAGGCCCTGAGCGCCTCGCACGGGCACAGCAGGCGAAGCTCACAGACAGGACGAAGCACGCCGTGATGATGCGGTCGGGCGCCTGAGACCAGCACGAATGCCGCCTTCAGGGGCCCGGCAGCAAATAACGGGATGACGTCCCCGTGTCCCCGCTGTTAACTTCCCAGATCATGGACCCCGTTGGTGAAAAAGAAATACGCGCCTCCTTTGTGAATTGTTCGAAGGGGGAGGCGAGCAGGATTCATCTGCCGGTGGGGCTGTCCGAACTCCCCTGGGGGGAGCTGGATTTTCTGGGCTGGCGTGATCCGGGGGCGCCGGACCGCAGTTATCTGGTGGCGCCGCGCGGCGATGCGCTGGTCGGGGTGACGCTGCGGGTGCCGCAGGGCGTGCGGCGGAGCTTTACGAAGACGACGGTGTGCTCGGTCTGTGTGACCGGGCACCCGGGGTCCGGTGTCAGCCTGCTCGCCGCGCGCCGGGCCGGTCCCTCGGGGCGGCAGGGGAACACGGTCGGGACGTATCTGTGCGCCGACCTCGCCTGCTCCCTCTACGTACGGGGCCGCAAGAAGTCCCAGCTCGCCGGGCGGCACGAGGAGACGCTGCCGCTGGAGGAGCGGATCGCCCGTACCGTGCGGAACCTGGATGCCTTCCTGGACAAGGTCCTTGAGGGGGAGCGGTAGCGGGCCGGACCGGAGCGGGATCGTTCAACACCCGCCCCACCAAAGGATCATTCAACAACCGCCCCAGCAAGGCCCACCCAACTCCCGCCCCCCAAGGGATCGTTCCTCTCCCGCCCCACGAACCGCCCGCACCCCAAACTCCCCAATGCTACCCACCGGTTCCGCTTGCCTCCGTGTACGCGTCGGACAGATCCTCGTGTCCACGCCGCCGGGGCAGGGCGGCGCGGCGGCAGCGGAAGCAGGGGGACGATGTGCTGCGAGTGCACTTCACCGCGCAGGATCTGGCGCGTACGCGCGTGGCCGACGGGGCCGATCCGCTCTGGGAGACCGTGCTGAGCCTGCACACCCTGCGGGAGAGCCGGGGCGATCCGGCGCTGGCGGCCTGGCGGCAGCACGCCGTGCGGCACGGGCCGGGGCCGCTGCGGACGCTGTTCGCGCTGGTCCCGCCGTACGGCTACTTCCCGGACTTCCTCACCCCGGCCGCGTCCCAGTACGGGGTCGAGCCGGGCCTGGAGGCCGTGATGAGCACCCCGCGGCAGCGGCTGCGGACCGAGGTGACGCGGCTGTCGGGACACCGGGCGCTGCCGGGGTGGGCGCGCGGCATCGGCGAGGGCGAGCCGGCCGCGCTGCGGCAGCTCGCGCGCAGCCTGCGGACGTACCACCACCTGGCGGTGGCGCCGGCCTGGGAGCGGATCGCCCAACGGGTGGGCGCGGACCGGGAGTTGCGCAGGCACGCGGTGGCGCAGTCCGGGGTGGAGGCGATGCTGCGGACGTTCGGGGCGCCGATGCGCTGGCGGCCGCCGGTGCTGGAGGTCGGCTATCCGGTGGAGCGGGACCTGCACCTGCAGGGCCGGGGGCTGGTCTTCGTCCCCTCGTACTTCTGCTGCGACCACCCGCTGGCGCTGGTGGACGACGCGCTGCCGCCGGTGCTGGTCTACCCGGCGCGGGAGACGGCGGACGGACAGGCCGAAGGGCCCCGCCTCCGGGGATACGGAGGAGAGGCCCTTCGGGACGTGCCGGCTCTGCTCGGCGGCCGGGTCGGGACCCGGATCGCCGCAGGGCTCAGAAGCGGCGGGTGATCAGCGCCCGCTTGACTTCCTGGATGGCCTTGGTGACCTCGATACCGCGCGGGCAGGCGTCCGTGCAGTTGAAGGTGGTCCGGCAGCGCCAGACCCCGTCCTTGTCGTTGAGGATCTCCAGGCGCTGCTCGCCGCCCTCGTCGCGCGAGTCGAAGATGAAGCGGTGCGCGTTGACGATCGCCGCCGGGCCGAAGTACTGGCCGTCGTTCCAGAACACCGGGCACGAGGACGTGCAGGCGGCGCACAGGATGCACTTGGTGGTGTCGTCGAAGCGCTCGCGGTCCTCGGCGGACTGGCGCCGCTCACGGGTCGGCTCGTTGCCGGTCGTGATGAGGAACGGCATCACGTCCCGGTACGCCTGGAAGAAGGGCTCCATGTCGACGACAAGGTCCTTCAGCACCGTGAGGCCCTTGATGGCCTCGACGGTGATCGGCTTCTCGGGGTTGATGTCCTTGATCAGCGTCTTGCAGGCGAGGCGGTTGCGGCCGTTGATGCGCATGGCGTCGGAGCCGCAGATGCCGTGGGCGCAGGAGCGGCGGAAGGTCAGCGACCCGTCCAGCTCCCACTTGATCTTGTGGAGGGCGTCCAGGACGCGCTCCTTGGGGTCGATCTCCAGCTGGAAGTCCTCCCAGCTGGCCTCCTCCGAGATCTCCGGGTTGAACCGGCGGATCCGGAAGGTGACCGTGATCAGGTGCGACGCGCCGTCCTCGGCCGCGGCCGGCGCCGCGGAGTTCTTGTCGAGAGTCGGGGTGCTCATCAGTACTTACGCTCCATCGGCTGGTAGCGGGTCTGCACGACCGGCTTGTAGTCGAGGCGGATCGACTCGGCGCCGTCTGCGCCCACCTCGCGGTACGCCATGGTGTGCCGCATGAAGTTGACGTCGTCGCGGTTGGGGTAGTCCTCGCGGTAGTGACCGCCGCGGGACTCCTTGCGGGCCAGCGCGGAGACCGCCATGACCTCGGCCAGGTCGAGCAGGTTGCCCAGCTCGATGGCCTCCAGCAGGTCGGTGTTGAACCGCTTGCCCTTGTCCTGGACGGACACGTTCAGGTAGCGCTCGCGCAGCTCGCCGATCTTCTCGACCGCGGTCTTGATCGTCTGCTCGGTGCGGAACACCATCACATTGGCGTCCATGCACTCCTGCAGCTCCTTGCGGATCTCGGTGACCCGCTCGGTGCCGTTGGAGTTGCGCAGCCGCTCGACCTGGTCGACGACCTGCCTGGCCGGGTCCTCGGGGAGCTCGACGAAGTCGGCCGTGGCCGAGTACTCCGCCGCCGCGATGCCGGCCCGGCGCCCGAAGACGTTGATGTCCAGGAGCGAGTTGGTGCCCAGGCGGTTGGCGCCGTGCACGGAGACACAGGCCACCTCGCCGGCGGCGTACAGGCCCGGCACGACGGTGGTGTTGTCGGCCAGCACCTCGCCCTCGACGTTGGTCGGGATGCCGCCCATGGCGTAGTGCGCGGTCGGCTGGATCGGGATCGGGTCCGTGTAGGGCTCGATGCCGAGGTAGGTCCGCGCGAACTCGGTGATGTCCGGGAGCTTGGCGTCCAGCTGCTCCGGCGGCAGGTGGGTCAGGTCCAGGAAGACGTGGTCGCCGTCCGGACCGCAGCCGCGGCCCTCGCGGATCTCCGTGTAGATGGAGCGCGAGACGACGTCACGCGAGGCGAGGTCCTTCATGACGGGCGCGTACTTCTCCATGAAGCGCTCGCCGTCCTTGTTGCGGAGGATGCCGCCCTCACCACGGGCGCCCTCCGTCAGCAGGATGCCCATGCGCCAGATGCCCGTCGGGTGGAACTGGAAGAACTCCATGTCCTCCAGGGGCAGCCCGCGGCGGTAGGCCGCGGCCTGGCCGTCGCCGGTCAGGGTGTGCGCGTTGGAGGTCACCTTGAAGAACTTGCCGGTGCCGCCGGACGCGAAGATGATCGACTTCGCCTGGAAGACGTGCACCTCGCCGGTGGCCAGCTCGTACGCCACGACGCCCGCGGACTTCTTGACGCCGTCGACGTCCTGGAGCAGCAGGTCGAGCACGTAGAACTCGTTGAAGAACTCCACGCCCTCCTTGACGCAGTTCTGGTACAGCGTCTGGAGGATCATGTGGCCGGTGCGGTCCGAGGCGTAGCAGGACCGGCGGACCGGGGCCTCACCGTGGTTGCGGGAGTGACCGCCGAAGCGGCGCTGGTCGATCGTGCCGTCCGGCGTGCGGTTGAACGGCAGGCCCATCTTCTCCAGGTCGAGGACCGAGTCGATGGCCTCCTTCGCGAGGATCTCGGCGGCGTCCTGGTCGACCAGGTAGTCGCCACCCTTGATCGTGTCGAAGGTGTGCCACTCCCAGTTGTCCTCCTCGACGTTCGCGAGGGCGGCGGCCATACCGCCCTGGGCGGCGCCGGTGTGGGAGCGGGTCGGGTAGAGCTTCGTCAGGACCGCGGTGCGGCTGCGCTTGGTCGACTCGATGGCCGCGCGCATGCCCGCGCCACCGGCGCCGACGATGACGGTGTCGTACTTGTGGATCTGCATGGTTCCAGTCAGCCCCGGCTTCAGGAGATGTTCGGGTCGAAGGTGAAGATCACCAGCGTGCCCAGAAGGACGGTGAAGACCGTCGCGGTGTACAGCAGCATCTTCAGCCAGAAGCGGGTGTTGTCCCGCTGCGCGTAGTCGTTGATGACCGTGCGCAGGCCGTTGGCGCCGTGCAGCATGGCGAGCCACAGCATCAGCAGGTCCCAGACCTGCCAGAACGGCGAGGCCCAGCGGCCGGCCACGAACGCGAAGCCGATCTTGGAGACGCCGCCGTCGAGGACCAGCTGGATCAGCAGGTGGCCCAGGACCAGGACGACCAGCACGATGCCGGACAGCCGCATGAACAGCCAGGCCTGCAGCTCGAAGTTGCCCCGGGACGCACGCCCGGTCTTCTTCGTGCGCTTGCGCGGCGCCTCGATGACCGGAGCCGGGTGGTCCACGTCGTAGAGCGAGACGCCGTCGGACGCGCCCGCCGCGGTGGTACCTGCGGAGGTGGTTTCAGCAGACATCTCGCGTCAGCTCCCGAACAGCGTGCGCAGGGTGTGCTGCAGCACGGGGTAGAAGGCACCGGCCATCAGTACGACCCAGACGCCGACAACGGTCCACAGCATCTGCTTCTGGTACTTCGGGCCCTTCGACCAGAAGTCCACGGCGATGACGCGCAGGCCGTTGAGCGCGTGGAAGAGGATGGCGGCCACCAGGCCGTACTCCATCACATTGACGATCGGCGTCTTGTAAGTCGCCACGACGTTGTCGTACGCCTCGGGGGAGACGCGTACGAGAGCGGTGTCGAGGACGTGTACGAACAGGAAGAAGAAGATGAGGACGCCGGTGACTCGGTGAGCCACCCAGGACCACATGCCTTCCCGGCCGCGGTACAGCGTTCCAGCCGGCACGGAATAACCCTCCGGGAGCGGGGATTGGGGCGCCAGCCGGCTTCTCTGTCGGTCGGGCCCGGCCGGGTACGGTCCACCGGCCGCTCGTCATCGTATCGACGAGCTGTCGGTTCCTCGCGCGGGGGTCCTTAGGTGTGATCAAACAGGCACCAACGGGCTATCACACCAGCAGGAAAAGGCGGTTTTCCGGGCAAAAGTCGCGATTCGCTACGGCCCGGTGCTGAGCAGTCGCGCCAGCCGGCCCCGGGCCAGCCGCCGCAGCTCGTCCGCCGCGATCGCCCGCTCCTCGTCCGGTTCGTTGCCCAGCCGGGTGCGGAGGGCGGAGAGCACCTGGTCGAGCAGCTCGTCGTCGCGGTAGCCGTCCAGGCAGATGACGAAGACATGACGAAAACGCCGCTCGTACTCGGCGTGGGCGGCGCGCAGCGCGGTGTGGGCGGCGAGGGTGCCGGGCCCGCGGGCGCCGACGAGCGGCTGCGGGGAGAGGGACTCCTCGGCGAGCGCCTCGTTCAGTTCGGCCGCGGTCAGGTCGTAGCAGGCCTCGTCGGCGGCGGCGAGCAGCGACTCCGGATCCGGGTACGGGCGGTGCGCGGCCACCCGCTCGGCCCAGCGGCGGCTGCCGCAGCAGCTCAGCAGCGCGGTGAGGGTGTCGCCGCGGGTGAGGGCGTTGAAGCGGGCGAGCCCGAGCTCCTCGCGGCGGGGGCGGGGCAGGGCGGAGCCGGCGGCCCGTGCAGATATGCCGCACCGCGGGGGCTGCGGCATGGGCAGCGTCGTCGGCCGGGCGGCCGGGGTGTCACCGGACAGCGTGGGCTCCTCGGACGGGTGCGAATGGATCGGTTCGACGGGTGCGGGACGGACGACTGAAGGAAGCTGGGGGAAACGGACCGAAGCCGGGACGCGCAGGAAGCGATGGTAGGTGTGACGGTGGTGCGGATGGCACGACACCCCGGTGGTATCCGGCGGTTCCAGGAGGCCCTGTGAAGGGGGTGACGACTGGAACCGCCACGCTAACGATGCTTGTCGTTCGCTGTCCGATGGATGCGCGAATTTCACCCGGATGAGAGAGCTTTCGTGCGTTCGGTGGACGACCGGCTCCGCACACCTGGCAATACCTTCGCCCCGAAAAGTGAGGATTGCACGATGTCGAATCCGATGCGGCCGCCGCGCGCCCCGCGGCCCTCGGCCTCCCCGCGCCCCCTGACGACACCGGGGACGCGCCCGGGCCCCGCGGCCCGCGCCGCCCTGCCGGCCGTCGCGCTCGCCGGTGCGCTGCTGCTCGCCGGCTGCTCCGGCGGCGCCGACACGGAGCCGCCCGGAAGCACCAGCGCCAAGATGAACCCCTCCTCCGCCGCGACCCCCAGCTGGGCGCCGGTGACCGGAAAGCCGCAGGTCGTCCCGGCCGTCCGCGAGTTCCGCCAGGCCGACGGACGTGGCTGGCGCCCGTCCAAGGGGGCCCGCGTGGTGGTGCCGGCCGGCGAGAAGAGCAATGTCGCCGACGAGGCCCAGCGGATGGCCAACGACCTCGGCCTCGGCCTCGTCTACGGCGACCAGGAGGTCCGCCCCGGCGATGTCGAGGTGAAGCTGACGGGCAAGAACAGCGACAACAACGTCCCCGTCAAGAGCGCCGCCGACGAGGCGTACACCCTCACCGCCGCCGGCACCAAGCTCACCCTCACGGCCCCCACCGACGCCGGGATCTTCTACGGCACCCGCACCGTCAAGCAGGCCGTCCGCGCCGCCGGCGGGCTTCCCGAGGGCACCATCGAGGACCGGCCCGACCGCCCGCAGCGCGGCATGTCGCTGGACAACGCCCGCAAGCCGTTCTCCCAGAACTGGATCGAGGCCCGGCTGAGGGAGATCGCCGACCTCAAGCTCAACCAGTTCCAGCTGCACTTCTCCGACGACCAGGGCTTCCGCATCCAGAGCGACACCCACCCCGAGATCGTCTCCCCCGACCACCTCAGCAAGGCCCAGGTCCGCCAGATCATCGCGCTCGCGCGCACCCTGCACATCTCCGTCGTCCCGGAGCTGGACTCGCCCGGCCACCTCGGCGCCGTCCTCGACCACTATCCCGACCTGCAGCTGCGCAACGCCCGGGGCCGGGTGATCTCCGGCGCGATCGACATCTCCAACCCCAAGTCGGCCCCGCTCATCGACTCGCTGCTGAAGGAAATGGCCGAGCTGTTCACCAACCCCAAGGGCGCCCCGGCGTACTGGCACCTGGGCGGCGACGAGTACCAGGCGCTGATGGCGTCCTCGCCGGCCACCTCGTATCCGCAGCTGGCGCGGGCCGCACAGAAGAAGTACGGCTCCCGCGGCACCATCGAGGACCTGACGACCGGCTGGCTCAACGACCGGCAGAAGACCGTGGAGGCCAAGGGCAAGAACCGGGTGGAGGCCTGGAACGACGGGTTCTTCACCGGCGGCGTCGTGAGCGCGGACAAGAACCGGATGGTCGACTACTGGACCGGCAAGGAAGCCGGCAAGCGCGACCCCGCGGACTTCCTGCGCGAGGGCCGCGACGTCATGAACTTCAACGACGAGTACCTCTACTACGTGCTCGGCGAGCCCAACCAGTTCGTCTACCCGACCGGCCAGCGGATCTACGAGAGCTGGACCCCGCGGGTGATCCGCGGGACCCGGCCGGTGGCGGTGCCCGCCGGCATGACCGGCCCGGACCGGATTCCCGGGGCGCGTTTCGCGATCTGGTGCGACCGGGCGCAGGCGCAGACGGTCGAGCAGGTGGCGGCCGGCATCCGGCTGCCGCTGGCGGCACTGGCGCAGAAGACCTGGGACCCGGGGACGCCCGCCCTGTCCTGGTCGGACTTCAAGGCGCTGGCCAACCGGGTGGGGCAGTGACGGCCCGGTAAGAAACGAGTGAGAGAACGAGGACGACCGGGGCCGCCACCCCCCACAGGAGAGGCCCCGGCCGTCTTCGCGAAGGGCCGGTGACGGCCCTCAATCCGTACAGCGCCAGACGACGCGAAAGCGTCACACGGGGTACGGGAAGGGGTACGGCTCGTGGTCTGGACGCGGCCGGGCACGGGCCCGTAACGTGCACGTCCACGCAGGTCACAGCGATCTTCGGGCCGCCGGACGCGACGCGGGCAAGCCCTCCTCGCCGGGAGGTCCCCACGCGTCCGGGCACGCGCCCGGCCGTCGCGTCGCGGGTCCGGCGTCCCCGCCTCGGGGGCTCCGCCGTGGCGGACGGCGCCCGCCTCCCGGGTTCTGATCGTTTGCCCACACGGGATACGGTCTGCGGGAAGATCCGGGTTACCGACGGTTTCCGGCCTGCCGCGGCGGGCGGTGGCCGCTCCGGTTCCGGTGCCGAACGGCGGGGTGCCGCCCGCCCGGACGATGCAGGGAACGGGAATCAGGGCCGGTGGCGCGGTCGAGCGAAGCAGCAATGCAGCAAGGACCGGGCGGCGGACATTCCGCGTGCGACAGGATGGACCCGTGCGAGGGGACGACATTCAGCCGGACGACCGTCGGCTGACGGTGGCCGTGCAGGCGGCACAGGACGGTGACGAGGCGGCGTTCCGTACCGTCTACCGCGCCGTACATCCCCGGCTGTTGGGATATGTACGGACCTTGGTGAGCGAACCGGACGTGGAGGACGTCACGTCCGAGGCCTGGCTCCAGATCACCCGCGACCTCGCGCGCTTCAGCGGGGACGCCGACCGCTTCCGCGGCTGGGCCGCCCGCATCGCCCGCAACCGGGCCCTGGACCACATCAGGATGCGCGGCCGCCGCCCGGCGATCGGCGGCGACGAGAGCGAACTCGCCGACACCCCCGGGGCCTCCGACACCGCGGGCGAGGCCCTCGAAGCCCTGGGCACCGGCCGCACCATGCGGCTGATAGCCCGGCTGCCGCAGGACCAGGCCGAGGCGGTGGTGCTGCGAGTGGTGGTCGGACTCGACGCCAAGAACGCCGCGCAGGTGCTCGGCAAGCGGCCCGGCGCGGTGCGCACCGCGGCGCACCGCGGGCTGCGGCGGCTCGCCGAACTGCTCGACGACGAGCCGGACGGCGGCCGGGACGGACATCAGGACAACAGCCGGGACGGCGGCGGCAACGGCGCCGGCCACGGTGGCGAAGCCCCCTCCGGCGGGCCCGGTACGGGCCGGTACGGAGGTGGCGGAACGGTGAACGGAGTGCCTGTTCAGGGCAGAAGACGCCGCGACGGCGTGGCGGAATCGTACGTACCGGGTGTGACGGAAACGGCCGCACGAACGCAGAAGGACATGTGATGGCCGACGACCGGTACAACTGGCTCGACAAGGACACCGCGGAGCGATTGCTGCGCGGTGAGCCGGTCAGTGCCCGGCGCGGCCACGGCGCAGAGGAGCTCGCACAGCTCCTGGCGGCCGCCGCCGCGGTCGCCGCCAGGACACCCGAAACCGTCGAGCTGCCCGGCGAAGAGGCGGCCGTCGCCGCATTCCACCGGGCCGCCCACGGCGCCGGCGCCCGCGGCGCCGCCGCCGACCCGGTCGTGACCGGCGGGCACACCGCCCATGCCGCGGACCGCACCGAACGCACCCGGCTCGCCCGCCCCATCCGGCGCGGCCTCGCCGTGGCCCTCGCCGCCTGCGCCATCGGCGGCGTCGCCGTCGCGGCCGGTACCGGCGTCCTGCCCGACCCCTTCCGGGGCGGCGACCCGGCACCCGCCTCCAGCGTCTCCGCCGACGAGACCCCCGGCCCCTTCCGCACCGGCGAGCCCGGCGCCCAGACCGACGGCACCACGGCGCAGACCCCCGACGCCACCCCCGGCGGACGGGACACCGCGTCCCCCGGCGAGAAGCCCACCCCCGGCAGCAGCCCCGGCGCCGGCAGGACGCCCGGCAGCACCCCCGGCGGCGGCAAGGGGCACGATCACAGCACGCCCGGCGGCGGAACCCTGCCCGGCCAGGGCGGCCAGAAGAACCTCCTGCTCGCCCTCTGCCGGAACTACGAGTCCGGCAAGCGCGACGCCATGGACCGCGACACCCTGCGGAGCCTCGAACGCAAGGCCGGCGGCGCGGACAAGGTGCACGTCTTCTGCCGCGCCTACCTGGCGCGGTACCAGAACCTCGGCGGCTCGGGCGGCGGTGACGGCTTCGTCGGCGGCGCCGGCGACACCGGCGGATCCGGCCAGAGCAGCGGCGGGTCGGGCGGCGACGAGGACGACGAAGGCCACCCCTCCCACTCGCCCGGCACCACCCCCGGCTCCAGCACCCCCGCTCCGGCCCCCACCCCCTCGGCCACCGCCCCGAACCCGGGCAAAGCCACGCCGAGTGCCACTACGGGCGGCTAGGGCTCCTCGTCACGGGCGGCTGCAACCCCCCGTCGGAATCCAGGCCGGACTCGCACGCCCCGGGCACCGCGCCACGCGGCGCAGCCGCCGGCTGCCACGGGCGTCGCCGTCACTCCGCCCTGACTCCCTCCGCCACCCTGCTCCACCCTCCTCCCCCTCCGCCGCAGTGCGCTCCACGGCGCCGGACCCCGCCCGCGGATGCGCCCTGATCCCGGCGGCGGACCCCGGGTGTGACGTTTTTCGAACCCCCGGCGCAGTAATGAGTGAGCCGACTGGTCATCGGCTGCGCGACGAGCCGGGGTTCCCCCCGTACCTGCGGCTCAGCGCATCGGCGCGGGCGGGGCACGTTCCCCCGGCCCTGCCCGCGCCCTCTCTCTTGCGCCCAAGCCGGCGCCGCTCTCGCGGAGCGGGATCCGTGGGTGGGGGTGGCCCAAGTGTCTCTTCCGTCAGAGAACGAAGAGCGCGGCCGAGGATCCATGGCGGGTGTGCGGGTCAGTGATAGACCACCACCTTGGTTCCCTTCTTCGCCGTTTCGAAGAGAGCGGCGATCTTGGCCCTGTCGCGGACGTTGACGCAGCCGTGCGAGGCGCCGCGGTAGCCGCGGGCGGCGAAGTCCGCGGAGTAGTGGACGGCCTGGCCGCCGCTGAAGAACATCGCGTACGGCATGGCCGTGTGGTACAGCGTCGAGACGTGGTGGCGGCTCTTGAAGGTGAGTGTGAAGACGCCCTCGCGGGTGGGGGTGTACTGCGAGCCGAAGCGCACGTCCATCGCCGAGACGATCCGGCCGTCGACCCGCCAGGTGAGGGTGTTGCTCCGCTTGCTGATGCAGATCACCCTGCCCGTCATGCAGCGCGGGTCGGGGGCGCCGACCGGCCTGGCGGTGGGCGGGTAGAGCTCGTCGTGCGCGGGCCGGCGGGTATGGGACCGCAGCGCCCGCCAGGCCGCGGGCTGCACGCTGCCCGTACGCGGCAGGCCCTGCCGCTGCTGGAAGGCGCGGACCGAGGCGGCGGTCACCGAGGCGTAGTAACCCGTCGGGGCGTGGTCGAAGAGGCCCAGCTGGGCCAGCCGCGCCTGGAGTTCGCGGACCCGCGCACCGCGCGCCCCGGCCGCCATGAGCGCGCGCCGGGCCCGGGGCGAGGGGTGGACGGAGCGGTGCGGACGCGGCGAGGCGGTGTGCCCGGCCGGGGCCGGTGGCGCCTGATGGCCCAGCGGCGGGGGAGCGGGGGTGGTGGGGGCGTAGCGGCTCGCCCCGGCGTGCGGCGAACCGGCTCCGGTGACCGTCACCGGGCGGCAGCCCACCACGAGCGCCGCCGCCACCAGCACGGCGGCCACCGCGGGCGCCGTACGTCTTCCACTGCTCCGCTGCATGCGCAACCCCCGGATCTCAGCGGCCCGACCGGCCCTCGGAGACTCTTCCCAGGGCTGCGGGGCGGCGAACCTGCGGGCATGCTGTGAGCACGGCGTATCCCCGGTGCCGGTCAACCCAGCGGGAGGCGTAACCCCATGGCGCACGAGTCGGGCGGGAAGCGGTACAACGAGAGCGGGCTGCCCGTCGAACCGGTGTACGGGCCGGAGGCGCTGGACGGCTGGGACCCGGAGCGCAGCCTCGGCGCTCCCGGCAGCTACCCCTTCACCCGCGGGGTGTACCCGTCGATGTACACCGGACGTCCCTGGACGATGCGGCAGTACGCCGGCTTCGGCACCGCCCGCGAGTCCAACGCCCGCTACCGGCAGCTGATCGCCCATGGCACCACGGGCCTGTCGGTCGCCTTCGACCTGCCGACGCAGATGGGCCACGACTCCGACACCCCGATCGCCTCGGGCGAGGTCGGCAAGGTCGGGGTGGCCATCGACTCCGTCGAGGACATGCGGGTGCTGTTCGGCGGCATCCCGCTGGACAAGGTGTCCACGTCGATGACGATCAACGCGCCCGCGGCGCTGCTGCTGCTCCTCTACCAACTGGTGGGGGAGGAGGAAGGGGTGGCCGCGGACCGGCTCAACGGGACCGTGCAGAACGATGTGCTCAAGGAGTACATCGCGCGGGGCACCTACATCTTCCCGCCGGAGCCCTCCCTGCGGCTGACCGCGGACATCTTCCGCTACTGCCGCGCCGAGATCCCGCGCTGGAACACCATCTCCATCTCCGGCTACCACATGGCGGAGGCCGGCGCCTCGCCCGCGCAGGAGATCGCCTTCACCCTCGCCAACGGCATCGCCTATGTGCGGACCGCCGTCGCCGCCGGCATGGATGTCGACGACTTCGCGCCCCGGCTCTCCTTCTTCTTCGTCGCCCGTACGACGCTGCTCGAAGAGGTCGCCAAGTTCCGGGCCGCGCGCCGGATCTGGGCGCGGGTGATGCGGGAGGAGTTCGGCGCGAAGAACCCCAAGTCGCTGATGCTGCGCTTCCACACCCAGACCGCGGGGGTGCAGCTCACCGCCCAGCAGCCGGAGGTGAACCTCGCCCGGGTCACCCTCCAGGGGCTCGCCGCCGTGCTCGGCGGCACCCAGTCGCTGCACACCAACTCCTTCGACGAGGCCATCGCCCTGCCCACCGACAAGTCGGCCCGGCTCGCGCTGCGCACCCAGCAGGTGCTCGCCCACGAGACCGATGTGACCGCCACCGTCGATCCGTTCGCCGGTTCCTACGCCGTCGAGTCGATGACGGACGAGGTGGAGGAGGCGGCCGTGGCGCTGATGCGGCGGGTCGAGGACATGGGCGGCGCGGTGGCCGCCATCGAACGGGGCTTCCAGAAGGACGAGATCGAGCGCAACGCCTAC
This sequence comes from Streptomyces angustmyceticus, assembly GCF_019933235.1. Classification (NCBI taxonomy): domain Bacteria; kingdom Bacillati; phylum Actinomycetota; class Actinomycetes; order Kitasatosporales; family Streptomycetaceae; genus Streptomyces; species Streptomyces angustmyceticus. Next base: position 3,135,441 of record NZ_CP082945.1, on the reverse strand, counting down.
CGCCTCGCCCAGGAGACGGACTCCGGCGAGCGGGTCGTCGTCGGCGTCAACCGCTTCCAGCTCGACGAGGAGGAGCCGTACGAGCCGCTGCGGGTCGACCCGGCGATCGAGGCCCAACAGGTTGAACGCCTCGCCGTACTCCGGAACCGCCGCAACACCCGCGCCGTCACCGCCGCCCTCGACGACCTGCGCAAGGCCGCCGAGGGCACCGACAACGTCCTCTACCCTCTGCGCGAGGCCCTGCGGGCGAGAGCGACGGTGGGCGAGGTGTGCGATGCGCTGCGGGGGGTGTGGGGGACTTATGTGCCCACTAATGCGTTCTGAGGGGGAAGTTGCGGGGGTGGTACCCCGGCACGGCGGGTGGCCGGGGCGCCGCGCCGGCGCCGGACGGGACGGGAGCTTGTGACCGCCGCGTGGGGCTGCGTCAGACTGTGGGTATGTCGTCACCCCGCCGTGCGTGCCCCGTGTGTACTCGAGAGATCGCCGTTGTCGGCGGGCGCTTCGCTCGTCATGATCCGCCTGGGCGGCGGACGGTGCTGGAGTTGGTCTCCTGCCCGGGGTCGCGCAGGATCGCGCCGATGATGGCGCCGGCGGAGAAGCTGTTCGATCCGGAGGAGCCGCCGTTTCCGGGGCAGCAGCCGTTGTTCTGAGTCGGGGAGGGCGTAGGGCGCAGGGCCGGTGGCGGCGTGGGTGCGTCGTCCGGGCGGGGGCAACTACGGTGCCAGGACGTCCAGTTCGGCCATCGCGCCTGCGGTGATCTCGCGGGTCAGGGATTCCGCGCGCGCCGCGTCGCCGGTGCGTACCGCCTCGGCGACCTGGACATGGAGGGTGACCGCTGCCGGGTCGGGGTCGGTGAACATCACGTGGTGCTGGGTGCGGCCGGTCAGGACGGCGGCGACCACATCGCCGAGCCGGGCGAACATCTCGTTGCCGGAGGCGGTCAGGATGACGCGGTGGAAGGCCGTGTCGTGGACGAGGTAGGCGTCGAGCTGCTGGCCGCGTGAGGTGGCGACCATGCCCATGGCCTGTTCGGTGAGTTCGGCGCACTGCTCGGGGGTGGCGTGCTGGGCGGCGAGGCCCGCGGCGACCGGTTCGATCGCCGAGCGCAGCACGGTCAGCGAGCGCAGCTGCCGGGGGCGGTCGCGGCCGGCCAGCCGCCAGCCGATCACCCGCGGGTCGTAGACGTTCCACTCCTCGGTGGGGCGGACGGTCACCCCGACCCGGCGCCGGGAGGCGACCAGCCGCATGGATTCCAGTACCCGGACCGCCTCGCGGATGACCGTGCGGGAGACGTCGAAGCGCTGCTCCAGTTCGTCCGTGCGCAGGACCGTGCCCGGAGGGTAGTCGCCCGCGGTGATCGCGGGCCCCAGGGACTCCAGTACACGGGCGTGCAGTCCCTTCCCCTCGTTTTCCATGGGGCAAGCCTACGTTCCCGCACCCCGGCCAATTAAGTATGACGTTTGCGTCACAGGCTCTTGAATACGTCGTACCTAATGGGTTTCAGTGGGGGCCGCACGAGGTCGATGAAGACAGCGAGGTACCACGGGATGAGCACCCCCGACGTGATCGTCGTGATGGGCGTGGCCGGCACCGGCAAGACCACCATCGGCCCGTTGGTGGCCGCCGGGCTGGGCGTCCCGTACGCCGAGGGTGACGACTTCCACCCGCCGGCCAACATCGCCAAGATGTCCGCCGGTATCCCGCTGGACGACGCCGACCGCGGCCCGTGGCTGGACGCCATCGGCGCCTGGGCCCACGCGCGGGCCGGGCACGGCGGGGTCGTCAGCAGCTCCGCGCTCAAGCGGGCCTACCGCGACCGGCTGCGCGCCGCCGCCCCCGGCGTCGTCTTTCTGCACCTCACCGGGGACCGCGCGCTGATCGGGGAGCGGATGGCCGGGCGCACGGGCCACTTCATGCCGACGGCGCTGCTCGACTCCCAGTTCGCCACGCTCGAACCCCTCGGGCCGGGCGAGACCGGCGTCGCCGTGGACGTGTCCGGCAGCCCGCAGGAGATCGCCGGGCGCGCGGTGGCCGCCCTGCGCGCGATGACCGCCCCGGCCTGACGGCCCGCCCCGCACACGGACCTGTACCGCAGCACACCCTTCCGCCTCTCCCTCCCTGCCCCCTCCGTCCAACCAAGGGAATCGCCGTGACACATCTCAGCGTCGAGATGCTCGCAGCGGACGCGATCGAGCCGATCACCTCGGCCGGTCACGCGCAGCTGGGCATCGCCGTCCTGGCCGGCATAGCCGTCATCGTCCTGCTCATCACGAAGTTCAAGCTGCACGCCTTCCTGTCGCTGATCATCGGTTCGCTGGTGCTCGGCGCGGTGGCCGGCGCCCCGCTGGACAAGGCCATCGCCAGCTTCTCGACGGGGCTGGGCACGACCGTCGCGGGCACCGGCGTGCTGATCGCGCTCGGCGCCGTCCTCGGGCGGCTGCTCGCCGACTCGGGCGGCGCGGACCAGATCGTCGACACGATCCTGGCCAAGGCGGGCGGGCGGGCGATGCCCTGGGCGATGGTGCTGATCGCGGGGATCGTGGGGCTGCCGATCTTCTTCGAGGTCGGCATCGTGCTGCTGATCCCGGTGGTGCTGCTGGTCGCCAAGCGCGGCAACTTCTCGCTGATGCGGATCGGCATCCCCGCCCTGGCCGGCCTGTCCGTCATGCACGGGCTGATCCCCCCGCACCCCGGCCCGCTCGCCGCGATCGACGCCGTCAAGGCGAACCTCGGGGTCACCCTCGCGCTCGGTGTGGTCGTCGCCGTCCCGACCGCGATCATCGCCGGTCCGGTCTTCTCCCGTTACGCGGCCCGCTGGGTGGACATCCAGCCGCCGGAGAAGATGGTGCCCGAGCGCGCCTCCGACGACCTCCACCAGCGGCCCGGCTTCGGGATCACCGTGGCCACCGTGCTGCTGCCGGTGGTGATGATGCTGGCCAAGGCGCTGGTGGACATCGTCGTCGACGATCCCGGGCACACCGTCCAGAGGGTGTTCGACGTCGTCGGCTCGCCGCTGATCGCGCTGCTCACCGCCGTGCTCGTCGCGATGTTCACGCTGGGCCGGGCGGCCGGTTTCACCCGCGGCCGGATCGCCGCCACCGTCGAGAAGTCGCTCGGCCCGATCGCCGGCGTGGTGCTGATCGTCGGCGCGGGCGGCGGCTTCAAGCAGACGCTGGTGGACTCCGGCGTCGGCCAGATGATCCTGGACGTCTCCCAGGGCTGGCACATCTCCGCGCTCCTGCTGGCCTGGCTGATCGCGGTCGCCATCCGGCTCGCGACCGGCTCCGCGACGGTGGCCACCATCTCCGCCGCCGGGCTGGTCGGCCCGCTCGCCGCGGACATGAGCACCACCCACGCCGCGCTGTTGGTGCTGGCCATCGGGTGCGGCTCGCTGTTCTTCAGCCATGTCAACGACGCCGGATTCTGGCTGGTGAAGGAGTACTTCGGGATGAACGTCGGCCAGACGCTGAAGACCTGGTCGGTGATGGAGACGCTGATCTCGGTCGTCGGGATCGGGTGCGTGCTGTTGCTGTCGCTGGTTCTGTAGCCGGCCCGTTCGTCCCCGGCGCGAGGCCGTACGAGCGGATGTCCGCTGGTACGGCCTCGGGTGTGGGGGCGGCTTCTCGCGGGGACGCGGCTGCGGGGACTCGGCCGCCGTCGGGACGTTGGCCCCGCGCCGGCCGCCCGCGGTCACCGGGTCGCCGGTACCGCTTCCGTGCCCGTGCCGAGGTACGTCTCCAGGGCCGCGGTCACCTGTGCCGTCGCGTTCTCGGGCGGGGTGGCGAGGGCGAGGTAGCCGTCGGGGCGGATGAGGAGGACGGCGGGGGCGGCGCCGTAGGCGTCGCGGATGTGGCCGTCGGAGTCGATGAGGTCCGGGGCCGGGCCGCCGACGCGGACGACGCGCAGCAGGGCCGGGTCGGCGGGCAGGGCGCCGGCGTCGATGCCGGTGCCGCCCAGGTCGAGCACGGTGAAGTGCGGGCCGCGGAAGACGTCGAAGAGCCGGGTGGGCGTGCCGTCGGCCGTGGTGCAGGGGGCCTCGGGGGCCCGGTCGCCGGCGGCGGGGACGCCCTCGGGGAGATCCGTGCGCAGCTCCCGCGTCAGCGGGCTGTCGGGGTAGCCGATGCCGAGCTGGTGCAGGTCGCGGCCGCGGCGCAGCTCGCGGGAGCGGTGCAGCCGGGTGCTGGTGTCGAGGATGCTCTCGGCGATCGGGCGGCGCTCGGTCTCGTAGGTGTCGAGGAGGCTGTCGGGGGCGCCGTGCCGCAGCACCTGGCCGAGCTTCCAGCCGAGGTTGTAGGCGTCCTGGACGCTGGTGTTCAGGCCCTGGCCGCCGGCGGGGGAGTGGATGTGCGCGGCGTCGCCGGCCAGGAAGACGCGGCCGGTGCGGTAGCTGTCGACCAGGCCCGCCCGGGGGCGGAAGAGGGAGGACCACACGACCTCGCGGATCTGCTCGGCGTCGAGGTGGGTGTGGGCCGCGAGTTCGGCGCGGATCGTCTCGGGTGAGGTGTCCGTCGTGCCGTTGAAGGACGCGATCATGGTCTGGAAGCGGTCGGTGCGGGCCAGCGGGAGCATGCCCACGAAGCCGCCGTTGGGCAGTTCCCAGCGGTGCCAGTGGTCGCGGTCCAGGCCGTCCACCCGGACGTCCGCGAGCAGCACGCCGACCGGCTCCAGCTCCGGGCCGCTCATCTTGACGCCCAGCGCGCGGCGTACGGTGCTGCGCCCGCCGTCGGAGGCGACCAGATAGGCCGCGCGCACGGTGCGCTCCGTCCCGTCGGTGTGGCGCAGACGGGCCGTCACACCGGTGGAGTCCTGGTCGAACGCGGTGAGTTCGGTGTGGAAGACCACGTCCTGGCCGAGCTCCCGCAGCCGTGCGTGCAGCACCTCCAGGTTGCGGTACTGCGGCACCATCAGGGCGTTGGAGTACGGGTTGTCGGGGGTCGGCTCGACCCGCTCGATCATCTCGGTGATCTCGACGATCTCGCCGTTCTCCCAGCGGGCGGTCGGCGGGTAGAGGCCGCCGGCCGCGAAGGCCGCGTCGATCACCCCGAGGTCGTCGTAGACCTCCTGGGTGCGCGGCTGCATGCCGTTGCCGCGGGCGCCGGGGGAGAGCCGCTCCTGCCGCTCGACGAGCAGGGTGCGCACGCCGCGCCGGGTGAGGTCGATCGCCAGAGCGAGGCCGGTCGGGCCCGCGCCGACGATCAGGACGTCGACCGCCGTGCCGTTGTCGGGCAGAGCGGCGCCAAAGGTTTCCTTAACGTTGTTAAGTGCCATGTCCCGAGGATGGGCTTAACGGTGTTAAGTTGTCAACATGGTTTCGCGCATCGACCGGAAAAAGGTCGTGGACACCGCACTGCGGCTGCTGAACGAGGTCGGCCTCGACGGGCTCACCCTGCGAGGTATCGCCAAGGAGCTGAACGTCCAGGCCCCCGCGCTGTACTGGCACTTCAAGAACAAACAGGAACTGCTGGACGAGATGGCCACCGAGATGATCCGGCGGATGGCCGGGAATCTGGACGGCGGCGGGTCCGGCGCGGACCCGCGCACCGGCACCTGGCAGGAAATGCTCGTCGGCGCCTGCCGGACGGTGCGCCGCGAGCTGCTCGGCTACCGCGACGGCGGCAAGGTCTTCAGCGGCACGCGGATGACCGACGGCTCCGCCGCCGGGCCGCTCGACTCGCTGATGGCCTGCCTGACGGCGGCGGGCTTCACCCTGGAAGAGGCCGTGCGGGCCTGGTGGGCCGCGTACAACTTCACCGTGGGCGCGGTGATCGAGGACCAGTCGGTCCACCCGGTGCCCGGACAGCGCGAGATCCGCGACCCGGCCTACGACGAGTCCGAGCGCGAGCGGCAGCTCGGGCGGGAGTTTCCGCTGGCGGCGCAGGCCGGCCGGACGATGTTCGGCGATCTGGAGGCGAGCTTCGAGGCCGGGCTGCGGATCATCGTCGCGGGCATCGAGGTCACCATGGGCCCGGACGCGCGGGGCTGAGCGCCGAGGGGCGGGCGCCCGCGGAGTCGCGGGCGCCGGCCGCCCGGCGTCAGTGCCGCGGGTCGATCGACCGCTTCAGGACGGGCGTCAGCGGGCGCTCGACGAAGCGGTGCAGCACCCACGCGAGCAGCAGCATCAGCGCGACGGTCAGCGGCAGCGTCGCGTACGAGGGCAGCCCCAGGCCGTGGTGCAGCGCCCGCACCACGACCCAGCCCAGGTGCTCGTGCACGAGGTAGAACGGGTAGGTCAGCGCGCCGGCCACGGTCAGCCAGCGCCAGTTCGCCCACCGCAGCCTGCCCAGCGCGACCGCCGCGACCAGGGCGAAGCCGAGGGTGACGACGGCGATGATGCCGGCCGTCGAGCGGTAGGAGAACGCGTCGGCCGACGGGGCGTGCCACAGCCCGGCGACCGCGTAGTGCTGGCCGGTCAGCCAGCTGACCAGCACGATCGCCCAGCCGATCGGATCGCGGGCACCGTAGCGGTGCAGCAGGTACAGGCCCACCCCGCCGATGAAGAACGGGGCGTACTCGGGCATCAGGACGGTGTCGAGGAAGGGCTGGTGGGCGGCCTGCGCGAGCGCGGCCGCCAGCGTCCAGCCCGCGCAGAAGAGCACCACCCGGCCGCGGGTGGCGCCGGGCAGCACCACGCACAGCGCGAAGAGGGCGTAGAAGCGCAGCTCCGCCCAGAGGGTCCAGCACACCCCGAGCACCCGGTCCACGCCCAACGGCTGCTGCAGCATGGTCAGATTGGTCAGCACCTCGCTGGGCGGCAGCGCCTTGTACGCGACCCAGGGAAGCGCGAAGACCGCGGTCACCAGCAGGATCGCGGCCCAGTACGCCGGATAGAGGCGGGAGACGCGGGACGCGGTGAACGCGCGCAGCGTCCGGCCCCAGCCGCTGAGGCAGATGACGAAGCCGCTGATCACGAAGAAGATCTGCACGCCCAGACAGCCGTAGGCGAACAGCGGGGCGGCGGTGGGGAATTGATGGGCGGGCGAGCCGCCCCAGGCCTGGGATATCTCGCCGTTGCGGCCGCCGAAGTGGTACGCGGCGACCATCAGGGCGGCGAGCAGCCGCAGCCCGTCCAGGGCGCGCAGCCGCGAGGGTCCTCCGCGGCCGCGCCCCGGTATCGCGGCCCGGGGGGCGGTGGTGGCGGGATCCGGCGCGCCGGGCGGCGCGCCGGGCGCCAGCTGGGGCGCGCTCATCCGAACGCGGCCCGCTTCTTCAGCCGCCGCTGCACCGCCCGTGCCCGGCGCGCGACCTTGCGGACGGTGGGGTTGCGGGGAATGAACGACAGCTGGGAGGGGATCGCGCCGGGCAGTGCCAGCGCGGTCAGCCGGCGGCGCTTGAAGTAGCGCCAGGTGACCTGGTCGAGATGGGCCGCGAGGTAGCGCTCGGCGGCCGGCCGCAGCTGCGGGTAGATCTGGTGCTGCATCGCGTAGCCGACCGCGGTGACCAGGCCCTCGACGCTCTCGGCGGTGGCGAAGGCGCGCGGGTGGGCGCTGCGGTCGCCCAGGTCGGGCACCAGCGCGTCCACGATCGTGACCGGGACCCGGTTGCTGTTCTGGTACGGCGTGAGGCGCTCCAGCAGCAGGCCGGTGCCGGTCCGCGCGGTCGGCAGGCCGTAGAAGGTGGCCGCCGTCAGCAGCGCGGTGGAGAAGCAGCCGACGACCAGCGCGGGCCGCATCCGCTGGTAGAGGACCTCGGCCAGCACCGGGGTGTCCAGCACGGTCAGCGCGAGGTCCAGCTTCTCGGCCTCCCGCTCCAGCAGCCGCGACCAGCGGGCCGGCGCGGACGGGTGCGGCTTGAAGACGATCTCGCGGTGGCCGCGCTCGGCGGCGCCGCGCACCATCCGCACATGCAGCTCCTCTTCCTCCTCGGGCGTGAGGATGCCCAGCGCGGACAGGTACTGGCCGAGCAGCAGCGCACCGCCCTCCGGCACCGCCACCTCGCCACTGGCGTCACAGAGTTCGGCGAGCACCTTGGTGAAGGCGTCGGTCGGCACGGTGTGCGCCGGGACGTCGAACTCGGTGAGCAGCAGCGGCGTCAGGCCCGGCACCAGGTCCAGGTGCAGCAGCCGGTTGATCCGGGTGCCGATCAGGGGGTCGAGCTTGTTGCGGGTGGGCCCGTAGCTCATCAGCCCGTCGGCGTAGACGTCGATGGGCGCGTCGGGGAACAGCTGGGCGAGGGCCAGCGCCGGGTTGACCTGGATGGACTCCACGATCAGCTCGACCTGGTCGTCGCCCAGGCCCCACAGCAGCCGCAGATGCCGCTCCCACAGCGGGGCGTCGTCCGCGCGCGGCGACCAGCCGCCGGGGTGGAAGGGGCTGATCGTCTCGTTCCACGACAGCACCCGGCCGAAGCGGCCGCGCAGCCGCTCGAAGCCGGGCATGGTGTCCAGCGACGCGGTGGTCTCCGGGGTCGCCGCGTTGTTGCTGAGCAGCAGCAGCCGGCGGTCGGCCGGGGCGAAGCAGTCGGCGTCCAGCGCGGCGGCGAGCGTCGCCGCACCGTAGAGCGTGGACGCCAGGAAGATCTGGGTACGCGGTCGGGTGGACATCAGGCCGCGACCTCCGCCGTGGAGGAGGGACGGCGGCGCAGCCGCCGCAGCCGGGACGCACGCTGCACATCCATCGAATCCAGGGCTTCCTTCAGTACGTCCTGCGGCATGCGTTTCATGGCCGCGGCGCTCATCGAACGCAATTTACGGGCGACCTGCGGTTCGAAACGTTCGATCGAACCGAGGTGGTGGGAAATGATCGCGCAATAGGTGCGCACCGCCTTCGGCAGCAGCAGAGCCGCATCGCGGTCCTGCGCCGTTTCCTCGATCACCTGGTCGAATGCGCGAATGAAGTCCAATTGCCGGACGTCTCCGATCTGGGTGAGCGAGGAGGCGACGCCGCGCCGGTAGAAAACACCGAGCAGACCGACCACCGCCATGGACTTCGCCTCGCGGTGCAGCCGCCAGATCCACGGGCGGTCCTCCGCGGTGCGCAGCCCGTCCTTGAAATGCAGCACCCCCTCGTCCAGCAGCCTGCGGTGGTACATCCCGGCCCAGGCGTAGGCGTAGTCGACCGAGGTGGAGCGGTCGGCGGGCAGGATCACCTCGCGCGGGTCCATCACCACCGAGCGCCGGCCGTGCGGGACGCGGTGGACGGTGCGCGCGCGGGCGGTGCACTGGACATGGTCGGTGCGGACGAAGTCGCACCCCAACTCCTCGATGGTGTGCAGGAGTTGGGGGTAATAGCCGGGGGTGAGCCAGTCGTCGCCGTCGAGGAAGGCGACGTATTCGCCGCGGGCCTCGTCCAGGCCGGTGTTCCGGGCGGTGGCCAGGCCGCCGTTTCGTTCGTGCCGCAGCAGTCTGGCACCCGGCAGCTCGCGCTCGGCGCGCGCGAGAATCTCCGGGGTCTCGTCGCGGGAACAGTCGTCGACGAGCAGGAATTCAAAGTCGTCGCGGGCGTTGGCCGCCAGGCTTTTCAGGGTGTCGGGCGCGTATGTCTGCACGTTGTAGAACGGCACGATGACGGAGAGCTTAACCACCCGGGTGACGTTAGGTGCGGAGGCGGCATTCGTCTTTACCGGGTGCGGACCTGAAGGTGAACGAAGAATGGCGGGATGGTTAACCGGGTCGGCCGCCGGGCCGGTTAGCCATTCGTCGACCCGCTGTTAACCCTTTGTTGCGACCCAGTTGGCCCGACAAACCAAATGGCTTCCTAGCGTCTTGGACGTGCCATCACGTACCCACTCTTCGCCGCGGGTCGCCGTACTCGCCGACTCGGATACCCGATGGAAATGGGGCGCTTTGACAGCGTACCGAATCCAATCGGACATCCGGCTCGACGGCTACCTCCTCCGCGGCCGCGCCACCCCCACGGTCCGCCAGCTCGACGAGGTCGGCGCCCGTGCGGACTCGCTGCGCGAAATCCGGGGCGTCGACTTCGTGCGGTCCGTCGACCGTACGCGCTACGACGTCGTCGTGCTGGCCTGCGTCGGCGGCGCGGTGCAGGCGATGCTGCACGGCCTCGCCCGCGCCTGGCGAGGAGCGGCGACCCGCCCCGTCGTCGTCACCGGCTACGTCGGCGTGGTCTACGAGAAGCTCGCGGACGGGCTGCTGCTGCGGCACGGCGCGGACGTCGTCCTCGCCAACTCCCGGCACGACGCGGACCGGTTCCGCGAGGTCTACCGCGGCGTCGGCGCCGACGACGGCAGCGTCGTCGAGTGCGCCCTGCCGTTCCTCGGCGGCGACCGCTACCGCGCCGACGGCGCCACCGGCACCCCGCGCCCGTACACCGTGGTGTTCGCCGCCCAGCCCTCCGTCCCGGAGAGCCGCGCCGACCGGACGTACCTGCTGCGCCGCGCCGTGGAGCACGCCCGCAAGCACCCGGACCGCGAGGTGCTGGTCAAGCTCCGCAGCAAGCCGGGCGAGCACACCACCCACATCGAGGAACTGCCCTACCAGAAGCTCGCCGCCAAGGCCCCCGGCCCGCTGCCCGCCAACTGCCGCCTGGTGTACGGCAACATGGGCGAGGTCCTGGACCGCACCGACCTGATGGTGACGGTCAGCTCGACCGCCGCCCTGGAGTCGCTGCACCGCGGCATCCCCACCGCCGTCCTCACCGACCTCGGCGTCCGCGAGGTCCTCGGCAACCACCACTTCCTCGGCTCCGGCTGCCTCGCCTCCTGGGACGAGCTGGACGCCGGACACCGCCCGGAGCCGGACGCCGACTGGCTCGCCCGGCAGGGCGTGGCCGCCGACGGCGAGTACGAGCGGGCCTTCGACGCCGCCCGCACCCGGGTCACCGCGCTGCGCACCGCCGACCGGCTGCCGCCGATCACCCCGTACTACACACCCCGCACCGCCCCCGGCTACCTCCCCGGCATCCTCGCCCGGCACGGCCTGGACCCGCACGGCGAGCCGCTCGCCGGCCACGCGGACGCCCCCGAGGAGACCGGCGGACTGCGCCGGGTCGCCCGCGAGACGGTCCGCGAGGCCGCCCGCGGCGCCTACCGCCACGGCGTCCAGCGCGTCGCCCCCGCCATCCGCCGCTGGGGGCAGCTGTGACCCTCCCGCCGCCCGTCAGCCCCCGGGGCCCGTACGGCCCCCCGAAGGAGCCCGACATGCCGCCGAACCCGCAGAGCAGCCCCCCGACCGTGGTGGCCGTCATCCCCGCCCGCGGCGGATCCAAGGGCGTGCCCGCCAAGAACCTCGCCGCCGTCGGGGGCGTGCCCCTGGTGGCCCGCGCGGTCCGCGAGTGCCGCGCCGCCCGCCTGGTCACCGACGTCGTGGTCTCCACCGACGACGCCGGGATAGCGGCCGCGGCCCGTGGCGCCGGCGCGGTCGTCGTACGGCGCCCCGGCGACATCGCGGGCGACACCGCCACCAGCGAGGCGGCCGTCCTGCACGCCATGGACGCCTACGAGGCCGAGCACGGCACCCGGGTCGACACGGTGCTGCTGGTCCAGTGCACCAGCCCGTTCCTCGCCCGCGAGGACATCGACGGCGTCGCCGCGGCGGTCGTCGAGGACGGCGCCGACAGCGCGCTGACCGTGGCCCCGTTCCACGGTTTCGTCTGGCGCGACGCCGAACCCGCGGTGGGCGGCGCGACCGCTGCCGACGGCGGCCACGGCGTCAACCACGACAAGTCCTTCCGGCCGCGCCGCCAGGACCGCCCCCAGGACCTGCTGGAGACCGGCGCCGCCTACGCCATGGACGCGGCCGGCTTCCGCGCCGGCGGCCACCGCTTCTTCGGCCGCACCGAGCTGGTGCGCACCGACCCCGCCCGGGTGCTGGAGATCGACGACCCGCACGACCTGGCCCGCGCCCGCGCGCTGGCGCCGCTGCTGGACGCCGAGCGCCCCGGCGCCCTGCCGACCCTCGACGACATCGACGCCGTCGTCCTCGACTTCGACGGCACCCAGACCGACGACCGGGTGCTGATCGACGCCGACGGACGGGAGATCGTCGCGGTGCACCGCGGCGACGGCCTCGGCATCGCCGCCCTGCGCAGGGCGGAGCTGAAGCTGCTGATCCTGTCCACGGAGACCAACCCGGTCGTCGCCGCCCGGGCCCGCAAGCTGCGGGTGCCCGTCCTGCACGGCATCGACCGCAAGGACCTCGCCCTCAAGCAGTGGTGCGAGGAAGCGGGCGTCGACCCCGCGCGCGTGCTCTACGTCGGCAACGACGTCAACGACCTCCCGTGCTTCGACCTCGTCGGCTGGCCCGTGGCGGTCGCCGGGGCGCACGACGTGGTGCGCGGCGCGGCCCGCGCGCTCACCGCGACGCCCGGAGGCAGCGGCGCGATCCGCGAGATCGCCGGCTGGCTGCTGGGCCCGTCCCTGTAACCCGCACCGACCCCCGCACACCCCAGATCCACCCGCACACCCCCTGATCGACACGAAGGAATCTCCCCATGAGCAGCAACTCCCGTCTCCGCACCCTCGGCTCCCGCGAGGCCGGCCCCGGCCGCCCCGTCTACGTCACCGGCGAGATCGGCATCAACCACAACGGCGACCTGGAGAACGCCTTCGCGCTGATCGACGCCGCCGCCGACGCCGGCTGCGACGCCGTCAAGTTCCAGAAGCGGACCCCGGAGATCTGCACCCCGCGCGACCAGTGGGACATCGAGCGCGACACCCCCTGGGGCCGGATGACCTACATCGACTACCGCCACCGCGTGGAGTTCGACGAGGACGGCTACCGCGCCATCGACGAGTACTGCAAGAAGCGCGGCATCGCCTGGTTCGCCTCCCCGTGGGACGTCGAGTCCGTCGCCTTCCTGGAGAAGTTCGACGTGCCCTGCTACAAGGTCGCCTCCGCCTCGCTCACCGACGACGACCTGCTGCGCGCCATGCGCGCCACCGGCCGCACCGTCATCCTCTCGACGGGCATGTCCACCCCCAAGCAGATCCGGCACGCCGTCGAGGTCCTGGGCAGCGAGAACATCCTGCTCTGCCACGCCACCAGCACCTACCCGGCCAAGGCCGAGGAGCTCAACCTGCGCATGATCAACACCCTGCAGGAGGAGTACCCCAACGTCCCGATCGGCTACAGCGGCCACGAGACCGGCCTGCAGACCACCCTCGCCGCGGTCGCCCTCGGCGCCACCTTCGTCGAGCGCCACATCACCCTCGACCGCGCGATGTGGGGCTCCGACCAGGCCGCCTCCGTCGAGCCCGGCGGCCTGTCCCGCCTGGTCCGCGACATCCGCACCATCGAGGAGTCCCTCGGTGACGGCGTCAAGAAGGTCTACGAGAGCGAGCTCGGCCCGATGAAGAAGCTGCGCCGGGTCGCCGGCGTGGTGGCCGAGGCCGAGGCCGAGGCCGGCGCCGAGCCGGCGGCGGTCTGACGGCCGGGCCGCCCGACCGACGGGAGCGATGGTGAGCTCACCCGAAGGGGCCCGCGCCGGGTCCGTCACACCTGGCGCCGGGGCCCCGCCCCAGGAGACGACGGGTTCTCCCGCCCGTCGTCTCCTGGGGGTGCCACGGCAGCGGCCCCGGACCGCACGGACCGGCGCCGGACCGGACGCCCCCGCCCGGGGCACCGGCACCCTCGCGTTCGTCGAGAGCCCGGTGCAGCTGCTGAACGTCCTGGAATGGGCGCACACGGCACAGGCCACCTCGCTCACCGTCGTCGTGCTCTCCCCGCACGACCCGATGACCCGCGGACAGCTGCGCCGGATGGCCGAACTCGCCCGCGACGAAGGCCACACGGTGCGCTGGGAAGAGGCCCGCGGCGGCCCCACCGCGCCGATGCGCACCATCGGCGGGCTCACCCCGCTGCTGCGCCGCGCCCGCCGCATCGTGATCGGCGACCCGTTCTCCCGCTACGTCCAGCTGCTGCTGACCCTCACCCGGGCGCGCGACCTGGTCGTGGTCGACGACGGCACCGCCACCATGGAGTTCATCTCCCAACTCGCCCGCGGCGAACGCCTGGTGCGCTGGCACCGCAACGGCAGCGGGCGCGGCGCCCGGGACCTGGTCTTCGCGCCGTTCTCCGCCACCGCCCGCCGCCGGCTCACCCCGCAGCCCGAGGGCGGCCGGCGCAGCGTCGGCCTGTTCAGCTCGATGCCCGTCGAGGCGCCGCCGGGCGTCGAGGTCACCGCCAACGAGTTCGCCTGGACCCGCGGCCGCTTCGGCCCGCCCCGGCTCACCCGCGCCGCCGACATCGTCGGCACCTCGCTGGTGGAGACCGGGGTCGTGGACGAGGACCGCTACCTGGCGGCGGTGGGCGCGCTGGCCCGTACGCACGGCGCCACCCGCTACTTCGCGCACCGCAAGGAGAGCGCCGACAAGCTGCGCCGGCTGGTGGCGGAGACCGGGCTGGAGATCGTCCGCCCCGACCTGCCGCTGGAGCTGATCGCCAGGCGCGGCCCGATCGGGCGGCTGATCGTCAGCTTCCCCTCCACCGTCGTGCACACCCTGCCGCTCGCCCTGCTGGGCACCGAGGTCAAGGTCGCGGTCTGCGACATCGACCCGGAGTGGCTGACGGCCCACGCCTCACCGCGCGCCCAGGGCTTCCTCGACGGAGTCACCGGCACCGCCCGTGACGTGCAGCGACTGCCGTTCACCCAGCGGATGGCCACCGGGTGACGGGTGCGCGGGAAGCCCTAGTGCATACCCGTCGCCTCAGCCGTCCATGCGCCGAGCGGCCTAGATTTCCTTCCCCTAACGGGCTGAACTTTTGTTGATCGAGGGACAGTTGCCCCATGGAGGGCCCTAACCTTCCAGGGGTGAACCACTCGATCTCCCGCGATGCCGGCACCGCCCGTACTCCCGCCGGGGACCAGCTCCCCGGCGCGCTCCCCGAGGCGCTGCGCGCCGAACTCGGCCGCTTCCGCCGCGACTTGCACATGCATCCCGAGCTCGGCAACCAGGAGTTCCGCACCACCGCGGCGCTCAAGGAACGGCTGGAGAGGGCCGGCCTGCGGCCCCGGGTACTGGCCGTCGGCACCGGCCTGGTCTGTGACATCGGCACCCCGGACGCGACGGCCGACGGACAGGCGCTCGCCGCGGACCCCGACCGCCCCCTGCTGGCCCTGCGCGCGGACATCGACGCCCTGCCCATCCCGGACACCAAGACCGTCGACTACGCCTCGACGGTCCCCGGCCGCGCCCACGCCTGCGGCCACGACGTGCACACCGCCGTCGTCCTCGGCGCCGGACTGGTCCTGGCGGAACTCGCCCGCGCCGGCGCCCTGCCGCGCCCGGTCCGCCTGATCTTCCAGCCCGCCGAGGAGGTGCTGCCCGGCGGCGCCTCCGACGCGATCGCGTCCGGCGTGCTGGAGGGCGTCGGCCGTATCCTCGCCGTCCACTGCGATCCGCGCGTCGACGCCGGCCGGATCGGGCTCCGCACCGGCCCGATCACCTCCGCCTGCGACCGCCTGGAGGTCGAACTGGACGGCCCCGGCGGCCACACCGCCCGCCCGCACCTGACCACCGACATGGTCACCGCTGCCTCCCGGGTCGCCGTGGACGTCCCGGCGCTGCTGTCCCGCCGGGTCGACGCCCGCGCCGGCCTCGCCGTCACCTGGGGCCGGCTGGCCTCCGGCCACGCCTGCAACGTGATCCCGCAGCACGCCGAACTCTCCGGCACGGTCCGCTGCCTCGACCTCGACGCCTGGCGCAAGGCCCCCGACCTGGTGCACGCGGCGATCGACGAGGTGGCCGCACTGCACGGCGCGAAGCCGCAGATCACCTACGTCCGCGGGGTGCCGCCGGTGGTCAACGAGCCGGTCACCGTCCAGCTCCTGCACTCCGCGATGGCCGCCCGCCGCGGTGAGGGCGCCGTCGAGGACACCGACCAGTCCCTCGGCGGCGAGGACTTCTCCTGGTACCTCGAACACGTCCCCGGCGCCATGGCCCGCCTCGGCGTCCACCCGCCCGCCGACCCCACCCGCCGCGACCTGCACCGCGGCGACTTCGACGTCGACGAACAGGCCATCAAGGTGGGCGCGGAACTCTTCACGGCGTGCGCGCTGCTGGACGGGGACCTGGCGGACTGAACTCCGGGGGCCGCGCGGCTCCCCGCAGGCCACTGAAGACCGAATTCATATAGCGGGCGATGCCCGTAAAGAACGCATATAGGCCCGTTTCGGCAGCCAGCCGGGACGGGCTTCGCAATTCGCCCGGCCATGTTTCCCCCATGTGCCCTACGCCTCGAATCGATAACGTCCGCGCAGTGGAGGGTTTTGCGCCAGGTCTACGCGCGTTAATCTCCCACAAGCCAGCGCCAAAGGGGGCGCTTAGAGCGAAGGGAAGGCCCCGTGCGTCGGGTCATCAGGATTGCCGCCGCGGCTACCGCCACCAGCTGTCTCGCGTTCACCGCCACCGCGTGCGGACAGAGCTTCGCCGAGGCCAATCGCGCCAAGCACGCGGGCGTCGGACTGGCCTTCGACATCGGCGGGCGGGACGACCACTCGTTCAACGAGGCGGCCGCCCGCGGCACCGAGAACGCCCGGGAGAAGCTGGGCGTCAAGGTCAAGATGCTCACCGCCAAGAACGGCGAGACCGAGGCGGACCGCGAGCAGCGGCTGTCGTCCTTCGCCGAGGCCGGATACAACCCGGTCATCGGCGTCGGCTTCGCCTACAGCCAGTCCGTGCAGAACGTCGCCAAGGACTTCCCCGACACCAGCTTCGGTGTCGTGGACGCCGTGCCGCAGGGCAAGAACGTCGACGCCATGGTCTTCGCCGAGCACGAGGGCTCCTACCTGGCGGGCGTCGCCGCGGCGCTGAAGAGCAAGACCCACAAGGTGGGCTTCATCGGTGGTGTGAACAACGCGCTGATCCAGAAGTTCCAGGCCGGCTTCGAGCAGGGCGTACGCGACACCGACCCGAAGGCCAAGGTCGTCTCGCAGTACCTCTACCCGAACAACGACAAGGGCTTCAACGACCCGGCCGCCGCCAAGGCCAAGGCCGCGGGCATGACCGACAGCGGAATCGACGTGATCTACACGGCGGCCGGGCAGTCGGGCGCCGGCTCGATCGAGGAGGTCAGCAGGCACAAGGGCGTTTGGGCGATCGGTGTCGACTCCGACCAGTACCAGCAGCCCGGCCTGGCGAAGTACAAGGACCACATCCTGACCTCGGTCGTGAAGAACGTCGATGTGGCCGTCTTCGACCTGATCAAGAGCTACGAGGACCACAAGCCGCTGACCGGCATCCACGCCTACGACCTCAAGCGCAAGGGCGTCTCGCTCGCCACCTCGGGCGGCTTCATCAAGGACATCCAGCCGCAGATCGACGCGGCCCGGAAGAAGATCATCGAGGGCAAGGTGAAGGTCAAGGAGACGCCGTAGTCAGACGCCGTAGCCAGGGACGACGATCCACCCCGGAGCCGCAGCGACGGCCCCGGGGGCGGTCCCCGCGTCCCCCTGTGACCTTCCGGTCCCGCTTTCCCGCTCTTCGTCCTTTCCGCACCGTCATCCCCGAGGGGAGTGCGCCATCAACGCAGCATCCACGCGCAGTGGCCCGGCCGTCCCGGACGCCCCCGCTGTAGAACTCCGCGGAATCACCAAAAGGTTCCCCGGCGTCGTGGCCAACCACGACATCCACCTCACCGTGCGCCGCGGTACCGTCCACGCCCTCTGCGGCGAGAACGGTGCCGGCAAGTCCACCCTGATGAAGATCCTCTACGGCATGCAGAAGCCGGACGAGGGCACCATCGCGCTCGACGGCGAGCAGGTCGCCCTGCACACCCCGGGCGACGCCATCGCCCGCGGCATCGGCATGGTCCACCAGCACTTCATGCTGGCCGACAACCTCACCGTCCTGGAGAACACCGTCCTCGGCGCGGAGAAGCTGCACGGCATCGGTGCCGGCGCCCGCGCGAAGATCAAGGAACTCTCCGACGCGTACGGCCTGAACATCCGGCCCGACGTCCTCGTCGAGGACCTCGGCGTCGCCGACCGCCAGCGGGTGGAGATCCTCAAGGTCCTCTACCGCGGCGCCCGCACCCTGATCCTCGACGAGCCGACCGCCGTCCTGGTCCCGCAGGAGGTCGACGCGCTCTTCGACAACCTGCGCGAGCTCAAGTCCGAGGGCCTGACCGTCATCTTCATCTCGCACAAGCTGGGCGAGGTGCTCTCGGTCGCCGACGACATCACCGTCATCCGCCGCGGGACGACCGTGGCGTCCGTCGAGCCGTCCGCGACCACGCCCAAGCAGCTCGCCGAGCTGATGGTCGGCAGCGAACTGCCCTCGCCGGAGACCCGCGAGTCCACCGTCACGGACGAGGAGATGCTGCGCGTGCGCGATCTCCACCTGTCCGCGACCGACTCCGACGGCGTGGTCCGCACCGTCCTGGACGGCATCTCCTTCACCATCCACAAGGGCGAGGTGCTGGGCGTCGCCGGCGTCGAGGGCAACGGCCAGGCCGAGCTCGTCGAGGCCGTCATGGGCACCCGCACCCCCGACCACGGCACCGTCGTCCTGGACGGCGACGACCTGTCCGGGGCCTCCACCCGCGCCCGGCGCGAGGGCGGCGTCGGCTACATCCCCGAGGACCGCCACCGCCACGGCCTGCTGCTGGAAGCCCCGCTGTGGGAGAACCGCATCCTGGGCCACGTCACCGAGCGGCCCAACAGCAAGGGCAGGCTGCTCGACCTGGCCGGTGCCCGCAAGGACACCGAGCGCATCGTCGCCGAGTACGACGTGCGCACCCCCGGCATCGAGGTCACCGCGTCCTCGCTCTCCGGCGGCAACCAGCAGAAGCTGATCGTCGGCCGCGAGATGAGCCACCGGCCCAAGCTGCTGATCGCCGCCCACCCCACCCGCGGCGTGGACGTCGGCGCGCAGGCGCAGATCTGGGAACAGATCCGCGAGGCGCGCCGCGAGGGCCTGGCGGTGCTGCTGATCTCTGCCGACCTGGACGAGCTGATCGGGCTGTCCGACACCCTGCGGGTGATGTACCGGGGCCGGCTGGTCGCGGACGCGGACCCCGCCGTCATCACCCCGGAGGAGTTGGGCTCCGCCATGACCGGTGCCGCCAGCGGCCACCTCACCGCGCCGGAGGACGGCGCGCAGGAAGGCGGTGCGCCCGGCACGGGTGCGCCCGAGAAGGCCGCGCCGAACGGCGCCGGCGAGCAGGGCGGTGAGCAGAAGTGACCACCTCCGCCAAGAGCCCCGCCAAGAACCCCGCGGTGGACGCCATCGCCCGGAGCGCCACCCGCGACAAGGTGATCCTCGCGATCGCCGCGCCCGTCCTGGCCATCGTCGCCGCGATAGTGATCTCGTCGCTGGTCTTCCTCGCGTCCGGCGAGAACCCTTTCCGGGCCTACGGGATCATGGCCGACTACGGCCACTACAGCGACAGCCAGGTCTGGATCATCAACAAGGCGGTGCCGTACTACCTTTCGGCGCTGGCGGTCGCCATCGGCTTCCGCATGAACCTCTTCAACATCGGCGTCGACGGCCAGTACCGCCTGGCGGCCTTCGCGGCCGCGGCCGTGGGCGGGGCCATCGCCCTCCCCGGCGCGATCCAGATCATCCTGCTCATCGTCATCGCGATGCTGGTGGGCGCGATCTGGTCGGGCATCGCGGGTCTGCTGAAGACCACCCGCGGCGTCAGCGAAGTGATCACCACGATCATGCTGAACGCCATCGCCGCCTCGGTCATCGGCTACTTCCTGCAGGACGGCCGCCTCGCCATCAAGGACGGCAACCTCCTGCACACCAAGTTCCTCCCGGAATCCAGCCACTTCTTCTCCTTCCCGACCCACCCCAAGCCGGTCTACGGCTTCGTGGTGATCGCGGTGCTGGCGGGCGCGCTGTACTGGTTCGGCATCAACCGCACCCGCTTCGGCTTCGACCTGCGCGCCGTGGGCGCCTCCGAGTCGGCCGCCGAGGCCAGCGGCGTCAGCGTCAAGCGCATGGTCGTCAGCAGCATGCTGCTGTCGGGCGCCGCGGCCGGCCTGGTCGGCATGCCCACCCTGCTCGGCGAGTCCTTCCAGTACGGCACGGACTTCCCGGCCGGCATCGGCTTCACCGGCATCGCCATCGCCCTGCTCGGCCGCAACCACCCCGTCGGGATGGCCTTCGGCGCCCTGCTGTGGGCGTTCCTCGACCGCACCGGCTCCCGCCTGGAGTTCGAGGGCTACGCGCAGGAGATCGTCGGCGTCATCCAGGGCGTCATCGTGCTCTGCGTCGTCATCGCCTACGAGATCGTGCGCCGCTACGGGCTGCGCCTGCAGCAGCGCAAGGTCGGCGAGGAGCTGGCCGCCCTGTCCCGCACCACCAACGCCGACAAGTCTGACAAGAGCGACAAGCCGGAGGTGTCGGCGTGAGTACGGACCTCAAGACCGCGACGAAGCTCGCGGTCCCCGGGAAGGGCGGGCGGCGCAAGCTGACCTACCCCTGGATCCTGCTGATCATCGCCGGCGCGCTGGTCGCGCTCTCCGTCCTGCGGGCCGTCACCGGCACCGCGGACCTCACCTCCACCGGCCAGTTCGGCGCCGCGCTGAGCGCCGCCGTGCCGATCGGCCTCGCCGGTCTGGGCGGCCTGTGGTCCGAGCGGGCCGGCGTGGTCAACATCGGCCTCGAAGGCATGATGATGCTCGGCTCGTTCGCGGCCGGCTGGGTCGGCTGGCAGCACGGCCCCTGGGCGGCGGCGCTGGCCGGCATCATCGGCGGCGCGCTCGGCGGCCTGATCCACGCCATCGCCACCGTCACCTTCGGCGTCGACCACATCGTCTCCGGCGTCGCGGTCAACATCCTGGCGCTGGGCGCCACCCAGTACCTGGCCACCCTGTGGTTCGGCCAGGAGGGCAGCGCGGCCATGCTGGCCGGCGGCAACGACAAGCAGTCCCCGCCGATGGCCGACATGCCGAGCTTCACCGTCCCCGGCCTGTCGGACGCGCTGAACTCCCTGGAGGCGCACCACTGGTTCCTGGTCTCCGACCTCGCCGGCATCCTCGGCGCCGCGGTCACCAACGTCTCGTGGCTGACGCTGCTGACGATCGCGCTGTTCGTCGGCACCTTCTTCGTGCTGTGGCGTTCGTCCTTCGGCCTGCGGCTGCGCTCCTGCGGCGAGGCCCCGATCTCGGCCGAGTCGCTGGGCGTCAACGTCTACTCGTACAAGTACGCGGCGGTTCTGGTCTCCGGCGCCCTGGCCGGCCTCGGCGGCGCGTTCCTCTCCATCGGGGTGCACTTCTACCAGGACGGCCAGACCGGCGGCCGCGGCTACATCGGCCTCGCCACGATGATCTTCGGCAACTGGCGGCCGGGCGGCGTCGCGATGGGCGCGGGCCTGTTCGGCTTCATGGACGCCATGCAGCTGCGCAGCGGCGGCCCGACCGTCCACGCCCTGCTGCTGGGCCTGGCCGCGCTCCTGGCGGTGATCGCCCTGCTGAAGTTCCGCGCCGCCAAGCGCACCCAGGCCGCGCTGTCGGCGGTGGCCGCCGTCGTCCTCATAGGCTGGTACTTCCTGGCCGACACCGTTCCCCTCGAACTGGTCGAGGCGAGCCCGTACATCGCCACCCTGCTCGTCCTCGCCCTCTCCGCCCAGCGACTGCGGCCCCCGAAGGCGAACGGCAGGCCCTACCGCCGAGGACAAGGCACATGACACCACCAGTGCCGGTCGACTGGACCGCACTGCGCGCGCAGGCCCGGGACGCGATGTCCCGGGCCTACGCCCCGTACTCCGGCTACCCCGTCGGCGCCGCCGCCCTCGTGGACGACGGCCGCACCATCGCCGCCTGCAACGTCGAGAACGCCTCCTACGGCCTCGCCCTCTGCGCCGAATGCGGCCTGATCTCCGCCCTCTTCGCGGGCCGGTCCACCAACGACGGTCCGGCACCCAGGCTGACCGCCTTCACCTGCGTCGACGGCGCGGGCGACCTCCTCGTCCCCTGCGGCCGCTGCCGCCAACTCCTGTGGGAACACGGCGGCCCGGACCTCCTCGTCGACACGGCGGCCGGCATCCGCCCGCTGTCGGAGCTGCTGCCGGACGCGTTCGGGGCGGGGCATCTGGAGGGGTGAGGGGCGGGAGTCGGTCGTCTCCGCACGGCTTGCGGCCAGGGCGCAGATCGTCGGGCCGGTCGGCTCCGCGTTCTGGCACCAGGGCCAGTTCGGCTCGGGCGAGGAATGGCAGCTCGTCCGCAAGACCCGCGCCGACCGGTACGACGAGGCCGAGGCGCATCTGCTCAAGCACCACCCTTGGCAGAATCCGGAAGTCTCCGCAGCTCCGATCGTTGCGGGGGCGGAAGCGTATCTTCACTGGCTGGAGACGACCACGCCATCGGGCTGAGTTCTCAACGGATTTGGAGGAGCATCACGTCATGGAGTGCCGCACCTTCCCAAGGACGAGCCTCGCCCACCTTGCGGTAACCCCAGGACCGATAAGCCGACTGTGCCGCCTCGGCCTCTGGTAGCGCGTTGAGCAGTACGCGCTCTTCGTTCCCACCGGCGAGCAGCGCCTCGTGCAGCCGCTGGCCGACCCCGTGCCGGCGCCAGCGCCTTCGCACCGCGAACTCCATGAGGCCGAAAGTGCGTTGCCCGTCTTCTCGCCGCAGATCGGCCGAGGCGGGAATTACCAGATGGTCCCACCAACCCGTCGCGGCACTGAGCGGATAGCCGTACGCGATGCCCACCGGCTCACCGCCGGCGGTACGGGCCAGCGCAGCGCGGAAAGTGGACTTGCGGGCCTGGGACCGGAACCGGCGGAAGGTCGCCTCTACTGCTTCCAGTCCTTCCTCGTACGGTGCCTCAGCGAAGACCTCGGCGTAGACGAGCCTGATTGCGGACTCGGACCGTGCTGCGGCCGGGCCATCCAAGGGCTCGACGGTGATCGCCTCTGGCGTGGTCATGTGTGGCCCCCTCGCATAGCTTCTTGGATTTGCTCCGAGGCGTCGCGGGCCGCGGTGGTGTCGAAAGCGTGGAGGGTCTTTCGGAAATCCTGGATACGGCTGGTGAGGCGACTGGAGCCGATCTCTCCGCACGATTCGAGTACGCCCGCCATTTCGGTGCATGCCTCCTCGACCTCGCCGGCATCCAGAAGGGTGCAAGCCAGCTTGGACCTGTACCACGCCGTATTACGCGCGTAACTGCCTCCGAGGCCATCCACGGCAGCGCGCAAGAATGGCACTGCACGCCGGGGATTTGCTGCTCTCACGTACATGTCCGCTGTGGCGTAGTCGACTTCCACGGGGCCGGCGAAGCGCGCCCAATCGGGAATCTCTCCCTTTGCTTCGTTGCGACTCTGGTAGGAGAGTGCGCGGCTGAGTGCACGGCGGGCGGCAGCCGTATCTCCGACATGTGTGCTGATATTCGCTTCGCGAAGCGCAATCACGAGATGAACGGCAGGCCCGGCGCCAGATTTGCCGGCCAGGCTATAGGCGGTCTCGACGGCCGACGCGGCTTCCCACGTCCGGTCTGCCTTGATGTCGATCAGCACCAGCGTTTCCAGTGCTGAAATTTGCAACAGTTCGTCGCCAATAAGCTGGGCAGCAGTCAGGGCCTCTAAGGAATCCGCGCGTGCCGCGCTGACTGGGCCACCGTCGTAGCCGTACCAAGCTTGATTGCTGTGTAGTTCAGACAGCATTGCCTGAAGATCACGGCCGATCTTGGTCGTGTAGACGGAGTCTTTCAGTGTCTGCGTGAGGCGTCGTTCGAGTTGCTTCGCACGCACCTTGGCAGGAATCCCGCCGGTCTGGTGGTCGACTGCGTACAGGTCGGCCAGGTCGGCTCGGAGCGCTGTCATGTCGCTCGCGCCGATCCGCGGACCATGCCGGTCAGGGAGCACGGCCGCTGCCGCGACCGCCCCTGTACCGGTGACGAATGCTCGACGCTTCACATCTCCATCGTCACCGATCCGCTGGACAGTAGCGGCTCTGTGCGCCGGTACGTCGAATCCCATCTCGCAGAGCGGAAGGCCGAACATCGCTTCCAGCACAGCCTGTTGACTCGGATGCGGCAACGGCGGTGGTGACTCGCCTTCCCAACGGCGAAGCTGGCGGACGCTCACCGAAGCCTTGATCCCCAGACGTGCAGCCTCTCGGGGGAACGCGGCAGTGAAGGTCTCTTGCGTGTACCCGGCTTGCTTGCGCACCCGACCGAGCGTGCTCACGTCTCTACCGCCATGCATGTCTCCTTCTGTGCCCGGAGTCTCTTCTCACCGTAGCGACTTCGCCCATACCTCGACGGCGAAAGCACCAGCCCGCGCCCGAAAGCGTCCGGCCAAATGTCCGGTCTTCGGGCGCCCGCGGAGGCTCCCGAGGCTGTGCACTGGTGAGGCACCACACCATCACGGCAAACGAGCAGAAGACCGTTGAACAAACGCCGTACAAGAGACCCCCGCGACCGCGCGAACGGCCCGGGGGCGTGGCCCTCAACCCCTGGGAGGTTGACGACATGGCGAAGACTATCGCCAGGATCTTCGAATCGCTGCTGCGTCTGTTACTGCCCGCACGGGGGCGTCACCGCCCCTTCGGCGCTCTCCCCGCCGTGACGTGTGAGGAGGCGCCGACACTCAGGTTTGCCCGTATGCCCGGCGGGAGGGAGGGGATGCTGCGGGGCGAGGACGCAGCCTTGGTCCGTCCGTATGTCCTCACCCCGGAGGAGCGGCAGGAGCGACGCGCGCAGTACGGGCGGCGGCGAGCGCTGTGGTTCGCGGCGTATGGACTCGATTCCGGTCCGCGCTGGATTCACGGACTGGAGGCGGCAGCCCGATGAGTACGACCGACACCGCCCGCCTCCTGCCCTGGTCGAGCCCGGACGGAAACCCGTGCTTCCTCGTGGGCGACGGGACCGGCTACGTGTCCCGGATCGCCGACGAGATGGAGGAAGCGCAGCTGGACTCCGCCGCCGGACTCATCAAGGAGGCACGCCATCTCCTTGACGCCCGGACGTGGACGCCCGGAGAGCTTCACTTGCTGGCAGTTGAGCTGACCAGTTCCCTCACCGATGTGCACCGGGTCGCGAAGAGCAGAGGCGCGCGCCTGACCATGTCGGACGTTGACGGTCCCGAAGCCGATGAAGATCCCGGCGACCACAACATCGGCGACGAAGGAAGCGGTCCGCGGCTTCCGGCGGAGGCGTTCGGTTGATCCGACCCGGCCGGAACCATCCCTGGGGCGGTAGCCGACACCGGCGACTCGATGCGGTGCGCCACCCCAGGGGCCGCCGCCCGGCGCCCCTGGCCACCCCGGCGTCTATGCGTGTAGAACGGACCTACCCGTTCGAAAGGAACCGTCCATGGACGTCATCTCCGTCATCCGTACCAAGCGCGACCGCGGTGAGCTGACCCCCGATCAGATCGACTGGGTCATCGACGCCTACACCCGGGGCGAGGTCGCCCATGAGCAGATGTCGTCCCTCGCGATGGCCGTCTTCCTCAACGGAATGAACCGCACGGAGATCGCCCGCTGGACGGCCGCGATGATCGCCTCCGGCGAGCGCATGGACTTCTCGTCGCTGCCCCGCCCCACCGCGGACAAGCACTCCACCGGCGGCGTCGGCGACAAGATCACGCTGCCGCTCGCCCCGCTCGTCGCCGCCTGCGGTGCGGCCGTCCCGCAGCTCTCCGGCCGGGGCCTGGGCCACACCGGCGGCACCCTCGACAAGCTCGAAGCGATCCCCGGCTGGCGCGCGAGCCTGTCCAACGCCGAGATGCTGGACGTGCTGCGCGACGTCGGCTCGGTGATCTGCGCGGCCGGCGACGGCCTGGCCCCCGCCGACAAGAAGCTCTACGCGCTGCGCGATGTCACCGGCACCGTCGAGTCCATCCCCCTGATCGCCTCCTCGATCATGTCCAAGAAGATCGCCGAGGGCACCGGCTCTCTCGTCCTGGACGTCAAGGTCGGCTCCGGCGCCTTCATGAAGGACCTCGGCAACGCCCGCGAACTGGCCTCCACGATGGTCGAGCTGGGCACCGACCACGGCGTGAAGACCGTCGCGCTGCTCACCGACATGGCCACCCCGCTCGGCCTGACCGCCGGCAACGCCCTCGAAGTCCGCGAATCCGTCGAGGTGCTGGCCGGCGGCGGCCCCCAGGACGTCGTCGAACTGACCCTGGCGCTCGCCCGCGAGATGCTCGACGCGGCCGGCCTCAAGGACGCCGACCCGGCCAAGGCGCTGGCCGACGGCTCCGCCATGGACCACTGGCGCCGCATGATCACCGCCCAGGGCGGCGACCCCGACGCGGCCCTCCCGGTGGCCCGCGAACAGCATGTCGTCACCGCCGCCTCCTCCGGGACCCTCACCACCCTCGACGCCTACGCCGTCGGCCTCGCCGCCTGGCGCCTGGGCGCCGGCCGCGCCCGCAAGGAGGACCCGGTCCAGGCGGGCGCGGGCGTCGAACTGCACGCCAAGCCCGGCGACACCGTCACCGCCGGCCAGCCCCTGCTGACCCTGCACACCGACACCCCCGAGAAGTTCCCCTACGCCCTGGAGGCCCTCGACGGCGGCGTCCTCGTCGGCCCCGAGGACGCCGCCTTCGCCGCCACCCCGGTGGTGCTGGAACGCATCTCCTGACCTGCGGTTTCCTCGTACGGGTGAACGGGACCTGCGGACCGCCGCGGGTCCCGCTCCGCCTCCCCGAGCCGTTCGGTCTGACCGTCGACACGGGGCTCTTTCGCGTCGGTTGACGACGAAGGGCCCGCCCCACCAGGTCAGGTGGCGGGACGGGCCCTTCGGACTGCGGGGGTTACGCGGCCTTCTCCAGGTGCAGGAGGCGGCGTTCGGCCACGGCCTTGCGGGTGGCGTAGAGGGTGATCGAGGCGGCGCCGAGCATCGCGACGAGGCCGAGGAGGACGGTGCCCTCCCAGCCGACGGCGTGGAAGGCGGCGGCGCCGAGCGCGCCGCCCAGGCTGCTGCCGATGTAGTACGCGCACTGGTACAGCGCCGACGCCTGCGCGCGGGCCGTCTTGGCGGTGCGGCTGACCGACGACGAGGCGACGGCGTGGCCCGCGAAGAAGCCCGCGGTGATCAGGATGAGCCCCGCCAGCACCGTGTACACGGAGTCGGAGAGGGAGAGCAGCAGACCGGTCGAGGTGGTGCCGACGGCCAGGTAGAGGGCGCCGCGGCGGCCCGTGCGGGCGACCAGCTTGCCGGCCGCGGCCGAGGAGACCGTACCGACCAGGTAGACCACGAAGATCGAACCGACGATTCCCTGCGGGAGGTTGAACGGCTCGGCGACCAGGCGGTAGCCGATGACCGTGTAGACCGCGCCGAAGACCGTCATGAACAGCCCGCCGATGGCGTACAGGCGGCGCAGCAGCGGGTCGGCGAGGTGGCCGCCGAGGGTACGGGCCAGCGCCCGCGGGCCCACCGAACGGGGCGCGAAGTGCCGGGCCTTGGGCACCAGCAGCCGGAACGTCACCGCGCACACCACAGCCAGCACACCCACCGCGGCCAGCGCGGCCCGCCAGCCCCACGCCTGGGCGACCCAGCCGGTCACGATCCGGCCGGACATGCCGCCGATGCTGTTGCCCGCCACGAACAGTCCGATGGCCGCCACCAGCGCCTTGGCGCGTACCTCCTCCGCCAGGAAGGCCATCGCCGACGCCGGCAGCCCGGCCAGCGCGACGCCCTGGACGCCGCGCAGCGCGATCAGCGCGCCGAGCGACGGGGCGAACGGCACCAGCATCGCGATCAGCGCGGCCACCGAGAGGGACACGGTCATCAGCGTGCGCCGCCCGAAGCGCTCGGAGACCGCGCTCAGCGGGATGACGCCGAGGGCCAGGCCGAAGGTGGCCGCGGACACGGTCCAGCTCGCCTGGTCCGGGCTGACCCCGAGGTCGGTGGAGATCGCGGGCAGCAGCGCCTGCGTGGAGTAGAGGAGCGCGAAGGTCGCGACTCCGGCGGCGAAGAGGGCGAAGCTCATCCGGCGGTAGCCGGGGCCGCCCGGCCGCAGCTTGCCCGACTCGGGGTCGGGGGCGGCGGCGGAAGGAGAAGTGTCAGTGGACGACTGGGGAGAGGCGGCCGCACGGACGGTGACGGACGCCCCGGTATCAGCGGGAGGCATGCTTCGAACGTAGGCCGCCAGGTTTCATGCGTCCAATGCATAGAAACGGCATAATCGATGCTGTGACACATGATCCGAGGTCGCAGGGGCCGCTGTTGCAAGGTCGCAACAGAAAAGATCTTGCCGGAGCGCCGCGGAGCGCGGAGGCGGGGGAGCCGGCCGAGCTCGGGGGCGACTCCTGGGCGGTGCTCCTCGCCCCGCGGCTCGCCCAGTTCACCGCCGTCGCCCGGCACGAACACGTCACCCGCGCCGCCCTGGAACTCGGCATGCCGCAGCCGACGCTCAGCCGCGCGCTGGTCCGCCTGGAGGAGGACCTCGGCGTCGCCCTCTTCGCCCGGCACGGCCGCACGCTCTCCCTCACCCCGGCCGGCCGCGCCTTCCTCGCCTCCACCGAGCGGGCGCTGACGGACCTGGAACGGGCGACGGAGTCCGTACGCGCCGACGTCGACCCCGCCGCCGGGAAGGTGGCGTTCGGCTTTCTGCACACCCTCGGCTCGGAGACCGTGCCCGGCCTGATCCGCAGCTTCCGCGCCGACCACCCGCGCGTCCGCTTCCAGCTCGTCCAGAACTACGGCGAGGCCATGATCGAACGCCTCCGGGCCGGCGACCTCGATCTGTGCCTGACGTCGCCGGTGCCCGACTATCCGGACCTGGTCGCCCGCCGGCTCGACGAGCAGAAGCTGCGCCTCGTCGTCCCCGACGACCACGCGCTGGCCGGCCGTAAGCGGATCCGGCTCGCGGAGGCCGCCGGCGAGCTGTTCGTGACCCTGGAACCGGGCTACGGACTGCGCCGGATCACCGACGCGCTGTGCGCCGAGGCGGGCTTCACGCCGCGGATCGCGTTCGAGGGGGAGGAGGCCGAGACGCTGCGCGGGCTGGTCGCGGCCGGGCTGGGCGTGGCCCTGCTCCCACCGCCGGCCGTCCCCCGCCCCGGCGTCGCCGAACTGACCGTGACGGCGCCCCGCGCGGTCCGCGAGATCGGCGTCGCCTGGCTGGACGGCCATCCCGACACCCCACCGGTCGCCGCCTTCAAGAAGTTCCTGCTCGGCCGCCGGGGGAAGCTGCTGCCGCGGTGAGGGGAGCGGGCGGAGGGAGGGGGGAGGTGCGGCGCGCCGTCGCCTCGACGCCCGACTTGGACGCCCGGCACCTGGACCTCTCCGCTCCTCGACGCCCGACTTGGACGCCCGGCACCTGGACCTCTCCGCTCCTCGACGCCTTGGCCCCCGGCACCTCTTCCCCTCCACGCCTCGCCCTCAGCGCCCACCCTCAATGCCGCAACGACGCCCCGAAGCCCGCGGCCAGGGGCATGCGGAGGCCGAGCGGCGGTGGGGCGGCCAGTGCGTCCTTCACGGGGCGGGCGTAGTCGCGGGCGAAGAGGGAGCCGAGCATGAAGTCGGCGGCCAGGGCGAGGACTTCGGCGCGGTGCTGGTGCAGGGAGTGGCCGTCGGAGTGCACCTCGAACCGGCAGGTGTCGCGGTTGACCTTCTTGGCGCGCTGGGCGTAGCGGTAGGACAGGTCGGGGTCGGTGCGTTCGTCGTTGGTGCCGTGGACCAGCAGGACCTGCCGGCCGATGAGCTGTTTCACCGGGTCGGGCCGCTCGTCGTCCCGGCCGGGGCCGGGCAGCCAAGGGGCCAGTGCCAGGACGGAGTTGACCGCGGGGTGGCCCGCGGCGTGCAGGGCGGCGCGGGCGCCCATGCCCGTGCCGACGAGGCAGACCGGCACATCGCCGTAGCGCCGGACCACCTCGTCCAGGGCCCAGGCCGCGTCACGTGCCGGATGGGCGTCGGGGCCGTTCCAGCCGTTGCAGCGGTAGCGGACGACATGGGCCGTCAGGCCCTCGGGGCGCCCGGCCTTCGCCAGCCGGACCGCCAGCGGGCGCACCGCCAGTGCCGCCACCGGCGAAGGGCGCCGCACCCCGGTCGGGCCGCCTCCGGGCAGTAGAAGAGCGACCCCGCTCACCTCCCGGCCGGTGCTCCGACCGCCGCCACTCCGCCACCGGAGCGCCTCGCGCGCCCCCTCCTTGCCGGCCGTTCCCAGCGGTTTTCCCAGCCGGGCCTCGCGCACCGGCAGTGCTTGCTGAGCCATGACCAGAACGATGGCAGAAGGCGGCGTGCGCGCCACCCCGTGGACGGGTCACTGTTACGTATCGTTCGATGAGATCTACGCGCGTAGGGGCTAGAGTGCCGAAATGACGAGCGAGACCACCACACTCCCGACCAGTGAACAGATCCGCCGTGCCCCCAAGGTGCTGCTCCACGACCACCTCGACGGCGGGCTCCGGCCGGCCACGGTCGTCGACCTGGCCCGCGATGCGGGCTACGAGGGCCTGCCCGAGACCGACCCGGAGAAGCTCGGGGTCTGGTTCCGCGAGGCGGCCGACTCCGGCTCCCTGGAGCGCTACCTGGAGACCTTCGCGCACACCTGCGCCGTCATGCAGACCCGCGACGCCCTGGTCCGGGTGGCCGCCGAGTGCGCCGAGGACCTGGCCGCGGACGGTGTCGTCTACGCCGAGGTCAGGTACGCGCCCGAGCAGCACCTCGAAAAGGGGCTGACCCTCGAAGAGGTCGTCGAGGCCGTCAACGAGGGCTTCCGCGAGGGCGAGCGGCGGGCCCGGGAGAACGGTCACCGCATCCGGGTCGGCGCGCTGCTGACCGCGATGCGGCACGCCGCCCGCGCCCTGGAGATCGCCGAACTCGCCAACCGCTACCGCGACACCGGCGTCGTCGGCTTCGACATCGCGGGCGCGGAGGCCGGCTACCCGCCCACCCGCCACCTCGACGCGTTCGAGTACCTCAAGCGGGAGAACAACCACTTCACCATCCACGCCGGTGAGGCCTTCGGCCTGCCGTCCATCTGGCAGGCCCTGCAGTGGTGCGGCGCCGACCGGCTGGGCCACGGTGTCCGGATCATCGACGACATCGAGGTCGCCGACGATGGCTCGGTCAAGCTCGGCCGGCTCGCCTCGTACGTCCGGGACAAGCGCATCCCGCTGGAGATGTGCCCGACCTCCAACCTGCAGACCGGCGCCGCTCCCTCCTACGCGGAGCACCCCATCGGCCTGCTGCGCCGACTGCAGTTCCGGCTCACGGTCAACACCGACAACCGGCTGATGAGCGGCACGAACATGTCCCGGGAATTCGAGCACCTGGTCAAGACATTTCGATACACGCTCGACGACATGCAGTGGTTTACAGTCAATGCGATGAAATCAGCGTTCATTCCTTTCGATGAACGTCTGGCCATGATCAATGACGTCATCAAGCCTGGTTACGCGGAACTGCGGGCCGAATGGCTGTTCCGTCCGCAGGGTGCAACCGCCCCCGCCAGCAGGGCTTCTGACTCTGCGTAAGGGAACAGTGCGAGCTTATAGCGCAACGGCCGGTGGAATGTCCACCGGCCGTTTTTTCCTTCCTCGTGGCTGTTTGCGGCGCCGGTTGCCGCATCACTAGGTTGATTTGCCGGTCAAGCCCCCATCACGAGGACGTAATTCGATGAAGCAGGGAACCATCAAGACTCTCGGTACCGTCGCGCTCGGTGCCGCTTTCGCCGTCACCGCCGCGGGTGTCGCCAGCGCGGCCCCGGCGGTCGGCACCGACACCACCGGGGTGCTGAAGAGCCTGCCGGTGAAGGACGCCGCCAAGACCGTCTCCGGCCTCACCAAGGCCAAGCCGGCCGGCCACGACGTCAAGACCAAGGTCAAGTCCCAGGGCAACAAGCTCCTGGGCGGCCTGCAGCCCGGCAGCCTCCTGGGCGGCTGACACGCGGCCCGTCCCCGGGACGGGCGCTGCGCCGTGCCCCGTCCGTACGCCCTCGCGTACGGACGGGGCACCGTCATCTGCGGACGGGGAGCCGGGGCGCGGGCGGGCGGAGCACCGGATCAGCGGTGCGCGCCGGGCGGCCGCCCCGGGAGGGTCACCAGGCGGCGCCGGTGGCCTTGTCCTCCGACGGGAGGAGTATCCACAGCGCCAGGTAGACCAGGAACTGCGGGCCGGGGAGCAGACACGACACCACGAAGATCACGCGCATCGTGGTCGGGGTCGTACCGAAGCGACGGGCCAGGCCCGCGCACACTCCGGCGATCATTCGGTTGTTGCGGGGGCGGACCAGTGCGGCGGCCATGAGGGCGACTCCTTCTCGACTTCGTGGGGCGTGTACCCCGATGTCTCAAAGGTAGGTCCGGCTGCCGGAGAGAGCGTCAGCCTGCGGGGCCAGTCCGACCCTGGGGATTCTCGGGGTCGCGGCCCCGAGATGCCGGTACCTGCGGCGTAGCCGGCGGCGGGCCCTGGGGACGACCGCCAGGTGCACCACGGCCACCCCGAGGGTGCCGAGCAGCACCGAGTCGATGTCCGGGACCCGGCCGGGCACCCCTGACTGCAGCAGCTCGATGGCCAGCGCGATCATCGCCCCGGCGAAGGCGGTACGGGTCAGGGACACCAGGGGCGAAACGTTCAGGCGGCCCGCCGAGAGCGGCAGCAGCACGCCCAGCGGCGCCAGCAGCAGCACCGAGCCGCCGAGGTGCTGGACGACCTCCCACGACAGGCCGCGGGCCAGCTCGGCCCGGATCGTCGCCAGCGGTTCGAGGTTCGCGGCGGGCACCCACGGCACCGAACGGGGACGCAGTGTCAGCCAGCCGACGATCGACAGATGCGCCACGAGGAGGAGAAGTCCGGTGACGCGCATACGGGGGCCGGCGGTCGCGCCGGGGCCATGGGGCTGCACACAGGCCAGGACGCCGGGAGCGGTGGCCGCGGTTCCGCCCGGTCGCGCCCGTCTCGCTCCGCCCCGACGGGCCCCTCCGGGAGCGCCGCCGGCCCCGCAGCGGCGCCCCGTCTCAGCTCTCTTCCGACAGCGGGTCGCCCCAGCCGGCGTTCTCCGCGATGTCCGGATTGGCCAGCACGTCCGCCGAGCAGTCGTAGCGGTGCGCCGTGTCGTCGCCGGGACCGCCGAGCACCGCCGCGTGGGTGCGGCCCAGCGCGGTGCTCGCGCCGTAGGTGCACACCAGCTGCGCCAGTGCGAACGACGGCAGGTCGTCCGGCCGGATGCTCAGCCGCAGCGCGTCCGAGGGATCGCCGTCGCGCGGCCCCGAGACCTTCAGGTCCTGGGGGAGCGCGCTGCTGAAACCGGCCTTCTCCTCGTCGGCGGACGGCTTGCGCCGCAGCTCGTCCAGCAGCGCACGGGCCGTCGGCAGCCGCGGATCGGCGCCCTTGGCCGGGGGCACCGCCCGCTCGACCTGGGCCAGCGCCGAGCCGCACACCAGGTACACGATCGTCGAGGTGCTCTCGCCGGACGCGTCCGGCCGGGCCGGGATCGCCGGGGCCTTGCAGCTCACCCGGGTGGGCGCGCCGCCCGCGTCGACGGGTACGGACGTGCCC
Source organism: Streptomyces angustmyceticus (assembly GCF_019933235.1). Taxonomy (NCBI): domain Bacteria; kingdom Bacillati; phylum Actinomycetota; class Actinomycetes; order Kitasatosporales; family Streptomycetaceae; genus Streptomyces; species Streptomyces angustmyceticus. The sequence continues at coordinate 3,102,135 of NZ_CP082945.1, read as the reverse complement.
CGGATCCCGCAGCCCGCGACGGCGAGAGCGAGCACCGCCGCGGCGGCGGCGCGCCGTCCGTTCCGCCTGGTCGGCGTCATCGCCCGCCCTCCGTGCTCTCACCGGCCGGGCCGCCGGGCCGGTCGCCGTCCGTCAGCGGGGAGGCGTCCATCGGCAGCCGCAGGGTGAAGACCGCGCCGCCCTCGGGGAAGTTGGCCGCGGTGATCTCCCCGCCGTGGATGTGTGCGTTCTCCATGGCGATCGACAGGCCCAGCCCGCTGCCCTCCGACCGCGGCCGGGAGGCACTCGCCTTGTAGAAGCGGTCGAAGACGTGCGGGAGGACCTCCTCCGGGATGCCGGGACCGTGGTCCCGTACGCGGATCACCAGCTCCCCGCTCCCGGACCGCCCCTCGTCCGGGGCGCGCCCGGACTCCTGCGTCCCGTCGTCCGCCGCCCCGGCCGCCGCCGTGTCGGCCGGGGCAGCCCCGGCCGCGCCGCCACCGGCGGAGACGGCCGTGCTGCCCGTCCGGCCGCTCCCGCCGCCGTCCGGCACGCCTTCCGTGCGCACCGAGACCCGCACCGGCGAGCCGCCGTGCTTGAGGGCGTTGCCGATCAGGTTCGCCAGGATCACATCGAGCCGCCGTGGGTCCAGCCGGGCCACGATGCCGCGGTCCGCGTCGAGTTCGACCGCGTCCAGCCAGGCCCGCGCGTCGATACAGGCGGTCACCTGGTCCGCGACATCGACGTCGTCGAGCACGAGCCGGGCCGTGCCCGCGTCGAAGCGGGTGACCTCCATGAGGTTCTCCACGAGGTCGTTGAGCCGCCGGGTCTCGCTGACCACCAGCTGCACCGCCGGCGCGATCATCGGGTCGAGGGCGTCGGCCTCCTCCTCCAACACCTCGGAGACCGCGGTGATCGCGGTCAGCGGCGTCCGCAGTTCGTGCGACATGTCCGCGACGAACCGCCGGGAGGCCGCCTCGCGCCCGCTCAGCTCCTCGACCCGCTGCTCCAGCCGCTCCGCCGTACGGTTGAACGTCCGGGAGAGGTCGGCGAGTTCGTCCGTGCCGGTCACCCGCAGCCGGGTGTCCAGCCGCCCCTCGCCGAGCTGCCGCGCGGCGTGTCCCAGCCGCTGGACGGGCCGCAGCACCGTCGTCGCCGCGGCCTGTGCCAGCAGCGCCGAGCCGACCAGCGCGAGCGCCGTCGCGATCCCCAGCGACCAGGCCAGCGAGTTGAGGTCCTGCCGCTCGGCGGCCAGCGACTTCATCATGTAGCCGGTGGGCCCGCCACCGATCACCTTCGCCCCGGCGACGAGGTAGGGGGTGTCCTCGATCTGCTTGCGCTGCCAGTAGAGGTGGTGCGGGTAGCGGTTGGCGTCGTCGACCGGGCGCACCTCGTTGACCGCCTTGCGCAGCGGCACCGGGACGTTCCCGAGCGTCAGCAGGTCCTTGTCGGTGGTGGCGGCGCAGTCCTTGCCCTCGCGGTCCACCCCGATCAGCAGTACCGCGTAGTTCTGCGGCCCGCCCGCCATCTGCCGGGCGGCGTCCTGGAGTTCGGCGCACCGCGGGTGCAGCGGAAGCGACCGGGTGCTGTCCTCCAGCGCCTTGCGGAAGTCCTTGAGGACGGCGTTCTGGGTGCGGTCCAGGACGGTGTTGCGGTTGAGCCAGTAGGCGATGCCCGAGGCGGAGACCGCGGCGGTCAGCGCCACCAGCGCGAAGACCACGACCAGCCGCAGCCGCAGACTGGTCCAGCGCAGCAGCCCCGAGGGGCGGCCCAGCATCCGCAGCATCCGCCGCCCCGCCGAGGGCCTGCCGGTGTCCCCGGCCGCGCCGGCGTCCCCGGTCCCGCCGTCCGCACCGCCGTCCGCCGCCGCGCCGCTCGTGGCACGCTCCCTCACTGCGGCGAGTCCAGCCGGTAGCCGACGCCACGGACCGTACGGATGAGGGTCGGTGAGGACGGCACGTCCTCCACCTTGGCGCGCAGCCGCTGGACGCACGCGTCCACCAGGCGCGAGTCGCCCAGATAGTCGTGCTCCCACACCAGCCGCAACAACTGCTGGCGGGACAGCGCCTGGCCGGGCCGGCGGCTCAGCTCCAGCAGCAACCGCAGCTCGGTCGGGGTCAGTTGCAGGTCCTCGCCGTTCTTGGTGACCGTCATCGCCGACCGGTCGATCATCAGCGAGCCGAACGTCGCCGAATCGCTGGACTCGCGCTCGCCACGCCGCAGCACGGCCCGGATACGGGCGTCCAGCACCCTCCCCTGCACCGGTTTGACGACATAGTCGTCGGCGCCGGACTCCAGGCCCACCACGACGTCGATGTCGTCGTTACGCGCGGTGAGCAGGATGATGGGCAGCTGGTCCGTTCGCCTGATCCGCCGGCACACCTCGAAACCGTCGATGCCCGGCAGCATCACATCCAGCACGATCAGGTCCGGGCGCTGCTCGCGCAGCAGCTTCAGGCCGTCCTCGCCCGTCGCCGCGGTCACCACACGGTGGCCCTGGCGCGACAGCGAGAGTTCGAGGGCCGTGCGGATGGCGTCGTCGTCCTCGATCAGCAACAGGAAAGGCACCTCGCCATTCTGGCCCATGGGACGCCTGGAGATCGACCAGTGGCGCTCTCGTACACAAGCCCCGCACCCGCGGGCCGTCCGCGACGCGCCGCACCCACCCCTGTGACAGGCCTGTGACAGTCGGCGGACAACGCGATGAAACTGGGTTGGCAGTCTTTGGGGCATCGGGAGAGATCAACACCCCGACACACCGAACGAGCTGGCTCTACGACGGGGGGCGCGAGATGAACACACTGCACGGCACCAAGAACAGCGCAGTTATCACGCGGCTCCACGACGTCGTCAGGACCGGCGAGAAGTCCGGTGTCACCGGGGGCGGCTCCCTTCGGGGCTGCGCCCGCGGCATCGGGCGCCAGCGGCCGCCGTACATGGTGGCCATCGACGCCACGACGGTCACGGTCAACGGGACCGACGGGGACAACGGGGGGCACGGGGGCAACGCCGCCCACGGGGGGAACAACGGGGGAGCGGAGTACGGGGAGGCCACGGGGGAACGGCGTTCCCCGGCGGAGACGGCGGAGGCCGAAGCGGCCTTCACCGCCTACGTCCAGGAGCGCCGCGCCTCCCTGTTCGCCACCGCCTACCACCTGACCGGTGACCGCTACGAGGCCGAGGACCTGCTGCAGAGCGCGCTGTTCTCGACCTACCGGGCCTGGGACCGGATCAGCGACAAGGCGGCGCTCGGCGGCTACCTGCGCCGCACCATGACCAACCTGCACATCAGCGCCTGGCGTCGGCGCAAGCTCAACGAGTACCCGACCGAGGAGCTGCCGGAGACGGCGGGCGACGTGGACGCGATGCGCGGCACCGAGCTGCGCGCCGTGCTGTGGCAGGCGCTGGTCCGGCTGCCCGAGACGCAGCGCACGATGCTGGTGCTGCGCTACTACGAGGGCCGTACGGACCCGGAGATCGCGGACATTCTCGACATCAGTGTCGGCACGGTGAAGTCCAGCATCTGGCGCGCCCTGCGCCGGCTGCGCGAGGACGAGGTCCTCAGCTTCGGCCGTGACCAGGAGGAGTCCTTCGGCGAGCTGGTGGCCTGAGGATCGGGGGCCCGAGGGGGGACCAGGGGGGACGCCCGAGGGGAACAGGGGAAAAGGGGATACGGGGGAACCGGCGGAAGCGGAGCATTCCGAAAAAGCCGGACGTATCGGGGGATACGGGGGATAACGGGGAAAGAGGAAGCGGGTTCGGGCGGCCGGGGGGTCTGCCCGAACCCGCTTCCTCGCGTCCGCCGGGAAACGGCGGCGGGGCGGTGCCGCAGGGTGCTCAGGAACGGACGGCCGCGCCGACCGCGTCCACCGCCCGCGCCGCCGCTATCCGGGCCAGTGCCTCCGGCTTGGCGCAGGGGTGCGCGCCCAGCGCGGTGTGCCGGGCCACGATGGACCGCTCGCTGCGCAGCAGGCGCAGCCCCCGGCGGACCAGATACGGGGCCGACTTGCGGCCCTCGCGCAGATCCCGTGCCAGCCGCCGCCGGAAGGTGGTCGTCGGACGGCCGCGCAGGCACAGCGCGTCGGCCAGCAGGCCCGCCGCCCGGCAGTCCTCGATGACATCGGCCGCGAAGACGCCCTCCGCGATGAACAGCGGGGCGCCGCCGAGGTCGAGCCCCGTCACGCCGACCCGGGCGCTGGCCGCGATGTCGTAGACCGGGACCTCGGTGCGCCCCGCGCGGCACAGGGCGTCGATGGCCGCGACCGCGGCGGAGGCGTCCCAGGACAGCGGCGCGTCCCAGTCGGCCCCGCCGCCGTCGGGCAGTTGCGGCAGCGTCGGGTCCGTCCCCTCCTTGTAGAAGTCGTCGAGACGAAGGACGGGCAGTCCGCTGCGCTCGGCCAGCGACGTCTTGCCGGAACCCGAAGGGCCGGTCAGCAGGATGCCCCGGGCGGGGCCGCCTCCCCGCTCGCGCGGCGTCGAGAGCTGAGTGGAGGGCGGCGGGGGGCAGGAGTGGGAGCTCACGGGCAGCCATTGTCGCGTATGGGGCCGTGTGGGGTACCCCTGGCGCGCGAGGTGGAACGACCCCCTCCGACTCAACTACGCTACGCAGTCAATCGATTACCCGACTGCTCTCGCTCGCACAGCGCTTCGACCCTCTTCGACCCCAGGCAGGTGCCCATGCCCTCCCACGCACGTCCCAAGCCCAGCCGCTTTCCCTGCACTTTGCTGCGGGCGGGGCTGGTGATCTCCGCGGCGGGCGCCGCGCTCGCGACGGGCGGTGCGGCCACGGCGTCCGCCGCCCCCGCGTCCGCGCAGCGCGGCAGCGACACCGGCGCGACGGCCTCGGCCCTGACCGGCGCCCTGCTGAACACCGCGGGCGGCGGACTCGCCCCCGTCAAGAACCTCCGGGTGGACCCGCTGGCCAACACCCCCGTCGACCCGCTGGCCAACGCCGTCAGCACCCAGATCGCCGACTTCAAGCCGGTGGGCACCACGCTCCTGACCGGCGCCCTCTCGAACGGCGGCGCACTCAAGGACCTGCCGCTGGTGGGCACGTTGACGCGGGTACTGCCGGGGTGAGACCGGGGCGGCGGCGGGCGCCGGCCCGGCGGCTCCTCAGCCACCGGGCTTGTCGCGCCCGCCGCCCCGCCCTCCGGGCTCAGCGCCCGTGGAAGGCCGTGACCAGCGCCTGCATGTCCTCCTGGAAGGAACAGCACAGCGCCAGCCACGAGCCGTCGACGAAGACCAGGTCGAAGCGGCCGCGGGGGAACGTCATACGCGGCCTGGGCCGCAGCTCCGCGATGTTCGACAGCTGTATCGGCGCCGCGACCTCCAGCTCCGGCTCGCGCTCCCGCCACCCCGTGGCATGGTCCGTCAGCACGAACAGCCGCCGGTCGGTGAGTGCCTGATGCCGGGGCGAGCCGCCCGCGTTGCTGACCTGGACGAGGAACCGGCCGGCCATGCTGGACCAGTCGCCCTCCATGGTCTTGCCGAACAAAGCGCGGTTCGCGGCGTCGTCGAGGGCGTCCTCGATGTTGTCCTGGGCCTCGTTCAGGTTTTCCGCGACATTTCCGGCCGCGCGCGTCATCCGGTTGTCGATCAGCCTGTTGTTGAGCAGGCGGCTGTCCGACGGCCGGCCGGGGGTGACCGCACCCGCGGACGGCTGCGACGCCTTGTCGAGGATGTCGCTCAGCTTCCCCAGGAGACCCTTGGCGCGCGGCGGCCGCTTACGGGGCGCCCGAAGGTGTGCGGGCACGGGCGGGAGATCCGGGTACTCGTGGTAGTCCCGGGCCTCCCGTAGTACTTCGCCAGGGTGGAGGAACTGGCGGCAGGGCGTCGCATGGTCCGTCTTCGGCACGCGGTCAGCTTCCCTGGAACACGTGATCAGACGCCTTGGTGGAAGGCGGCGACAACGCCCTCCATGTTCTCGCGGTGCAGACTGCCCAGGGCGATCCACGAACCGTCGGTGAAGGTGACGTCGAACCGTCCCTTGGTGACGGCCTTCGAATGCGCGGTGACCCGGGCGATGTTCGTACGGGGCACCGCCACCCCGAGATCACACTTCGGGGTGCCGTCCAGCCAGCTCTTGTTGCGGTTCACGAGCACGATCAGCCGGCGGTCGGTCAGCGCCTGAAACCTGGGCTCGTCGCCCGCGTTCGTCAGATCGACCAGGAAACGCCCGGCCATGCTCGACCAGCCGCCCTCCATGACCTTGCCGTACATCATGTGCTCGATGGCGTCGGACGCGGCGTCCTCGATCGTGTCCTGAATTTCGAACACCGCCTCGCTGAGGTCGCGGTCCGGCCGCCTCCCGCCGTTGCTGCCGAAGTCTCCGGCGGCATACGTGGCGACGGATTCCCCCTCTTTGCCGACGGGCCGCGGCGCGCTGTTGCCGGCGGACCCGCTGACGGCCCGCGTCACGGGGTTGTTCGCCAGTCGGTTGCTGATCGCCGGGCCCAGCGGCTTCGTCACCTTGCCCAGAGCGTTCCCCAGCGCGCCCCGTACCCGCTGTTCGAGAGGGGACGGGGGGCGCGGGGTGCGCAGCCCGGCAGGGACGAAGGGCAGCGCCGAATTGTGGCAGTAGTCCGAGGCGATGATCAGCCTTTCCCCCGGCTGGAGGAAAGGGGGGAAACAGTCGCGGTAAAACGGCTTCATCCGGTGCCGCTCCTCTCGTCTGGTGTGCGGCTCAGCCGAACGGGTTGTCGGGATCGCGGGGCGCGGTCGTCCGGGCCGGCGCCGGCATGGTGGTCACTCCGGGATTCTCCTCGACGGCCGGTTCTCGGTAGCGGCTGAGCGGGTCCTGGGCGACGGGCTGGTCGGGCAGCGACGCGAACCCCGGGTCCGGGGCGGTGGGCCGTCCGCCGCCCAGTGGGGAGACCGGCTCCTGGACGTCGCGCGAGGGGGCGAAGTCCGGCGCGGGCGGCAGATGCACCTCGCTGTGCGCGGGCCGGGGCGAGCCGAAGTCGGGCAGCGGCGAGCTGTTGTCGCCGGACGAGGAGGACTTGTCGCCGGTCAGGAACTCATCGACCTTCTCGGCCGCGTGATCGACGGCGACTCCCGCCGCGGCGCCCAGTGGGGTGCCGCTGAAACCGAGACCGCCCATCCCGATGGCGGCGCCCGCCTTCAGCGGGCTCTTGATGGCCTTGAGCGCCTTCTTGGCGCCCTGTCCCATCAGGAACGCCTCCCTCTGCGCCGGGTCGCTCATGTGCTTCCAGGTCCAGGGCTTCATCTTCTTGACCTTGGAGAGCTTCGTCAGATTCTTCGCCCGCTTGAGCAACTTCAGAATGTTGGAGAGGGACTTGAGGTTGCTGCCGAGCTTGTACACCACTTCGGCGATACGGCTCGTGGCGACGCTGGCCTCGGTCGCGGCCATCGCGGCCTCGCCGGCCCATGAGAGACCCGCGGTCACGACGGTCAGGGCCAACGCCGCGGCCAGTGTGATCAGGGCCCATTCGATGAGCTCCTGGATGATGGCCTCGACCATCTCCTGGGCGAACTGGGCCTGCTCGGCAGCCCCCTCCAGGACCTCGGCCGTCTTGTCCATGTCATCGGCTTCCGCCTCCATGGCGGTTTCCAGCTCGGCCAGGTAGTTCTGGAGGGCCTCGGCGGCCTCGCCGGTCCACTCGTGCGCGAGATCCGAACGGTCGCGGCGCTGGTCGGCCACGACGTCCCGGAGGTCGGCGGCCTTGTCGCGCCACAGCTTGGCCGCTTCCTTGAGCGTCTCGGGGTCGCCGGTCACGAACTCCAGCTGGTCTGCGAGCGGTTCGACGAGCGGACGCATGATCTCGTCCACGAGACCGCTCATCCCGCTCATCCAGTCGTTGACCTTGTTGTAGGCGTCGACCGCCGTCGATGCGGGCCCGCTCATCGGTTGCCACCCCCGTGGTGCACGCTGTTCAACGCCTGGACGGTCTCGTCATCGCTGTCCTGGTAGGACTGCGCGGTGGTCGTGACGCCCTCGCTGATCTTCTCCTGCAAGGTGGCGATGTCCTCGAGGGTTTCCAGGGTGTCCTCCTGGCGCTCCTCGTAGTCCTTGCTGATCTCCTCCGATTCCGGAAGCTTGCCGAAAGCCTCGCGGTGCACGGAGTGGGAGGCGAGGCTGCTGCGGATCGACCGCACCTTCTCGGCCCGCTGATCGGCACTCCTGGCGAACTTGTGCAGCGCTTCCTGGGCAGCGCTGAATTGCTCCGGCACGAAATCTCCCCCGTTTAACGTCGATGGCGTGCTGTGAGGTCAATCGTAGTTAAAGGATCGGACAGCCGTGCGGGGCCCCGCCGTTCGGCGAGGCCCCGCTGGGGCATTGGTGACGGCCTGTCATAAGGCCGCCAGAGCAGGGCTAAACGCCCATCGGGTGCCACACCGTCTTCGTCTCCAGGAAACTCAGCAGGCGGCCGGTTCCGGGGTCGGCCGTCCAGTTCGGCGCGGCCGGGCGGAGGACCCGCTTGAGGTTGTCGGCCGCGGCCGTCTCCAGCTCCTTGGCCAGCTCCTCGTCGGCGCCCGCGAGGTCGAGGGCGTTGACGTCCTGGTGGGCGGCGAGCGGGGCGCCCAGCTCCGCGGTGCGGCCCGAGAGGATGTTGACCACGCCGCCCGGGAGGTCGGACGTGGCGAGCGCCTCGGCCAGCGAGAGGGCGGGCAGCGGGGCGTTCTCGGCGGCCGCCACGACCACCGTGTTGCCGGTGACGATCGCCGGGGCGATCACCGAGACCAGGCCGAGGAACGACGAGTCCTGGGGGGCCAGGACCGCCACCACACCGGTCGGCTCGGGAGACGACAGGTTGAAGTACGGGCCGGCCACCGGGTTGGCGCCGCCGGCGATCTGGGCGACCTTGTCGGACCAGCCCGCGTACCAGACCCAGCGGTCGATCGCCGCGTCCACCTGCGCCGCGGCCTTCGCCTTGGACAGGCCCTCGGCGGCGGCCACCTCGGCGGTGAACTGCTCGCGACGGCCCTCCAGCATCTCGGCAATGCGGTAGAGGATCTGCCCGCGGTTGTAGGCCGTGGCGCCCGACCAGCCGCCGAACGCCTTGCGGGCGGCGACCACCGCGTCCCTGGCGTCCTTGCGGGAGGCCAGCGGCGCGTTGGCGAGCCATGTGCCCTTGGAGTCGGTCACCTCGTACACCCGCCCGCTCTCGGACCGGGGGAACTTGCCCCCGACGTACAGCTTGTAGGTCTTGAAGACGGCGAGTCGGCCAGTCGTCTCAGACATTGAGGTACGCCTCCAGACCGTGCCGGCCGCCCTCGCGGCCGTAGCCCGACTCCTTGTAGCCGCCGAAGGGCGAGGCCGGGTCGAACTTGTTGAACGTGTTGGACCAGATGACGCCCGCGCGCAGCTTGTTCGCCATCCACAGCATCCGCGAACCCTTCTCCGTCCAGATGCCGGCGGAGAGGCCGTAGGGGGTGTTGTTGGCCTTCTCCACGGCCTCCGCGGGGGTGCGGAAGGTCAGCACGGACAGCACCGGGCCGAAGATCTCCTCCCGGGCGATGCGGTGCGCCTGGGTGACGCCGGTGAACAGCGTCGGGGCGAACCAGTAGCCGGAGGAGGGGAGTTCGCAGGACGGCGACCAGCGCTCGGCGCCCTCGGCCTCGCCCGCGTCGGCCAGCGCGGTGATCCGGGCCAGCTGCTCGGCGGAGTTGATGGCGCCGATGTCGGTGTTCTTGTCGAGCGGGTCGCCCACGCGCAGGGTCCGCATCCGGCGCTTGAGGGCGTCCAGCAGCTCGTCGGCCACCGACTCCTGGACCAGCAGGCGCGAGCCCGCGCAGCAGACCTGGCCCTGGTTGAAGAAGATGCCGTTGACGATGCCCTCGACGGCCTGGTCCAGCGGGGCGTCGTCGAAGACGATGTTCGCCGCCTTGCCGCCCAGCTCCAGGGTGACCTTCTTGTCGGTGCCCGCGACCGTACGGGCGATGGCCTTGCCGACCTCGGTGGAGCCGGTGAAGGCGACCTTGTCGATGCCCGGGTGCCCGACCAGCGAGGCGCCCGTGGAGCCGTCGCCGGTGAGGATGTTGACGACGCCCTTGGGCAGGCCCGCCTGGCGGCAGATGTCCGCGAAGAACAGGGCGGACAGCGGGGTCGTCTCGGCGGGCTTGAGGACGACCGTGTTGCCGGTCGCCAGCGCCGGGGCGATCTTCCACGCCAGCATCAGCAGGGGGAAGTTCCAGGGGATGACCTGGCCCGCGACGCCCAGGGGGCGCGGGTTCGGGCCGTAGCCGGCGTGGTCGAGCTTGTCGGCCCAGCCCGCGTAGTAGAAGAAGTGCGCGGCGACCAGCGGCAGGTCGGCGTCCCGGGACTCGCGGATCGGCTTGCCGTTGTCCAGCGACTCCAGCACGGCCAGCTCGCGCGAGCGCTCCTGGATGATCCGGGCGATGCGGAAGAGGTACTTGGCGCGCTCGGCGCCGGGCAGCGCGGACCACTTCTCGAACGCCTTGCGGGCGGCCCGCACGGCGCGGTCGACGTCGTCGGCGCTCGCCTGGGCGACCTCGGAGAGGACCTCCTCGGTCGACGGGGAGACGGTCTTGAAGACCTTGCCGTCGGCGGCCGGGGCGAACTCGCCGTCGATGAACAGGCCGTAGGACGGCGCGATGTCGACGACCGCGCGGGACTCGGGTGCGGGTGCGTAATCGAAGGTCATGGGAGCCTCAGTCCACCGTGACGTAGTCGGGGCCGGAGTAGCGGCCGGTGCTGAGCTTCTGGCGCTGCATCAGCAGGTCGTTCAGGAGGCTGGAGGCGCCGAAGCGGAACCAGTCGGCGGTCAGCCAGGGCTCGCCGAGGGTCTCGTTGACCATGACCAGGTACTTGATCGCGTCCTTGGTCGTCCGGATGCCGCCGGCCGGCTTCACGCCGACCTGCACGCCGGTCGCGGCGTGGAAGTCGCGGACCGCCTCCAGCATCAGGAGGGTGACCGGCGGGGTGGCGTTGACGGCGACCTTGCCGGTCGAGGTCTTGATGAAGTCGGCGCCGGCGAGCATCGCCAGCCAGGAGACCCGGCGGACGTTGTCGTACGTCTGGAGCTCACCGGTCTCGAAGATGACCTTGAGGTGCGCGGCGCTCCCTCCCCCAGTCTCCGACTGGGAGGTGCCCCCAGGGCGGGCGCACGCCTCCTTGACGGCCTTGATCTCCTCGAAGACGTCCATGTAGCGGCCGGAGAGGAAGGCGCCCCGGTCGATCACCATGTCGATCTCGTCGGCGCCGGCCGCGACCGCGTCCCGGGTGTCGGCGAGCTTGACCGGCAGCGCGGCGCGGCCGGCCGGGAAGGCCGTGGCGACGGACGCTACGTGAACGTCGGGGCTGCCGGCGAGGGCGAGCGCCTCCTTGGCCGTCGCGACCATGTCCGGGTAGACGCAGATCGCCGCGACCTTGGGGCTGGTGCGGTCGGTGGGGTCGGGGTGGACGCCCTTCGCGCACAGCGCCCGGACCTTGCCCGGGGTGTCCGCGCCTTCGAGGGTCGTCAGGTCGATCATCGAGATGGCGAGATCGATGGCGTACGCCTTCGCCGTCGTCTTGATCGAGCGGGTGCCGAGGGTGGCGGCGCGGGCCTCGAGGCCGACCGCGTCGACGCCCGGGAGGCCGTGGAGGAAGCGGCGCAGCGCACCGTCGTCGGCGGTCACGTCCGCCATTGACGCCAGACGCCCCGCGGCTTCCTTGCCGTATGCGGGAACAGTGATGGGCATGGTCACGAGGGGAGCATATCTACGCGCGTAGCGCCATGTCATCCCCTTCGGCCGTCCTAATCCGGCCGGTACGCGGCCGCCGGCGGGACGTCGTGCCCGGTCCCGGGTCCCGGACGCGGCCGTCCCCGGGCCGCGGGCGGCCTCCGGCCCGCGGGCGAATGATGCCGTAACGCAATGTCCGGCATCCGGACGGTCAGGCAGAATCGGCGGCATGACGACCCAGGACCGGTCCACCCCGCCCCAGCAGCAGTACGCGGACCGCAGCTACCGCTCGCCGGCGGCCCTCGCCGGCGGCGTGCTGCTCCTCGCGCTCGGCGGCTGGCTCGGCGGCGACGCGCTGTTGCAGGGCGTCGCGCACACCAAGCTCATGGCGGTGTTCGCGCTGCTCCTCGGCGTGCCGCTGGTGATCGCCTACACGCTGCGGCCGCTGGTGCGGGCGGGCGCGGACCGGCTGACGGTGCGCAACCCGTTCCGCACGGTCACGCTGCCGTGGGGCGCGGTCGAGACGCTGCGCGCGGCGTTCTCCACCGAGGTGGTCAGCAGCGACGGCACGACCTACCAGCTGTGGGCGATCCCGGTCTCGCTGCGGCAGCGCAAGAAGGCCAGCAGGCAGGCGCGCCGCGGGGCCGGCTCCGGGCCGCGGTTCGGGCCGCACGCCGGTGCCGGTGAGGACGATTCGGTGCAGCGGGCCGTCGCCGACCAGGCCCTCGTCGAGCTCCGCGAGGTCAAGGAGCGCGCCGCGGACCGCGAGGGCGCCCAGGGCGAGCCGGTGGTCCGCTGGTCGTACGAGACCCTCGCCCCGATGGTGGTGGGCGCGGTCGGGCTGATCGTGATGGCGGTGCTGTAGCGCGGGCGGTACGCCCCGGGGGCGGTGCTGTCCGGCCGGTTCCTACGGGCCGGTGCCTACGAGCCGACGCCAAGGGGCAGACGCCGACGCGCTGATGCCTACGAGCCGACGCCAACAGGCGCACGCCGCCCGCCCGGTGCCGATGGCCCGAAGCCGACGGGCGGGCGCCGACGAGCCGGCCTCACCGCCCGGCCCGTCGGCACGGAGCGCCGTCGGCGCCCCGTCGCCGCATGCCCCTCGGCTCAGATCCCGGCCGCCGCCGCCAGGTCCCGCTTGACGGACGCCAGGGCCGCGGCGGCCTTCGTCCGGGCCTCGGGCAGGGCCTCGCGGGAGGCCACCGGGACCACGACCTCCAGGTAGCACTTGAGCTTCGGCTCGGTGCCGCTGGGGCGGACCACCACGCGGGCGGCCTCGATGCCGGCCTCGGCCGAGCCGGACAGGTAGTAGCGCAGGCCGTCGGTCGGCGGCAGCGTCTCCGTGCCCCGGTCCAGGTCGTCGGCGCGGGTCACGGTCAGGCCCGCCAGCGTGGCCGGCGGCTGCGCGCGCAGGGTGCGCATGGCATCGGCGATCAGGGACAGGTCCTCGACGCGGACCGAGAGCTGGTCGGTGGCGTGCAGGCCGTGCGCCAGGGCGAGGTCGTCGAGCAGGTCGGCGAGGGTGCGGCCGGACTGCTTGAGTTCCGCGGCCAGTTCGGTGATCAGCAGGGCGGCGGTGATGCCGTCCTTGTCGCGCACGCCCTGGGGGTCGACGCAGTAGCCGAGCGCCTCCTCGAAGGCGTACCGCAGGCCGTCCACCCGGGCCAGCCACTTGAAGCCGGTCAGCGTCTCCTCGTACGGCAGCGACGAGGCGGCCGCGATACGGGACAGCAGCTGGGACGAGACGATGGTCGTCGCGAAGGTGCCGGACGCGCGCTTGGCCACCAGGTGGGCGGCGAGCAGCGCGCCGACCTCGTCGCCGCGCAGCATCCGCCAGCCGTCCGGGGTGCCGGGGGCGGGGACGGCGACGGCGCAGCGGTCCGCGTCCGGGTCGTTGGCGATCACGATGTCGGTGCCGGCGGTGTTCCGGGCGGTGGCGAACGCGAGGTCCATCGCGCCCGGCTCCTCCGGGTTGGGGAAGGCGACCGTCGGGAAGTCCGGGTCCGGCTCGGCCTGCTCGGCGACGACGGCCGGGGCCGGGAACCCGGCCCGTGCGAAGGCGGCGACGAGGGTGTCCCGGCCGACGCCGTGCATCGGCGTGTAGACGACCCGGGTGTCCCGGGGGGAGCCCGGCGTCAGCACCGCGTCGGTACGCGCCAGGTAGGCGTCCAGGACGGCCTCGTCGAGGGTCTCCCAGCCGGCCTCGGGGCGGGGGACGCCCGCCAGCGGGCCGACCGCGGCGATCCGGTCGGCGATCTCGCCGTCCGCGGGCGGCACGATCTGCGAGCCGTCGCCCAGGTAGACCTTGTAGCCGTTGTCGCGCGGCGGGTTGTGGCTGGCGGTGACCTCGACGCCGGCCACCGCGCCCAGGTGCCTTATCGCGAAGGCCAGGACCGGGGTGGGCAGCGGGCGCGGCAGCACCGCGGCGCGCAGCCCGGCGCCGACCATCACGGCCGCCGTGTCGCGGGCGAAGTCGGCGCTCTTGTGGCGGGCGTCGTAGCCGATGACGACCAGCCCCGCGCCGTCGCCCCGTGCCTTGAGGTACGCGGCGAGACCGGCCGCCGCCCGGATGACCACCGCGCGGTTCATCCGCATCGGGCCCGCGCCCAGCTCCCCGCGGAGCCCGGCGGTGCCGAACTGGAGGGTGCCGGCGAACCGGGCGGCCAGCTCGGCCGCGATCTCCTCGTCGCCGGCGGCCTCGATGAGCTTGGACAGCTCTTCCCTGGTCTCCGGGTCGGGGTCCTCGGCCAGCCATGCCTGGGCCCGGTTGATCAGCTCCGCGGGATCGGTAGCCACGTGATGCTCCTGACGGTGGATGCGGGTGGGGGCGCGCCGGGGGCGGCGGCCGGGGGAGACCCCTCCCGGCTCGTCACGCATACCCCGTGCGCGCGGGAGAGGAGCCGCAGAACCGGCCAATGCCACCGGACGGCAGCGGGCGGGGACGGCGGCGCCGCGCGGCGGGCCGGGCCGGTCGGCGGCCCGGCCGGTGCGGTGGGACGGCGGCGGGGCGGCCCGGCGGGTGGTGTGCGTCCGCCGCGGCCGTCGCCCGTCGTCGTCCCGGGGCCGGTGCCGTGGGGCCTGTCTTCACCGCCCCGTCCGCCCGTGGGCCGGGGGACGCGACGGTGGAGACAGGCCCCAGCGGCACCGGAGTGCCTCGGCGCTTCAGAGCTTGCCGAGCACCTGGGCGAGCAGGCTGCCCATCCGGGTCGCGGAGTCGCGGCCGGCCTGCAGCACCTCTTCGTGGTTGAGCGGCTCGCCCGTCATGCCGGCGGCGAGGTTCGTCACCAGCGACAGGCCGAGCACCTCGGCGCCGGCCTCGCGGGCCGCGATGGCCTCCAGGACCGTGGACATCCCGACCAGGTCGGCGCCCAGCGTCCGGATCATCTTGATCTCGGCCGGGGTCTCGTAGTGCGGGCCGGGGAACTGGGCGTAGACGCCCTCCTCCAGGCTCGGGTCGACCTCCTTGCACAGCGCGCGCAGCCGCGGCGAGTACAGGTCCGTCAGGTCGACGAAGTTCGCGCCGACGATCGGGGAGGTGGCGGTCAGGTTGAGGTGGTCGCTGATGAGGACCGGCTGGCCGGGGCGCATGCCCTCGCGCAGGCCGCCGCACCCGTTGGTGAGCACGACGGTCTTGCAGCCGGCCGCCACGGCGGTGCGGACGCCGTGCGCGACCGCGGCGACCCCGCGGCCCTCGTAGTAGTGCGTACGGCCCAGGAAGACCAGGGCCCGCTTCTCGCCGACCCGGTACGAGCGGATCGTGCCGCCGTGTCCTGCGACGGCCGGCGGCGGGAAGCCGGGGAGCTCGGTGACGGGGAATTCGTGCTCGGGCGCGCCCAGGGCCTCGGCGGCCGGGGCCCAGCCGGAGCCCATGACCAGGGCCACGTCGTGGGTCTCGGCGCCGGTCAGCTCGCGCAGACGGGCGGCGGCGTCGGCGGCGGCACCCTGCGGGTCGCGCGCGATGTCCGGGGTAACAGATGCGTTCACGCGGACGAGGGTAGCCGGTATTCCCCTACGCGCGTAGATGTCGCCGCTCACGGTCCTGGGATCGTCGTCTTGTGGGTTTTGCCGAACATGTCGTCCCGGGCGCGTCGCGACACCCGTACGGCGGTGCGCGCGGCGCGGGGCCCGCCGCGGCCGGCCGTCAGCAGGGCCGCTTGCGCAGCTCCATCACATAGTCGTGCGGGGCGCCCGCCGACTCCGCCGCGTCCGCGATCTCGCCCAGATAGCGGGCGGACGGCAGACCGCCCTCGTAGCCGTTGAGGACGTAGAGCCACGCGGCCTCGTCGCCGTCGAGGGTGTGCACCCGCACCCGCATCCGGCGGTAGATGTCCATGCCGACGCCCTCCCAGCGGTCCATGGACTCCTCGTCCATGGGCGCGATGTCGTAGAGGGCGACGAAGACCTGCGAGGCGGGGGCCTCGACGATCGTCGCCAGCGCGCCTTCCCAGCCCATCTGCTCGCCGCCGAAGGTCAGCCGCCAGCCGTTGAGCCAGCCCGTGCCGCGCAGCGGCGAGTGCGGTGCGCGGCGGGACATCAGCCGCGCGTCGAGGTTGCCGGCGTACGCGGCGTAGAGCGACATGGTTCCGAGGGTACGGGAGGAAGCCCGCCGGGCTCGTGGTGACGGAGGTTCGTGCAAGAGGCCAGGCCGGGCGCGCCCCGGGCGCCCGCGACGCCCCCGGGGGAGAGCGACGTACGGGCGTGCGGGACAATGGAGTACGTGACTCGGATCGTGATCATCGGTGGCGGACCCGGCGGATACGAAGCGGCCCTGGTGGCCGCCTCCCTCGGCGCGGAGGTGACCGTCGTCGACTGCGACGGTCTGGGCGGGGCGTCGGTGCTGACCGACTGCGTGCCGTCGAAGACTCTCATCGCCACGGCCGAGGTGATGACCACCTTCGATTCGTCGTACGAAGAGCTCGGCATCATCGTCGAGGACGACACCCCTTACAAGGACCGGCCCGCCCGGGTCGTCGGCGTCGACCTCGGCAAGGTCAACCGGCGTGTCAAGCGCCTCGCGCTCGCCCAGTCGCACGACATCACCGCGTCCGTGACCCGCGCCGGCGGCCGGGTCATGCGCGGCCGCGGCCGGCTGGAGCCGGGCCAGGCGCCGGACGGCTCCCGCAAGGTGACGGTCACCGCCGCCGACGGCACGACCGAGGGCCTGATCGCGGACGCGGTGCTGATCGCCACCGGCGCGCACCCCCGCGAGATCCCCGACGCGCTCCCCGACGGCGAGCGGATCCTGAACTGGACGCAGGTCTACGACCTCGACGAGCTGCCCGAAGAGCTGATCGTGGTCGGCTCCGGTGTCACCGGCGCCGAGTTCGCCGGCGCCTACCAGGCGCTCGGCTCCCGCGTCACCCTCGTCTCCTCCCGTGACCGCGTGCTGCCGGGCGAGGACCCGGACGCGGCCGCCGTCCTGGAGGACGTCTTCCGCCGCCGCGGCATGAACGTCATGTCGCGCTCCCGCGCCCAGTCCGCCAAACGGGTCGGCGACCGCGTCGAGGTCACCCTCGCCGACGGCCGGACGATCTCCGGCACGCACTGCCTGATGGCGGTCGGCTCCATCCCCAACACCGAGGGCATCGGCCTGGAAGCGGCCGGCGTCAAGCTCAAGGAGTCCGGCCACGTCTGGACCGACAAGGTCTCCCGCACCACCGCCCCCGGCGTGTACGCGGCCGGCGACTGCACCGGCATCTTCGCGCTGGCGTCGGTCGCCGCGATGCAGGGCCGGATCGCGATGTACCACTTCCTCGGCGACGCGGTCACGCCGCTGAACCTCAAGACGGTCTCCGCGAACGTCTTCACCGACCCGGAGATCGCCACCGTCGGCTACTCCCAGGCCGACGTCGACAGCGGCCGGATCGACGCCCGGGTCGTCAAGCTCCCGCTGCTGCGCAACCCGCGCGCCAAGATGCAGGGCATCCGCGACGGCTTCGTGAAGCTGTTCTGCCGTCCCGGCACCGGCATCGTCGTCGGCGGTGTGGTCGTCTCCCCGCGCGCCAGTGAGCTGATCCACCCGATCTCGATCGCGGTCGACAACAACCTGACGGTCGAGCAGATCGCCAACACCTTCACGGTCTACCCGTCGCTGTCCGGTTCGCTCGCCGAGGTCGCCCGCCAGCTGCACGTCCGCAAGACTGCCGGAGAGTAACCGGCGATCAGGCGATAAACGGACCGACCGCGGTCGGGCGATGGGAAACTTTGTGCCAGCGGTGAGCACTGGGGATGAAACGTCCCTGCGCCGGCCGGGGTCCCGTCCGCCCGGCCGGAGCGCCGCCGTACGGGCCGCGCACGGCGGCTGACCAGGTGGCAAGCGGGTCGCGCCGCCCGGCAGTTCGACATCCGTACGTCATATGCACACCGCATACCACGTCACGCTCCGCTGTGCGCACAACTTCCGTTAATTGGTGCAACCTGCTGAAAACAGACGGTCGTTGGCGTTACTGTCAGTTTCGTGTTCGCTGCAGAACGTCGCCAATTGATCCTTGAAATGGTGCGCGCCAATGGAGCCGTATCGCTCCGGGAGCTCGCCCGCGTCGTCCAGACCTCCGAAGTAACCGTACGGCGGGACGTGCGGGCGCTGGAGGCAGAGGGGCTGCTCGACCGCCGTCACGGCGGTGCGGTCCTGCCGGGAGGCTTTACTCGCGAATCCGGATTCCCACAGAAGTCCCATCTAGCGACCGCGGAGAAGACGGCCATCGCCGATCTCGCGGCCGGCTTCGTCGAAGAGGGCGAGGCCATCGTGGTCGGCGCCGGAACCACCACCCAGGAGCTGGCCCGCCGGCTCGCCCGGGTGCCCGGACTGACCGTCGTCACCAACTCCCTGCTGGTCGCCCAGGCGTTGGCCCATGCCAACCGCGTCGAGGTCGTGATGACCGGCGGCACCCTGCGCGGCTCCAACTACGCGCTGGTCGGCAGCGGTGCCGAACAGTCCCTCCAGGGCCTGCGGGTCTCCCGTGCCTTCCTGTCGGGCAGTGGCCTGACCGCGGAGCGCGGGCTGTCCACCTCCAACATGCTCTCCGCCAGCGTCGACCGGGCGCTGGTGCAGGCGGCGGGGGAGGTGGTGGTGCTCGCCGACCACACCAAGCTCGGTTCCGACACGATGTTCCAGACCGTGCCGACGGATGTGATCACGCGGCTCGTCACGGACGAGCCGCCGGGCCACGACGACCGCGCCGCCACCGAGCTGCAGGCCCTGGCCGACCAGGGCGTGCAGATCGCCGTCGCCGGCGGCTCGGGCGCGGGCCGCGGCCCGGGGCAGCCCGGGATGGACGGCGCCGGGGAGCGCAGAGGCCCCCGGCGGGACGTCCCGCTGCCGGGTCAGCGGCGCAGCCATGCGCCGGGCGGCGGGGCCGGCGGGCCACAGCTCCGCTCGGCCACCCCGCTGTCCGAGGCCGCGGGCGGCCGGGTCGCCGACCTCGCCCCCCGACGGCGCTGACCCCAGGAGCCGGAGGCGCGCCACCCGGGGCGCGCCGCGCCGGCCACCGGCGAGCAGCCGTACGGAGCCCTCGGGGCGCGTCCTAGCGGTTGCGCTCCCCGCCCTTGAGCCCGCTCAGGGTGAGGGTCAGCAGCCGGTCGGCGAGCCGTGGGTCGTCCGGGGACTCCTCGGCGGCCAGGGCGATGCCGTTGGTCAGCTGCATCAGATCGCCGATACTCACATCGGTGCGTACGGCGCCGGCCTGCTGGGCGCGGGCCAGCAGCGCGCCGCCGGCCTCCCGCATCGGCACGCTGCACCGCGCCATCCCCGAGCTCTCGTCCGCCGACGCCGTCATCAGCGCGCGCGACAGCCCGCGGTAGGTGCTGGCGTGGGTGATGATCGCGCGCAGCCATTCGACGAGCGCGGCGCACGGCTGCGGCGCGTCCGCGAGCTGCTTGGCGTGCGCCAGCAGAGCGTCCACCTCCCCCTGGAAGACCGCGCCCATCAGGGCGGTCCGGTTGGGGAAGTGCCGGTAGAGGGTGCCGATGCCGACGCCCGCGCGGCGCGCGATGTCCTCCAGTGAGGTGTCCGTGCCGTGCTCGGTGAAGGCCGTACGGGCCTCGGTCAGCAGCCGCTCGTAATTGCGGCGCGCATCGGCCCGCATGGGCCGGGCGTCCGGTGTCCGCGCCGGTGCGGTCGCCACCGGCCCCTGCGTCGACTGCCGCTGCCCTGCCGTGTCGGTCGCCATCGCCGTCCTCCCTCGACCGGGCCGGTCGCGGCCCGGTGGCTCCAGGATGCCATTGCGGCCTCGGGGGGTGTGCCGGTGCCGGGTGCGCGCGGGGGGGCGATACGGCTCCCCGGGCGCCCGCCGGCCGCCCCGCCGTCCGCCGGGTGACCGTCCGGCGGACCGGGCGTGAAGCCCCGGCATACCCCGGTGGTCGTGCGGTCGAACTCCTCGGTCGGTCGGCAACGCCGTGCCGTGCGAAGGCATCAAACCAGGCGCAATGAGGTCTTCCGGGGTGTTCCGGGGGGCCTGGGAATGCGCCGTGACGGGCCGCCGGGGGAGCGGTGCGCGGTGCGGAACATCTGGGGAAGACTCATGGGACTGACCAGCCGCTCGCTGCTCTACGCCGTGGCCGCGGTCGCCGTGGTCTGTGTGGGGCTCACGCTCCGGCTGTGGCCGCGGTTCGCCGGGCGCGGGCCGCGGGCGCTGCTGGGGCGGCTCGGGGCGATCGCCGCGACCCAGCTGACCATCGTGGCGGCCCTCGGGCTCGCGGTGAACGCCAACTTCCAGTTCTACGCCTCCTGGCACGAGCTGCTCGGCCTGTACGACGACGCCCCGGCTGCCGTCGGCAAGTGGGGCGACGCCGGGACTGCCGGGCCCGCCGGGGACCCGTCGAAGGGCTTGGTGCAGCCCTCGGGGGCGGACGGGCTGGACAAGGTGCACGGGCTGCCGAAGGGGGCCCCGTCGCTGGCGGGCAAGGTCGAGTCCGTACGGATCGTCGGCAAGCGGACCCGGGCGGTGGACCCGGCGTACGTCTATCTGCCGCCGCAGTACTTCCAGCCGCAGTACGCCCGCCAGCGGTTCCCCGTCGTCGTGGCGCTCAGCGGCTATCCGGGCGGCACCTTCCTGCTGGCCCAGCACCTGCGGCTGCCGCAGACCGCCGCCGGGCTGATCCGGGCGGGCCGGATGCAGCCGACGGTCATCGTGATGCTGCGGCCCACCATCGCGCCGCCGCGCGACACCCAGTGCGTCGACGTGCCGGGCGGCCCGCAGGCCGAGACCTTCTTCGCCCGGGATGTGCCCGACGCCCTCCGGTCCCGCTACCGCGTCGGCCACGACCCCGGCGGCTGGGGCGTCCTGGGCTACTCCTCGGGCGGCAGCTGCGCCCTCCAGCTCGCCATGCGGCACGACCGTACGTACACCGCGGCGGCCGCCCTCTCGCCCGACTACAAGGCCAGCAACGACCCCACGACCGGGGACCTGTTCGGCGACGGCCGCGACCGGGTCCGCCGCCGCCAGGAACACGATCTGATGTGGCGTCTGCGGCATCTGCCCGCGCCGCGGGTGAACGTGCTGGTGGGCACGAGCCGGACCGGCGAGAAGAACTACCCGGCGGCCCGGGACTTCCTCGCGGCCGTCCGGCCGCCGATGACGGCGGACTCGATCGTCCTCGCCCACGGCAGCCACAACTTCGCCACCTGGCGGCGGGAGCTGCCCGCCGCGCTCCAGTGGATCAGCCGGTCGCTGAGCTTCCCGGAGGACGTGGTGGGCAACTCCTAGAGGACGTGATGGGCAACCCCCAGGGGCGTCCCGGCCGGGCCCGGGGGGTGTTCCGGCCGGGCGGAGACGCGTGAGGGGCTCCCGGCCGGTGCCGGGAGCCCCTCACGCTGCGGGCGGATCGCCGTCGCGTCAGTCCTTGATCTCGCAGATCACGGCGCCGGACGTGAGGGCGGCGCCGACCTCGGCGGTCAGGCCCTTGATGGTGCCGGAGCGGTGCGCGTTGAGCGGCTGCTCCATCTTCATCGCCTCCAGGACGACGACCAGCTCGCCCTCGGTGACCTGCTGGCCCTCCTCGACGGCCACCTTGACGATGGTGCCCTGCATCGGGGAGGCGAGCGCGTCGCCGGAGGCGGCGGAGCCGGACTTCTTGGCGGCCTTGCGCTTGGGCTTGGCGCCACCGGCGACCGCGGCGCGGGCCAGCGGCATGCCCAGCGACGACGGCAGCGAGACCTCCAGCCGCTTGCCGCCGACCTCGACGACCACCGTCTCGCGGGTGTCGGCCTCGGCCTCGTCCGCGCCCGGCGCCACGAACGGCGGGATCTCGTTGACGAACTCGGTCTCGATCCAGCGGGTGTGGACCGTGAAGGGGTCGGCCGAACCGGTGAGTTCGGGGGCGAACGCCGGGTCCACGACGACCGTGCGGTGGAAGGGGATGGCGGTGGCCATGCCCTCGACCGTGAACTCCGCCAGCGCCCGCGCGGCACGCTGCAGCGCCTGCTCACGGGTGGCGCCGGTGACGACCAGCTTGGCCAGCAGCGAGTCCCAGGCCGGGCCGATGACGCTGCCGGACTCCACACCCGCGTCCAGCCGGACACCGGGACCGGCCGGCCCCTCGAACTTGGTGACGGTGCCGGGGGCCGGGAGGAAGTTGCGGCCCGGGTCCTCGCCGTTGATACGGAACTCGAACGAGTGACCGCGCACCGCCGGGTCGTCGTAGCCGAGCTTCTCGCCGTCGGCGATCCGGAACATCTCGCGGACCAGGTCCAGGC
The DNA here is from genome assembly GCF_019933235.1 of Streptomyces angustmyceticus. Lineage (NCBI taxonomy): Bacteria > Bacillati > Actinomycetota > Actinomycetes > Kitasatosporales > Streptomycetaceae > Streptomyces > Streptomyces angustmyceticus. The sequence goes on along the minus strand of NZ_CP082945.1, from coordinate 3,079,814 downwards.
CGGTGACCTCCTCGGTGACCGGGTGCTCGACCTGCAGACGGGTGTTGACCTCCAGGAAGGAGATCGTGCCGTCCTGGCCGACGAGGAACTCGCAGGTGCCCGCGCCCTCGTAGCCGGCCTCCTTGAGGATGGCCTTGGAGGCGCGGTACAGCTCGGCGTTCTGCTCCTTCGTCAGGAACGGGGCCGGGGCCTCCTCCACCAGCTTCTGGTGGCGGCGCTGCAGCGAGCAGTCACGGGTCGAGACCACGACCACGTTGCCGTGCTTGTCGGCCAGGCACTGGGTCTCGACGTGCCGGGGGCGGTCCAGGTAACGCTCGACGAAGCACTCGCCGCGGCCGAACGCGGCCACCGCCTCGCGCACCGCGGAGTCGTACAGCTCGGGGACCTCTTCGAGGGTGCGGGCGACCTTCAGCCCGCGGCCGCCGCCACCGAAGGCGGCCTTGATCGCGATCGGCAGGCCGTGCTCCTCGGCGAAGGCCACGACCTCCTCCGCACCGGAGACCGGGTCGGGCGTGCCGGCGACCAGCGGCGCACCGGCGCGCTGGGCGATGTGCCGGGCCGCGACCTTGTCGCCGAGGTCGCGGATGGCCTGCGGGGGCGGCCCGATCCAGGTCAGCCCCGCGTCCAGGACGGCCTGCGCGAACTCGGCGTTCTCCGACAGGAAGCCGTACCCCGGGTGGACGGCGTCCGCGCCCGAATCGGCGGCGGCAGCCAGGACCTTGGCGATGTCCAGGTAACTGGTGGCAGGAGTGTCACCGCCCAAGGCGTACGCCTCGTCCGCCGCGCGTACGTGCAGTGCGTCCCGGTCGGGGTCGGCGTAGACGGCTACGCTTCCGATCCCCGCGTCCCGGCATGCACGGGCAACGCGAACAGCGATTTCGCCACGGTTGGCGATGAGCACCTTGCGCACGATGGGTCCTTCCTTGGCGCTTCGCCGTAACAAATGGATGCGGCGATTTTAGGGACTGGCGACACCGCGTGCCGACCCGTTCCCTGGGGTGAGCTTGCCCACACGGAGTGTGCTCGGGGCGCCAGTGAGGAACCTAAGTCCCCTGGTATCCCAGGGTAGGCCCGGATTCCTGGGCTCCGACTAGAGTCCCGGTGTGGCTTAGGTCTCGCCGTCGTGACGTCCAGCGGATCGTCAATTCTTTGTGGAGTCCCTACGAATGGGCGAAGGAATCTTTGCGGGCGGCTCGCTGCGTCGGCGTGCCGCCGGCCACCCGCCCGCCGCCGTCCGCCCCCGCCCGCGCACAACCCTTGCCCAGCTTTTACCTTCCGCACAGCTCTTCCCGAGCAGGGGGGACATCCATGTAGCGTGCCCGATGTCCTGTACCCCGCGGTAACAGGGGTATCGGCGGCACCGGGCGTCCGCGGGACGCGCCGGGCCCGGCGAACGGCGGAAGTGGGTGGACGGCGTGAGAGTGGCGCGACGGCCGGTGGCCTTGGCCGCGGCGGTGGTACTGGTCCTGGAGGCGTTCGGGATCGTGCTGCTCAACTGGATTCTGAGCATCGTCGTGGACAGGCAGCAGATGTCCCTGGCCGGGCTGCAGCCCCGCGCGATGTCCGCCGGTTCCTGGATCGGCGGCATCGTCTTCGGCCTCTACCTGCTGTTCTGCGCCGCCGTGCTGCTCCGCAGCGCGATACGCGACCGCGCCCCCGCCGGCTTCACCCGGATCGCCCTCATCAGCTGCGCGGTGGTGCACGGCGTCCTGGGCGCCTTCGCCGTCGGCCTGGTCGGCTGGGTCGCCTTCCTCGCGATGACGGTCGTCCTGGGGCTGCTGGTGCTGACCCTGGTGGCGTACGGAGAGGGCCTTACGGGGGAAGCGCACGGAAACGCCGAAAACCGCCCGAACGGCGCACCGCCGGTGGCCCCCACCTCCGCCTGACCCCCTCGTCGCCCCCGCCCCGGCCGGCCCCGAACTCCCCGCGGCCCGGGGCGGATCGACTCCCCCCGGGGCCGCGCGACACGCCCGGGTAGGCTCGTCGCGCCAGGGCACAGATCACGGGGGATGGTGCGCATGCCTGCATCGGTTGCGGGTGCCGGGGGCCGGGCGCGGGGCGCCACGGGCCCGTACGCGGTGTTGCGGGAGCTGGATGACGAAGCGTCCGGCATACCCGTACCGGAACGGCGGTTCATCGGGCGGAGCGCGGACGGCGACCGGACGGTCCTGATCGGCGTGCCGTTGCCCGGCGTCGACCCCGGGCGGTTCCTGGCCGAGGCGGAGACCTCGCGCTATCTGCTCGGGCCCTGGTCCGCCCCCGCGGCCGAGGTCGCCGCGCCCGGCGACGCCCCCTGGCACGCCCGCCCGTACGTGCCCGTGCTCCCGCTGCCCGCCGCGCTCACCGTGCACGGCGGGCCGCTGCCCGAGCGCACCGTACGGGCCCTGGGCGCGGCCCTCGTCGAGACCCTGGTCATCGGGCACGGGCAGGGACTGGCCCACGCCGGGGTGTCGCCCGCCGCGGTGCTGCTGGCGGCCGACGGGCCCCGGCTGACGTGCTTCGGGGCGGTACGCGCCGCGGCCGAGGACGGCACCGCGCGCTCCGGGCTGCCGGGCCTGGAGTCGGGCAGCCTGCCGCCGGAACAGGCGGCCGGCGGGCGGCCGCAGCCGGCGGGCGACGTCCACGCGCTCGGCGCGGTCCTCGCCTACGCCGCGACCGGCCACACCGTGCCGGAGCGCGAGGAACTCCCGGCCGCCCTGCGGGCCGTCGTCACGGCCTGCCTGTCCCGTGACCCGGCGGCCCGTCCGCGCCCGGCCGAACTGCTCGACGCGCTGTGCCCGGCCGCCGGGCCGCCCCCGCCGGACACCGGTGCCGGGGCGGCCGGACCGCCGCGCCCCGTCACGCTGCCCGACGCCGCCGGGACCCCGGCAGGCCGCGCCGCCGCCCTGCTCGGCTCCGGCTGGCTGCCCGGCCGGATCATCGCGGCCCTCGCCCGCCAGTCGGCCGAGCTGCTCGCCGCCGGCCTTCCGGCTTCCCCCGCCCCACAGGACTGACCGCCATGCCCTTCCCCCTCACCCATGACGACCCGGCCGGCCTGGGCACGTACCGCCTCCTCGCCCGGCTGGGCAGCGGCGGTATGGGCACCGTCTACCTGGCCCGCTCCCCGGGCGGCCGGACCCTGGCGCTGAAGACGATGCACGCCCGGATCGCCACCACCACCGAGTTCCGCACCCGCTTCCGGCTGGAGGCGGACGCCGCCCGGGTCATCGGCGGCCGGTACGGCGCCCAGGTCGTCGACGCCGACCCGCTCGCCGAAACCCCCTGGATGGCCACCGAGTACGTCCTCGGCCCGCCCCTCGACGACGCGGTGCGGCTGGCCGGACCGCTGCCCGAGCGGGCGGTGCGCGCCCTGGGGGCGGCGCTGTGCGCGGCGCTCGGCCAGCTCCACCGCTCCGACGTCGTGCACCGTGACCTCAAGCCGTCGAACATCATGGTCACCGCGCACGGCCCGAAGGTCATCGACTTCGGTATCGCCCGCGCCCTCGGCGACGCCCGGCTCACGCACACCGGCGCCGCGGTCGGCACCCCGGCGTTCATGTCGCCGGAGCAGGCCACCGGGCAGGAGCACACCCCGGCCGGCGACGTCTTCGCGCTCGCCGGGGTCCTGGTCTTCGCCGCCACCGGCCGCGGCCCGTTCGGCGACGGGCAGCCCGCCGACCTCCTCTACCGCGTGCGCTACGCCGAGCCCGACCTCACCGGCCTGCCGGCCGCCCTCGTCCCGGTCCTCTCCCGCGCGCTGGCCAAGGACCCCGCCGCGCGCCCGGCCACCACCGAGCTGGCGGCCCTGCTCCACGACGGCGGCGGGGAGTTCACCGACCACCTGCCGGACGCGGTGCTCGCCGAGATCGGACGGCGGGCGAGCGAGGTCTGGCAGTTCGTGCCGCAGCGGCTGCCCGCACCGCCCGGCGGACCGGCGACCGGGCCGGAGGCCGAGCCCCCCGCCGCCCGCGGCGCGTCCCGCCGGGGGCTGCTGCTGGCGGGCGCGGGCTCGGTGCTCGGCGTCGGCGGGGCCGGCGCGGGGGTGTGGGCCTGGCTGGGGCGGGACGCGTCGGCGCCGGGGCCCGCCACCGGGCCGGGGTACACCGCGCCGAAGCCGGGGCCGAGCGTCGGCGCGGTGAAGAAGAAAAAGCTGGACTCGGTCTGGCAGAAGCAGTACGGCGGCCCCGACGACGACCAGAACCCCGACGTGCCCCTGCTCGCCGGCGACCAGGTCGTCCTGGTGGCCAACGCCGGGGCGCGCGGGGTGGACGCGGCGTCCGGCGACTCCCGCTGGACGTACTCGCTGTACGCCGACGACTCCTGGCAGATCGCGTCGGACGGCACCCACGTCTACGGGATCACCAGGGACGAGGTCCACGACGCCGCCGGCTACCTGCAGGACGTCTCGTGGTTCCTCGCCCGCCTGGACCTCTCCTCGGGCAAGGCCGGCAGGCACCTCGCCCCGGTGTCGGACGACCGGGACAACGGCCTCATCAGCCGGCTGCTGGCCGTCGCCGACGACACGGCCTACCTGGCGATCTCGCACGGGAAGGTCAAGCGGTACGAACGCCAGCTCCCCTGGTCCGTGGTGGCCACCCGGCTGACCGACGGGAGCCGGAAGTGGACGGACCCGCTGCCGTTCCACTCCGCCAAGAGCGACGACAACCACTTCCTGTCCGCGACGATCGCCGGCCGCCTCCTGGTGCTCCTGCAGCAGAGGAACGACGGCACGGTCCGCATCGTCGCCCGCGACCTCCGCAAGGGCAACGTCGTCTGGGACAAGCCGTGGAAGGGCGCCGACCCGCGCTTCGTACGGGACCCGCTGACGGCCGACGGCCGGCATCTCTACCTGGGCTACGGCCCGTTGCGGGCGCTGCGGCTGAGCGACGGCGGGCAGGCGTGGGACACGACCGCCGCCCGCCCCGGGAAGACGTACGGACCGCCGGTCCTCAAGGACGGTGTGCTGTACGCCGTGGAGAAGGGCAGCGGCCTGGCCGCGTTCGAGGCCGGCGGCGGGAAGCCGCGGTGGACGGAGCGGAGCGCCGAGGGCCGGCGGGCCGACCACGTCGTACGCCCCGTGATCGGCCCGGAGTTCGGCTACACGTACAGCCGCGCCGACGGGGTCCTCCGGGCCGTCGGCCTCACCTCGCGCACCACCGAGCAGCTGTACCGGACCAGCGGCAACAAGTTCACGCCGCACGAGAAGAGCCGGATGATCATCGCGTCCGGTCCCGCCTTCCTCGCCGGCTTCCCCCTCCGCTGAACGCGTCCGGCCCGCCGGGCCGTCGCCGCCGCAGGCCCCGCCCGAACCCGCCCGAAGGACACCGCCCATGAAACCGCTCGGCACCGGCGACCCGCTCCGCCTCGGCCCGTACCGCCTGCTCGGCGTGCTCGGCGAGGGCGGTATGGGCAAGGTCTACGTCGGCCAGGACCCCGCGGGCACCGTCGCCGCGGTCAAGGTCCTGCGGCCCGAACTCACCGGCGAGGAGCACCTCGCCCGCCGCTTCGTCCGCGAGGCGCAGGCGGCGACGGCCGTGACCGGCAAGGGCGTGGCCCGGGTGCTGGGCACGGACACGGAGGGCGGCCGCCCGTGGATCGCCACCGAGTTCCTGGCCGGCCCGACCCTCGACGAGGCCGTCGAGGCGTACGGTCCCTTCGACGAACCCGCCGTACGCGCCCTCGCCGCCTCGCTCGCGCACACCCTCGCGGACATCCACGCCAGCGGCCTGATCCACCGCGACCTCAAGCCCCCGAACATCGTGCTGACCTCGCGCGGCCCGCGCGTCATCGACTTCGGCATCGCCCGCCCCGAGCACGGCCTGACCCTGACCACCACCGGACAGGTCCCGGTCACCCCCGGCTACGGCGCCCCCGAACAGGTCCTGGGCCGCCGGGTCGGGGCGCCCGCCGACGTCTTCTCGCTGGGCGCCGTCCTGGTCCACGCGGCCGCGGGGCGGCGGGCGTTCGACGGCAGCCACATCGCCGCCCTCCAGTACAAGGTCGTGCACGACGAGCCCGACCTGACCGGCGTCCCGGACGCCCTGCGCCCGCTCATCGCCCCCCTCCTGGCCAAAGACCCGGCCGCCCGCCCCGCCCCCGACCGGATCGCCGCCGCCTTCGCACCGCCGCGCGGCGCCGAACGGGCCTGGCGGCGCGGCCCGGTGAGCCAGGCCATCAAGGAGCGGGAGAGCGGCCTCCACGAACTCACCACCACGCTCACCGCGGACCCGGCCGCCGGGCAGGTCTCCCGCCGCCGGCTGCTCACCGGCCTGGCCGCGGGCGGGGTGGTGCTCGCGGCGGGCGGCGGGGCGGCGGCCGCCTGGTGGCCGCGGTCGCCGGGGGAGCCCGGGAAGAAGGTCGACCTCTTCGCCTTCCCGCCCGCCGCCAGGACGCCGAAGGCGCATGTGCTCGACGCCGACAACGGCGACTACATCAGCGGCGGCACGGTGAAACCGCTGTGGGGGCCGGTCGACGTCCTCGCCGACGACACGCCCGCGCCGCTGCCCGTACGGGACGTCCTCGTCTTCGGCGCCCGCGACGGCGGGATCGCCGCGCACAACGTGGTGGACGGCAAGCGCCGTTGGACCGCCCGCGGCGTGCGCGCGAGCGGCCGCTACCTCTCGCTTTCCGACCGGCTGATCGCCGCCGTCGACAGCCAGGGCACGGTCCGTACCTTCGTCGCCTCGACGGGCGAGCCCCGGTGGACCGCCGACGCCGGGGCGAGCGCCCTGCTGGCCGCCGACGACGAGGCGGTCTACGTCCTGACCGAGGACCACCGGCTCCGCGCCGTCGGCCGCTCCGATGCCACGGTCCGCTGGACGGCGACGATCGACGCCCGCTACCGCGCCAAGGTCGAGCCGCCGGCCGTCGCCGCCCACGGCCGCCTGGTCCTGGCCACGAGCGACGGCAATGTGTTCGCCGTCGACACGGCCGACGGCCACCAGGTGTGGGACCTGCCGGACCAGTGGGACGGGCTGGTCCGCCCCGCGGTCCACGGCACCACCGTCTACCTCAACGGCACCACGCTCACCGCCCGTCGGCTCCGCGACGGCGGGAAGCTGTGGTCGCTCGACAAGCGGGACCCCTGGGGCAAGCACGAGGACTGGGGCCCGGCGACGGTCTTCGACGACGACACCGTCTGCGCCGCGCACGACGAGTGGCCCAGCATCAGGAAGACCAGCGACGGCGGCGAGATCCAGGGCGGGAACGGCACGACGGTCCGCGGCCTGCCGGTGTTCATCCACGGGCGTGCCCTGTGGTCCGTCGAGGGCGAGCCCTGGTACAAGGTGTTCGCCGCGGACCTGTCGACCGGCGTCCCCGTCCTGACGTACCAGCTCCCCGCGGCCGACCGCTCCTGGCTGGTGGCGGACGGCAACCGGGTGTTCGTCCTCCACGGCACGTCGCTCTACGCGCTGCCGGTGCCCTGAGGACCGGTCATGCCGCGGCCGGTGACCCGGAGCCGGCGTGCCGGGGACACAGGCCGGGGGCCGCGGTCCGCCGCCGGGCGACCGGCCCGCCGCCGGACCGCGGCGGCCGCTCAGCCCTTCACCGGCGCATGCTCCCGCAGCACCTCCAGGAAGGCCCGCATCCACTCGGGGTGGTCGTTCCAGGCGCGGGCCGACACAACCTTGCCGTCCACCACCGCCGCGCCGTCGACGAAGATCCCGCCGCCCATCGCCACGTCCGGCGCGCAGGCCGGGTAGGCGGCGGTGCGGCGGCCCTTGAGGACGCCGAGCGGGGCCAGGGTGACGGCCGCGTGGCAGATGTGGGCGACGGGCTTGTCCTCGTCGAAGAAGTGGGTGACCACCCGGCGGTAGTCGGAGTCGTTGCGCAGGTACTCCGGCGCCCGGCCGCCCGGCAGCACCAGCGCGGCGTACTCCTCGGGGGCGACCTCGGACAGCGCGAGGTCGGACGGCCAGGAGTGGCCCTCGCGTTCGATGTAGGTGTCGAAGTTCTCGACGAAGTCGTGCACCACGAACCGGAGTTTCTTCCGCGAGGGGGCGGCGACCCGTGTCTCGTACCCCTCCTCCAGCATCCGCTGGTAGGGGTAGAAGAACTCCAGGTCCTCGGTGGCGTCACCGGCGATGATCAGGATCTTGGGCATGGTGCGGACTCCTCACGGGGAACGGGACCGGGCCGGTCCGGCCGGTCAGGCCGTATCGGATCCATCGGTTCCCCACTCGGTGACCTCGAATGCGTCGCCCACCGCCACCTTTCCCGTCCCCAGCACCGAGAACTTCGACCCGAACGCCACCCCGCCCCCGGGCACCCGCCGGTAGGTGGCGAGCGTGCGCAGCGGCTCGGGCCCCGCCTTGCCGCCGGTGCGCTGGTCGACGAGCGTGACGGCGCAGCGGATGGCGAGCTTGGCGAAGCCCAGCTCCCCGCCGCCGACCGTGACCCGCCGGGCCCGGTCCTCCTGGTGCGGCGCGTCCCACCCTTCCACGACGATGTTGGGCCGGAAGCGGTCCATCGGGACCGCCGGGCGGCCGGCGGCGGCGAGGCGGCGGGTGAGGTCGTCGAAGGTGGCCCGGGAGAGCACGTGCACGGGGCTGCTGTCGGCGAAGCCGGAGGTGCCGGGGGTGAGGCCGTCGGTCACCCGGTCGTGCTCCGGCGCTGCGCGCACCAGCCGGCTGGCCGCGCCGAGCGCCCGGGACAGCCACTCGGCGGCCCGGTCCCCCTGGTCGACCGCGCGGTACGGCGTCCCGAACATCTCCACCTCGGCCCGGGATAACGACCCGTGGCCGAGGTCGACGTCCAGGCGCAGGGTCTCCATCCCCGGCGCGCTCAGGGCGAGGACCGCCCCGCCCGCGCCGACTTCGGGCCGGATCACCGCCAGCCGGGGGTCCCTGCGCTGGCTCCGGAAGACGCCGCCGGGGCCGACGACGAGGAAGCTGCGGTCGTGCGGGAGCCCCGCGGGCGTGAGTTCCGCCTCGGTCGCAGGGACGCCGGCGCAGCCTTTGACGGGGTAGCTGGTCAATCCGATGACAGTGGCCATGGCGGCAGCGTAGGACCGGCCGGCCGCCGGGCACCGGCCTTTACCGCCCCTGGCTCATTCCCCGGCGCCCGAGCAGGACGCCGGACAGCCACCCACCCCGTACGAACGCCTTGCCGGAGCCGGCTCAGGCCCACAGCTCCGTGATCGCGACGTCCAGATCGGCCAGCAGCCGGCGGAGCAGGGGCAGGGAGAGGCCGATGACGTTGCCGGGGTCGCCGTCGATGCCGTCGATGAAGGGGGCGGAGCGGCCGTCGAGGGTGAAGGCGCCGGCGACGTGCAGCGGCTCGCCGCTCGCGACGTAGGCGGCGATCTCCTCGTCGGTGGGCTCGCCGAAGCGGACCGTGGTCGAGGCGGTGGCCGACACCTGACGGCCGTGTGCGGTGTCGATGACGCAGTGGCCGGTCTGCAGGACGCCGGAGCGGCCGCGCATGGACTTCCAGCGGGCGGTGGCGTCCTCGGCGTCGGCGGGCTTGCCCAGCGCCCGCCCGTCCAGCTCCAGGACCGAGTCGCAGCCGATGACCAGCGCGCCGGCGGCCTGCGGCCGGGCGGCGACGGCGGCGGCCTTCGCCTCGGCCAGCACGCGGGCCAGCTCGGCGGGCGTGGCGGCGGTGAGCGCGTCCTCGTCGACGCCGCTGACGATCACCTCGGGCGCGAGCCCGGCCTGCCGCAGCAGGCCCAGCCGGGCGGGGGACTGGGAGGCGAGGACGAGACGGCGGGTGCGGGACTCTTCGGTCATGCCCGCCATCGTACGGAGCCGGGGCGCCGCGGCGACGCCCGGACCGCCCGTCGAGAACGGCCCCGCCACTTGCCGAGAAACGGCCCCGCTACTTGTTGAGGACGGCCTCCATCACGGACTTCGCGATCGGGCCGCCCAGCTTGCCGCCGGCGATCTCCGACCGGGGGATGTCCATGTCCTTGGGGTCGACGAAGACGGCGACCGCGACCGGGGAGCTGCCGTCGCTCTGCTTGGCGTAGGAGACGAACCAGGCGTAGGGGCGCTCGTCGTTGACGTTCGCGCCGTGCTGGGCGGTGCCGGTCTTGCCGCCGACCGTCACGCCGTCGATCTTGGCCTTGTCGGCGGTGCCCTCGTTGACCGTGTACTCCATCATCTGCTGCACCTTCTTCGCGGTGTCCGCGGAGACGGCCCGGGACATCATCTTCGGCTCGATCTTCTGCAGCGTGGACAGGTCGGGGCCGCGCAGCTCGTCGACGATGTGCGGCATCATCACCTTGCCGTCGTTGGCGAGGCCGGCGGCGACCATCGCCATCTGCATCGGGGTGCTGGTCAGGCTGCCCTGGCCCATGCCGGTCAGCGCGGTCTGCGGCTTGTCGAGCTTGTCCGGGTAGAGGCTCTTGCTGGCCAGCAGGTCCCCGAGGTCCTCGTCGTAGACGGTGGAGTTGAAGCCGAACTTCTCCGCGGTCTCGCGCATCTTGTCCTTGCCGACCTTCAGCGCGGTGTCGAGGAAGACGTTGTTGCACGACCACTGCATGCCCGTCTTCAGCGAGGCCTTGTCGCAGGGCGCGCCCGGGACGTCGTTGCCGACGGTGGTGGTGCTCTGCGGCAGCCGGTAGGGGGTGGCCGCGCCGGTGGGGGCGTCGATGTCCGAGATCACGCCGTTCTCCAGGGCCGCCGCCGCGGTGAGGATCTTGAAGGTGGAGCCGGGGGCGTAGGTCTCGCGCAGCGCCCGGTTGCTCAGCGGCTTGCTCTTGTCGGCGTCCATGGCCTTGAACTTCCGGCCCTCCGCGTTGGAGATGCCGGTGAACGCCGACGGGTCGTAGGAGGGGGTGGAGGCGAGCGCGAGGACGCGGCCGTCGCGCGGGTCGAGGGCGACCACCGCGCCCTTGGCGTCGAGGTCGGTCAGCCCCTTGTACGCGGCTTTCTGCGCCTTGGGGTCGATGGTGGTGACGACGTCGCCGCCGCGCGGCTTCTCGCCGGTCAGGATGTCCTGGGCGCGCTTGAGGGCGAGCCGGTCGTCCTTGCCGCTGAGCACGTCGTTGTAGATGCCCTCCAGGAACGTGGTGCCCTGGGCCTGCGAGGCGAAGCCGGTGACCGGCGCGTACATCGCGCCGTCCTTGTAGGTCCGCTTGTACTTGAAGTCGCCGGAGGTCGCCACCGAGCCGGTGATCGGCTTGCCGCCGACGATGATGTTGCCGCGCGGGTAGGAGAACGCCTCGATCTTGACGCGCCGGTTGTGCGGGTCGTTGGCGAGTTCGTCGCTCTGGAAGAACTGGACCCAGGTCACGCGGGCGAGCAGGGCCAGCACCAGCACCCCGCAGAAGACGGCTATATGCCTCAGCGGCCTGTTCATCGCTCTCCCACTCCCGGCCGGACGCCAGCGGCGGCCGGACGCCCGAATTGCTCTGTCGAGAGGAAAAGAGGCGTTTTCGGCCAGGATGGTTGCGGAAGGGAACTGTGAGCGTCGCCTCGCGGCGGGCGGGAACTGTTACCGCCCGGTGAGCAGGAGCATCATCACCACCGCGACCACGGCCAGCACGATGCCCATCCGGCGGAGCTTGGCCTGCACGTCGCGCAGCTCCTCAGGAGGTTCATCGGGCGGATCGGACCACAGCATGTAACGATCCTGAGCCCGATACGCCCGTGGCGCCTGAGTACGCGTACTCAGGCGCCACGGGCGCAATGGACTAGTCGGTGCACTATGCACCGACTCGGCCCGGAGGTCACCGCACGGGACCGGCCGGTCAGTGCGGCCAGAAGCTCGTGCGCCAGGCCCGCGGGCCCGGATGCGGCATCCGTGCCCGCGCCGGGACCGTGGACGCCGGGTCCGACCACTCCGTGCCGTGATCGGGCTCCCCGGGCTCGACGGCGGCGGCCGCCGCCGCGCGGACCTGCACCACCGCCACCGCGGCGGCCAGCTCCTCGGGTGTGGGATTGCCCCGTACGACCTTGATCATCGAGAACGGCCCTCCTTCGCTGGTCTGCCGGTCAGAGCGGGATGTTGCCGTGCTTCTTCGGCGGCAGCGCCTCGCGCTTGTTGCGCAGCGTGCGCAGCCCGCGGACGATGTGCCGGCGCGTCTCGGACGGCATGATCACCGCGTCGACGTAGCCGCGCTCGGCCGCGACGTACGGGTTGAGCAGGGTGTCCTCGTACTCCTGGATCAGCTCCTGGCGCCGCTCCTCCTGCGCGCCGGGCTCCTCGATCGAGGCCAGCGTGCGGCGGTGCAGGATGTTGACCGCGCCCTGCGCGCCCATGACGGCGATCTGCGCGGTCGGCCAGGCCAGGTTGAGGTCCGCGCCCAGGTGCTTGGAGCCCATGACGTCGTACGCGCCGCCGAACGCCTTGCGCGTGATGACCGTGATCAGCGGGACCGTCGCCTCCGCGTACGCGTAGATCAGCTTGGCGCCGCGCCGGATGATCCCGTCCCACTCCTGGTCGGTGCCGGGCAGGAAGCCGGGCACGTCCACGAAGGTGAGCACCGGGACGTTGAACGCGTCGCAGGTCCGCACGAACCGCGCGGCCTTCTCCGACGCCTTGATGTCCAGGATGCCCGCGAACTGCATCGGCTGGTTGGCGACCACGCCGACCGCATGGCCCTCGACCCGCCCGAAGCCGGTCAGGATGTTCGGCGCGAACAGCGCCTGGGTCTCCAGGAACTCGTTGTCGTCCAGGACGTGCTCGATCGCGGTGCGCATGTCGTACGGCTGATTGGCCGAATCCGGGATCAGCGCGTCCAGCTCACGGTCGGTGTCCGAGGTCTCCAGGTCCGCCTCCTCCGGGAAGGCCGGCGGCTCGGAGAGGTTGTTGGACGGCAGGTAGGACAGCAGCCCCTTGACGTACTCGATGGCGTCCTTCTCGTCACCCGCCATGTGGTGCGCCACGCCCGAGGTGGCGTTGTGCGTACGGGCGCCGCCCAGCTCCTCGAAGCCGACGTCCTCGCCGGTCACCGTCTTGATGACGTCCGGACCGGTGATGAACATGTGCGAGGTCTGGTCCACCATGACCGTGAAGTCGGTGATGGCGGGGGAGTAGACCGCACCGCCCGCGCACGGGCCGACGACCAGGCTGATCTGCGGAATCACGCCGGAGGCGTGGGTGTTGCGGCGGAAGATCTCGCCGTACATGCCCAGCGAGACCACGCCCTCCTGGATGCGCGCGCCGCCGGAGTCGTTGATGCCGATGACCGGGCAGCCGGTCTTCAGGGCGAAGTCCATCACCTTGACGATCTTCTCGCCGAAGACCTCGCCCAGCGCCCCGCCGAAGACCGTGAAGTCCTGGGAGAAGACGGCCACCGGACGGCCGTCGACCGTGCCGTAGCCGGACACCACGCCGTCGCCGTACGGGCGGTTCTGCTCCAGCCCGAAATTGGTCGACCGGTGCCGCGCGAACTCGTCCAGCTCGACGAACGAGCCCTCGTCCAGCAGCAGATCGATGCGCTCACGCGCCGTCAACTTGCCCTTCGCGTGCTGCTTTTCCACTGCGCGGGCGGAACCGGCGTGCGTGGCCTCTTCGACCCGCCGCTGCAGATCCGCCAATTTGCCCGCGGTGGTGTGGATGTTTGCTTCCGGCTCGGACATCGGGATGCGGCTCCTGCTCGTCCTGGACTGGTGCTCGTGCTGAGGGTTGGGCTACTGATTCGTAGCGTATCGGCGGGACTGCTCAGCGGCACTGCGTCGTTGACCACACCTAGGCTGGTCCCATGACGCCTCAACCACCGGAAAACCGGGACAAAGACGCCGGTCCCTGGAGCGACCTGGGCCGCCCCCCGCTGAACGCCACGGCCCTGCGCCGCGCCCTCGTACGGCCCGGCTCGCTCTGGACCTCGCTCGACGTCGTCGCCGCCACCGGCTCCACCAACAGCGACCTGGCGGCCCGTGCGGCAAAGGGGGAGACCGAGGGCGCCGTTCTGGTGGCCGAGGAACAGTCCGCCGGCCGCGGCCGCCTCGACCGCACCTGGTCGGCGCCCCCGCGCTCCGGCCTCTTCTTCTCCGTCTACCTCACCCCGCGCGCCCCCGCGGAGCGCTGGGGCTGGCTCCCCCTGCTCGCCGGAGTCGCCGCCGCCGGCGCCCTCTCCCGCACCGCCGGCGTCGACACGGCCCTCAAGTGGCCCAACGACCTGCTGGTAACTTCCGACGACTCCGACGCCCTCCGCCCGGGCGGCACCCTCACCGAACGCAAGGTCGGCGGCATCCTCGCCGAACGCGCGGGCCCCGGCGTCGTCATCGGCATCGGCCTCAACGTCTCCCTGACCGCCGCCGAACTCCCCGTACCCACCGCGGGCTCCCTGGCCCTGGCAGGCGCCACCACCACCGACCGCGACCCGCTCCTGCGCGCCGTCCTCCGCTCCCTGGAGCAGTGGTACGGCGAATGGCAGTCCGCCGACGGCGACCCCACCACCAGCCGCCTCCAGGAGGCATACGCCGCGGGCTGCGCCACCCTCGGCCGCACCGTACGCGCCGAACTCCCCGGCGACACCGCCCTCACCGGCGAAGCCGTGGCCATCGACGCCGACGGCCGCCTCGTCCTGGCCACCCCGAACGGCGTACAGCAGCCAGTAGCCGCCGGCGACATCGTCCATCTGCGGCCGGCCCAGGAGGCGTAGGGGGGACGGGCGCCCACCGAGGTCCTGTCCGTGACGGTGACGGGTACAGCGGGAGGGCCGCCGATGCCGTGTCCGTGGCGGCGGCGTGGCGAGGAGGCGGCCGATGTTCATGTCCGTGACGGCTACGGGTACGGCGGGACGGCCGCCCACGTCGTAGGCCGGAGGGGATGTCCGGTGCCCCGCCCGCAGGACCGGAGCGAACGCCGGGTCGACTTCTGCACGTACCAGATGCGCCCGCGCCGTGGGGGCACCTCCCGGCCGAAGGCTGGGGGAGGGGTACCGGGCGTCCCCTCCGGCCCCCCACCCACGGCGAACGGGCGCAAACGCCCGCCCCCACCGGCCGAGGCCATCCCGCTCGGCCCCCACTGGCAGGCCAGCCCCGCCGGCCGCCGCCCCCGCGGCACCCCACCGGCCCCCACCGCCCGATATCAGACCCACTCGGCCCACACCCCCCACCGACACACCCCCACCACTTCCTTGTCCACAGCCGACATGTGAGAGTGAGCCAGAGCACACCTGCCGTATCGTTGAGGCGGTCCGCCAGGGAGCGGACCACCGGCGAGCAGTGATCGGAAGGGCAGTGCGCACGGATCGGACAGGGAGCGGCCGGTGACCGCCGACGACTCGGGCGCCGCCTCGCGCGACAGGGCAATCGACGACGACGCCGTACGCGACGTCCCCGCCGACGACCCCCCGCGGGCCCGCGGCGAGGGCACCACCGGCCGGGCCGACGCCACCGCCGACAGCGACGAGAACAACATCGCCGTCCGCCTCGAACAGCTCATCCTGGGCGCCGACCGCCGCTACACGCCGTTCCAGGCCGCCCGCGCCGCCGGCGTCTCCATGGACCTGGCGGCCCGCTTCTGGCGGGCCATGGGCTTCGCCGACATCGGCCAGGTCAAGGCCCTCACCGAGGCCGACGTGCTGGCCCTGCGCCGCCTCGCCGGCCTCGTCGAGGCCGGCCTGCTGAGTGAGGCCATGGCCGTCCAGGTCGCCCGCTCCACGGGCCAGACCACCGCCCGCCTCGCCGACTGGCAGATCGACTCGTTCCTGGAGGGCCTCACCGAGCCCCTGGACTCCGGCCTGACCCGTACGGAGATCACGTACCCGCTGGTCGAGCTGCTCCTGCCCGAGCTGGAGGAGTTCCTCGTCTACGTCTGGCGGCGCCAGCTCGCCGCCGCCACCGGCCGGGTCGTCCGGGCCCAGGACGACGCGGAGATGGTCGACCGCCGGCTCGCCGTCGGCTTCGCCGACCTGGTCGGGTTCACCCGGCTGACCCGCCGCCTGGAGGAGGAGGAGCTGGGCGAGCTGGTGGAGGCGTTCGAGACCACCTGCTCCGACCTGGTGGCCGCGCACGGCGGCCGGCTCATCAAGACCCTCGGCGACGAGGTCCTCTTCTCCGCCGACGACGCCGGCATCGCCGCCGAGATCGGCCTGCGGCTGATTGAGACGATGACCCACGACGAGACGATGCCGGAGCTGCGGGTCGGCATCGCCTTCGGCACGGTCACGACCCGGATGGGCGATGTCTTCGGCACGACCGTCAACCTCGCCAGCCGCCTCACGTCGATAGCGCCCAAGGACACCGTGCTGGTGGACGAGGCGTTCGCCGAGGAACTGGGCCGTATCGGTGACGCGCCGGTCTCCGAGGCCGAGGCCGCGGCCGCGGAGAAGGCGGCCGAGGAGGGCACCGGCGCCCCGCCGCCGTCGTACCGCTTCGCGCTCCAGCCGATGTGGCAGCGCCCCGTACGCGGCCTGGGCGTGGTCGAGCCCTGGCTGCTGAGCCGCCGCGCCAACCAGGGCACCAGCGGCTGAGGCCGCACCCTCCGGGGCGCCGCAACGACCACTGAACGGCCACCCGACCCGTACGCCCACCCGACCGGCCCCCGGCCTACGCCCGGTTCCCGCTCCCCGTCGCCCCCGCGTCCCGTCGCCCCCGCTCCACCCCACCCGCCCCATCCCTGTCCCCGGCCCCGCCCGCCTGGCATGATCCCCTCGTCAGGTCAACGACCGTTAACAGGGAGGGTTCCATGGAACGGCAGGGACAACGGCAACGGTTCGGCGCGGACGGCTGGGTGGCCGTCGAGCGCCACGGCTTCGTGGCGGAACTGGTCCTGGACCGCCCGAAGGCCATGAACGCCGTCTCGACGGCCATGGCCGACAGCCTGTCGCGGGCCTGCGCCGAGCTGGCCGCGGACCGCTCCGTGCGGGCGGTGGTCCTCACCTCCACCCACGAGCGGGCGTTCTGCGTGGGCGCGGACCTCAAGGAGCGCAACTCCTTCACGGACGCGGACCTGATGCGCCAGCGCCCGCACACCCGCGCCGCGTACACCGGCGTACTGGAGCTGCCGGTGCCCACCATCGCCGCGGTGCACGGCTTCGCCCTCGGCGGCGGCTTCGAGCTGGCGCTGGCCTGCGACCTGATCGTCGCGGACGGCACGGCGGAGGTCGGCCTGCCGGAGGTGTCGGTGGGCGTCATCCCCGGGGGCGGCGGCACCCAGCTGCTGCCGCGCCGGGTGGGCGCGGCGCGGGCGGCCGAGCTGGTCTTCACCGCGCGCCGGGTGCGGGCCGCGGAGGCCGCGCAGCTGGGGCTGGTCGACCGGCTGGTGGCGGACGGGCAGGACCGGGACGCGGCGCTGGAGCTGGCGGCCACGATCGCCCGCAACTCGCCGGTCGGCCTGCGCGCCGCCAAGCGCGCCATGCGCCTGGGCCACGGGCTGGACCTGCGCGCCGGCCTGGAGCTGGAGGACGGCGCCTGGCGCAGCGTGGCCTTCTCCGGGGACCGCGCGGAGGGCGTCGCGGCCTTCAACGAGAAGCGGGACCCGGACTGGCCGGGGGAGTAACCGGACCGGGAGCGGCCGCCCCGCGGTGGACGACGGAGGGGCCGCACGTCCCGCGGTGAACGACGGAAGGGCCGTACCTCCCGAGGTGAGCGGTGACGCACCGTAACAGCCACCGCTCCCCTCTGCCCGCTCACCCCCACCCCCGCGATCGCCCCGCCCCGGTTCCCACCCCGTCCACCCCCGACCAGCGACGACCCCGCGAACGCCCCAAGGCCGGCCGCCGATAACGACGCGAATAACGCCCAGGTGTCAATCTCCCCCGGAAGGGGCGAAAGGGGTTAAACATTCCTACGCTGTAAACAGAGCGTGCTCACGGTGACGGAATGCGAGGATCCGGTGACGGGCGAGGGCGATGCGCGGCTGCGAGCCGTGGTGGAGCTGGCGCAGGCGATGGCGGCCGCGCATACACCGCGCGACTCGGCGCACGCCGCGGCGCAGGGCGTGCGCCAGGCCCTGGGGGGATCCTTCGCGGCGATCTCGAAGTGGGAGCGCGAGCTGGGCAAGCTGCGGGTGCTGGTCAACGTCGGCGAACTCGCCGCCGACGAGGAGGAGTTTCCGGACGACGAGAGTTACCCCGTCCACGAGTTCCCGGAGATCGTCGGCTTCCTGCACGAGCAGTGGGCGGGCGGCGGCGAGCCCAGCGCCTGGGTGGAGACCGCCGAGGAACCGCACGACGGCCCGGTGTCCGCGGCCGCGGCCCAGCGGCGGGACGAGGTCGCGGACGAGGCCGGCGGCGCGAACCCGCAGCGGGTGGCCGCGCTGCGCCGCCGCGGCCGGGGCTGCTGCGTGGTCGCGCCGATCGTGCTGCACGGCAGGGCGTGGGGCGAGCTGTATGTCGCCCGGCGCGCCGGGGAGCCGGTCTTCGGCCGGCCGGACGCCGACTTCGCGAGCGTGCTGGCCGCGGTGACGGCCGCCGGGATCGCCCAGACCGAGCGGCTGGCGGAGGTCCGCCGGCTCGCCTTCACCGACTCCCTGACGGGCCTGGCCAACCGTCGCGCCGTCGACATGCGGCTGGACGAGGCGCTGGAGCTGCACCGCAGGGACGAGGTGGTGGTCAGTCTGGTGGTGTGCGACCTGAACGGCCTGAAGCGGGTGAACGACTCGCGCGGCCATGCGGTCGGGGACCGGCTGCTGGAGCGCTTCGGCTCGGTGCTGTCCCTGTGCGGGGCGATGCTGCCGGGGGTGCTGGCCGCGCGGCTCGGCGGCGACGAGTTCTGCCTGCTCGCCGTGGGTCCGCCGGCCGACGAGGTGGTCAAGGTGGCCGGCGAGCTGTGCGACCGGGCGGGGGAGCTGGACCTCGGCGAGGGGGTCGCGGTCGGGGTCGCCTCGACCGGCGATCCGATCGGTCCGGTGCGCAGCGCCCGCCGGCTCTTCCGGCTCGCGGACGCGGCGCAGTACAAGGCGAAGGCGGCGCGGTCGGGCGAGCCGGTGGTCGCCGGGCGGCACGGCGGCAAGGAGGACCCGGTCGTCCGCCTCGCGGACGCCCCGGACCGGCGGTCGGGGCCGGAGCGCCGCCGCTTCCGGCGGTGAGGCATGGTGTCCCCGCACGGACCCCGGGTGCCGGTGCACGCACCGTAAGGAGTGCTCCCGAAATCCGGTGGTGACATCCGGCGATTCAGTCTCTAGGGTTCCTGAATATGGATATGCACACTGTGGTGCTGGGGACGTCCGGCACGACCGCACAGGACGTCATCGCGGTGGCCCGCGGAGCGGCCCGGATCGAGCTGTCCGAGGAGGCCCTCGCGGCCGTCGCCACCTCCCGCGCCTTCATCGACGAACTCGCCGCCAAGCCCGACCCCGTCTACGGCGTCTCCACCGGCTTCGGGGCCCTGGCCGTCCGCCACATCAGCCCCGAACTCCGCGTGCAGCTCCAGCGCAACATCGTGCGCTCGCACGCGGCCGGCATGGGGCCGCGGGTCGAGCGCGAGGTGGTCCGCGCGCTGATGTTCCTGCGGCTGAAGACGCTCGCCTCCGGGCACACCGGCGTCCGCCCCCTCGTCGTCGAGACGATGGCCGCCATACTCAACGCCGGCATCACGCCCGTCGTGCACGAATACGGCTCGCTCGGCTGCTCCGGCGACCTGGCGCCGCTCTCGCACTGCGCGCTGGCGCTGATGGGCGAGGGGGACGCGGAGGGCCCCGACGGCGTCGTACGGCCGGCCGGCGAGCTGCTGGCGGCGCACGGCATCGAGCCCGTCGAACTGCGCGAGAAGGAGGGCCTGGCCCTCCTCAACGGCACCGACGGCATGCTCGGCATGCTCGTGATGGCCTGCGCCGACCTCGCCCGGCTGTTCACCTCCGCGGACATCACCGCCGCCCTCTCCCTGGAGGCGCTGCTCGGCACGGACAAGGTCCTCGCGCCCGAGCTGCACGCCATCCGCCCGCACCCCGGGCAGGCCGCCGCCGCGGCCAACATGGCCAAGGTGCTGGCGGGTTCCGGTTTCACCGGCCACCACCAGGACGACGCCCCGCGCGTCCAGGACGCCTACTCCATCCGCTGCGCCCCGCAGGTCGCCGGCGCCGGCCGGGACACCCTCGACCACGCCCGCCTGGTCGCCGAGCGCGAGCTCGCCGCGGCCGTCGACAACCCCGTGGTCCTCCCGGACGGCCGGGTCGAGTCGAACGGCAACTTCCACGGCGCCCCGGTCGCCTACGTCCTGGACTTCCTGGCCATCGCCGCGGCCGACCTCGGCTCGATCGCCGAGCGCCGCACCGACCGCCTCCTGGACAAGAACCGCTCGCACGGGCTGCCCGCCTTCCTGGCCGGCGACCCGGGCGTCGACTCCGGGCTGATGATCGCCCAGTACACCCAGGCCGCCCTGGTCAGCGAGCTGAAGCGGCTCGCCGCACCCGCCTCGGTGGACTCCATCCCGTCCTCCGCGATGCAGGAGGACCATGTCTCGATGGGCTGGTCGGCGGCGCGCAAGCTGCGCACCGCGGTCGACAACCTGACCCGGATCATCGCCGTCGAGCTCTACGCCGCGACCCGCGCCATCGAGATGCGCGAGGGCCTCACGCCGGCGCCCGCCACCCGCGCCGTCCTGGACGCGGTCCGCGCGGCCGGCGTCCAGGGACCGGGCGGGGACCGCTTCCTGGCGCCGGACCTGGAGGGCGCGTACGCGTTCGTACGGGCCGGAAAGCTGGTGGCGGCGGTGGAGTCGGTCACGGGCGAGCTGGCGTAGCGCGCCGGCCCGGGGCGCCACGGCAGGGGCGGGGCGACGGCCCGTCCCGTCCTGCCGGGCCGTGGGCTTCCCCGCCGGCGCTTCCCCCGCCCTCGCGCTCCGGGCTCCTGGGTTCCCCGCCCTCCGGGTTCCCCGTGCCGCCGCGTGGGTTCAGAGGAGGCCGTCGCGGGTGCGGCCGACGGAGTAGCTGACCAGCCCGGCGCCGAGCGCGAGACAGGCGACGCCGCCGATCACGTACGGCGTGGTGTCCGGGCTGCCGGTGTCGGCGAGGAGGTGCGGCCGGGCGACGGCGGAGCGGCTCTCGGTGCCGGTGGCCGTGCCGGAGCCGGAGCCGGGGCCCGTGGCGCGGTGTTGCGGGGCGGTCGTCGTGGAACCGCTGCCGGTCTCCTGCGCCCCGCCGTTCACCCGGTCGGCCAGACCGGGACCGGCCGCGGCGGATGCCGCCCGCAGGCCGGAATCTGTCACTCCGTCAGCCCCCGCACTCGCGTTCGCGGAGGGGACGAACCACAGGGCGAACAGTACCGATCCCGCGGCCGCGGCGGTCAGCAGTGGTCGTCGTGCGGTCACGAAAGCGATCCCCCTTGTGGGTTCGGCGAATTGGCCGTTGACCTCAGATGTTAGTGACCGCCGCGGGTCGCGGGGAAGTCAGGACCCGTCCATGCCTAACCTCCGTGCTATGAGCAATGGTGAGACATCACGTTTTGTGCGCCTTCATGTCGAATTGATCATGGAGGTCACCGACGCCGGGCAGCTGACCGGCGCCGCCCTCGATCGCATCGGCGGCGACCCGTCGCTGCCGGACGAGGAGCGCAGACAGTCCGTGGAGACGGTCAAGGAGGACCCGGCGGAGGCGCTGGCCCACCTGATCGACCCGTTCGACCTGGTCACCTCGGTGCCGGGCACCGAACTCGCCCAGGCCTCGTGGAGCAGTGAGGAGCTGACCGACTACGACCCGGACGCCGAGTGGAACGCGGCGGAGTGGGACCTCGCGGACGACGCGGACGGGGTGGGCTGACCGGAACCGACACCCCGCACCGACGACCAGGACCCCCGTACGGCTACGCGCTGTAGGGGGGTCCGTTACGTGACGGTGGCGCGGCGGGCGGGAGCCGCCGATGCCGCCGATAAGATCCCGGTCCCGGCGAAAGGGATGAACAGGGTGTGAGCACCTCCTAACCGACGTAGCGGGATAAGTGGCCTTCCCCACACTTCCTCGACGCATGGAACGGGCGAAACGGAAAAGGCGTTCATATGGCGTCGGCCGGAATGCCTGCGTCCAGATATGCCTGCGTTCAGTTGGCAGCTCGCTCGGGGAAGTCTGCGAAATCGGTAGCAATGGAGATGCGTGTGATAACGGACAGCAAGCGCCGGAAGGGGCTTATAGCCAGCGCAACGCTGCTCGGCGGCGTACTCACACTTGCGGCGTGTAATGGCAGCACAGCAGCTGACCATGGCGATGGCGGTGGCGACGGCACCCGGCACGAGAACACCCAGCAGGTGGACGAGGCGGCCGCGAAGGATGTGTCCCAGGCCAAGATCAAGATCTTGCCGGAGGACGGCGCGAGCGGCGCGGGCCTCAACAGTGACTCCTCGGTCACGGTCAGCCGCGGAAAGCTCACCGGGGTCACCATGACCGCGGCCGAGTCCAAGAAGCAGGTCGAGGGGACCCTGTCCGCCGACGGCACCTCCTGGCGGCCGGACAAGCCGCTGGACCGCGGGACGAAGTACAAGGTCACCGCGCGTGCGGAGGACTCCA